>JAPPDX010000136.1 GCA_028824415.1 bacterium | reverse complement strand
CAGTTCGGTCGCCACGTCGGAGCGCGCCAGGATGTAGTCCTCCCACGGGTAGGCCTGAGCGGCAACCTCCCGGGGCAGTCCGAACCAGAACGGCGAGGTGGGATCCACCTGGGTGGCGTGGGCCAACAGGGCGTCACAGCGCCTGTCGTACCACTTCGCCACCTCGATCCGGGTGGTGATGCGATGGTCCTGCCAGTCACGCTCGAACCACCACCGCTCGTAGGGCGACTGCAGGCCCACCTGGCCGAAGGCCTCGTGAATGGCCAGCATGCGGGCCTTCGACCAGAGCGAGTAGTAGAGCTTCGGCGGCCGCCACGGCGGTCCCGCCGCGGGGAACGACTGCGGGTCGCCGGCCGCCTCAAAGGCGGCGAGGCCCACATCGTGCACACGCAGATGATCGGGATGGCGGTAGCCCAGTTGGTCGTCGGGATAGATCACCAGCACGTGGGGGCGCTCGGCGCGCAGGATCCTGACGAGGCGCTCAGTCGCTTCGCCAAGCGGGGCGCCGCCGAAGGATTCCGGCGGGAGTTCGGTCGGCTCGGACGGCCCGCCGGTGGCGTCGGGCGCCTCGGGGTATCCCGAGTCCCGGTAGCCCAGCCACACCACCTGGTGGTAGCCGATGATCGCCGCCGCCCGGTCGAGTTCGGCGCGCCGCACCTCGGCGAGCCGCTCACGCACTCCGGGCCCATCTGCGGCGGGGTTGAGAATGTCGCCCTCCTCGCCGCCGGTGCAGCAGACCAGAACCGCATGCACGCCCTCGTCGACATAGCGAGCCACCGTGGCCGCCCCTTTGGACGACTCATCGTCGGGGTGCGCGTGCACGGTGAGCAGGCGCAGGGGCTCGTCGCCGCCCGCGGGCGCGCCCACCTCCGCCGGATCCGTCATGGTCCGCCCGCCGGGTGGCTCAGGCCAGTACCCCGAGCGCTCCCGCCCGGGGAAGCAACCGGTCCGTCCCGGCCTCGTCGTCGCGCTCCAGTTCCCACCCCAGCAGCGCGGCGAGCGCCTCACACCCCTCGTCGGGTCCCGAGGCGATGACCTCGTCGCCCGCCTGCAGGACCGTGCGGCCGCGCGGCCGGTACACGTACCTGCGGCCCCGGACGAGTGTCAGCACGGTGAAGCCGGGCTCGATATTCAGACCCAGCTCGGCCAGGGAGAGGCCGTCGACAGGGGAATCCTTCGCCACCGGGTAGTTGACGACCACCTCGTCGGAGTCGCCGAGGGCGATCTCCAGGATGGGGTGCACGTCCTCGCCCTTCTCGACGAGCCACACCATCTGGTTGGCCTGATCGCCGAGGTCCTCCGCGGCGTTGGAGATGTGCAGCAACCCGCGCAGCGGACCGGGGTCGGTGGAGTCGGCGGCGGCGCGCAGCACCCACAACTCCAGCCGGTCGTTCATGTCGTCGAGGCGGCCCTCGAGGTGCCGCACCTGCGCCGCCAGCCCGGGATCGCCGAGCACCAGCGTGGAGTACGCCAGATCCACGGCCACCTCCGAGAGGTTCTTCATCTCCACGAGGACATCCATGGCCCGGTCCAGATCGGTGATCCAGGGATCCTCCGGCGGCGCCGGTGGGACCCACGCCTCAGCGCCGGCGAGTTCCCGCAGGCGGCCGATGCCGTCCGGCGAGCCGCGCATGAACAGCGCATCGCCGGGCAGCAGCATCGTGTCGCCGTCCACATCGGTGATCCATTCCCGACCCCGGCGTATGGCCATGATGCGCATGCCCGTGGCGACGGGCAGTTCAAGAGCGGCGACAGGGCAGTGCGCCGCCTCGGAGCCGTCGCCGACCTGAACCCGGTGCGAGATCTCCTCTGCGTCCGACAGCGCCACCACCAGCTCGGCAGGGATCCCCAGGCGGTGCGTGACCACCCGGGCGATGTCGACCGCGTCGTTGGCGATGCGCTCGATGGCGCTGACCACCTGCAGCACCGACGACATGCCCTCGGCGTCGCGGGGGCGGCGGGCCGCCTTGACGCACACGGCACGCATGTCGTGCACCAGATCGCTCATCCGCTCCTCGAGGTCGCGCACCTCGGTGGCCAACTCCGGGTCGCCGAAGTAGACCGAGGCGTACGCCAAGTCGACCATCAACTCGCTGAGGTCTTTGGCCTCGGCGAGCATCGAGCGCAGATTCCGGGGGCGATCGTCCATCGGTGTCTCCGTGAGGCTATCGCGGCGCCGCCGGGGCGGCCTCATCAACGACGTGGCGGATCTCCGGGGCGAGACCATCACAGGATCCCCAGGACTGCCAGCGCCGCCACAAGGGTGAGCGCGCCGACCAGGTCCATCGCCGAACTCACCAGGGGAATGCCGTAGGTGTCGGGATCGAGCCCCACGCGCTCGGCGAGGATCGTGCCGTAGTAGGCCACGAACGAGGCTGCCGCCACCGCGACGACGCCCCCCAGCAGCGCCGCGCCGATCAGGCCGCCGGCGTCGGGGCCTGCCAGATCAGCGATCCGGGCGGCGCCATACGCCAGCGCAGCGGTGCCCGCCAGCACGGGCAGACCCAGAAGGAAGGTGTTGCGCACCTCGCGGCGCGCGTCGCGGCCGGGCAGCGCCGCCGGTTCGATGAGACCGAGGTGCAACTTGGACGCCAGGCGGCTGGAGAGGATCCCCCCGAGGGCACCGCCCACCGCCAGATAGCCCGGCAGCAGAACGAGCAGGCTCGGCAGGCGACCGAGGAACGCCTCCTGCTGCTCGATGATGACACCCGCGGCCAGGTCGAAGAGGAGGGCGACCACCAGAACGCCGAATGACTCCCGCAGGATGGCACGCAGCGACGGCCGTCCGAGACGCCAGGCGCTGGCCGCGGCCACCGCGGCCGCCGCGCCGCAGACGACCGCCACCGCCCCGGTGACCGAGGCGGACTCGGCGAGCGGCACCACGAGCAGCAGGACGGGCAGCGTGATGACGTCTGCCGCGGCGGTGACGAGAGGGGCGGTCACGTTGTCGGGATCCCAGCCGAAGCGCACCGACCCTGCCGCCATGCCGACCGCCACGACCACCACGAACAGCGACGAGATCACGCCACCCAGAACGCTGATCACCACGAAGGCCCCGAGGCTCATGGACTCGGCGATGTTGAAGAGTTCCGCCGTCGCCTTCGCCAGCATCGCCAGGATCGCCGAGGTCACGATGCTCAGCGCCAGGCCGGCGAGGACGTTCTCGCCGACGACGGTGGCGGGGCGCAGGCTCAGGCGGAACGTGCCCGCGTGGATCGCCGTACCCAGGCGGGATCCCAAGGCCCCGAAGATCTTGCCCTGCAGGGCGATCGCGGCCGGCACCATCAGGAGCAGCCCCCCAAGCTTCTCCAGGCGGTCCGCGCTGGCTCCGAGCAGGATCCCCACCACCACGCTCACCACCGCCAGCATCCCCAGCGCCACCAGACTCTGCGCGCCGGTCCAGTGCCTCCCCTCAGGCGCGCCGCGTCCCCGATCTGGTGTGTGCCGCAGACCAAGGCTCCGCAGCAGCGGGAAGGTTCGGGCCATGCCACGCTCCCCGGGGCCGAGTAGTGACCAAGTCTCCCCCAGGGTGCAGCAAGTCATCGGCATTTGCGACTGGAATCCTCCGAGGTGGCAGGTGCACTTCCTACGCTGGCGTCGTGCGACATCGTCGATCGCGACCGGTCCTGCGCGGCAGCCGCCGCCACGGGCACACGCGGAGTCGTCGGGCTGCCGGTTCCACCCTGGTCGCCCTGACAGTGACCGCGCTGGTCGCCCTCGGGTGCGGCTCGTCCGGGCGCGAGTTGCGCGCCCCGCCCGGATTCGTCGCCTCCCAGGCGCGCTTCGTGCCCGTCAACCAGAGCCAGGGGCCCGGCGGGATGCTCATCGAGGGCACCGACTTCGCACCGGGAGGCGAGTTCCCCCCGGGGCTGGCCGAGACAGGCGAGCCGCCGACGCTGGTGTGGTGGAACATCCCGCCCCTGACGACCGAGTTGGTGGTGCTCGTCAGTGCCTTCGATCCGCAGGAACCGCCTGTCCTGTGGGCCGTCGCCGGCCTCGGTCCCTCCAGCGCCGGGCTCTTCGGGGGACCGCTGCCGCCGGGCGTGCGGTCGCTGCCGCGGATCGGCGGCGAGTTGGACTGGCCGGGCTATCCGGCGACGGGCACCAGGGTGGTGTTCGCCCTGTGCGCGCTGGCCACCCCGCTGTCTCCCGACGCGGGCGCCTCGGACGCCTGGAGTCTCTGCTATTCCGATTCGCTCGGAATCGCCACCGTCAGCGGGCTCGTCCCGGCCCTGCCACCATAAGGCGAATGGGCCAGAGGTACCGGGTCTGGATCGAGGGGACGGCGCCGGAGGTGGAGCTGCCCACCGGCGTGGATCTCGTCGACAGCCCGGCAAGCGCGGAGGCCGCAATCGTGGGGTCGACGACTCGGTGGGACGGCGCTGCCTGCCGGCGGCTGCCCGAACTGAAGGTCGTGGTGCGGCGTGGCATCGGGTTCGACAACGTGGACGTTGCAGCCTGTGCGGCCCACGGCGTCGCCGCCTGCAACGCTCCCGACGCACCCACGACCTCGACGGCCGAGCATGCCTTGGCGTTGCTGCTGGCTGTCAGCAAGCGTCTCAAGTCCGCCGAGCGCCGACTCCGCCAGGGAGACGGGCTCGTCGGGACGCCCGCAACCGTCGGCGGTCTCGAACTCGACGGCCGCACACTCGGCCTCATCGGCTGCGGGCGCATCGGAAGACGCCTGGGCGGCTACGCCGAGGCGCTGGGCATGCAGGTGCTGGCGCATGACCCCCACCTCGATGCCGCACCCGTGGGCAGGCTGGTCGACCTCGGAGAGATCTGGTCCTCCGCCGATGTCGTGTCCCTGCACGCCCCCGCCACGCCCGACACCCGCCACCTCGTCAACGCCACCTCGCTTGCGGCGATGCGCCCCGGCGTGCTGATCATCAATTGCGCCCGTGGCGCCCTCTTGGACAACGACGCCCTTCTCGCAGCCCTCGAGTCCGGCCACGTGGCCGGGGCGGGACTGGACGTGACCGATCCCGAGCCGCTGCCCGCCGACCACCCGCTCCTGCACCGCGACGACGTTGTGGTCACACCGCATGTGGCCTCGGGGACCACCGCCGGCACAGAGCGGCTCTTGACCCAGGCGCTGGCCCAAGCACTGGTCTGGCTGCGCGGCGGTACGCCCGAGCACCTGCTGGACGCCGCCGCCGCCGATCCCGCAACCGACAGGCGTCTGCGGACCGCCGGCGGGGCGGCACCGTGAGGTCCGGACGACCGGTGAGCACCGTGCGCGTCGGCCTGCTGGGATGCGGTCGCATCGGACGGATGCACGCCGGGCTGCTGGCTCGCCATGTCCCGGGCGCCGAACTGGGGGCCGTCTACGACGTCGTCGAGGGGGCCGCGGCCGCGGTCGGCGGCGAGCACGGCGTGCGATGCACCGCCAGCGCACCGGCACTCATCGAGGCCGACGACATCGATGCCGTCGCGATCTGCACCTCATCCGACACCCATGCGGACCTGCTGGTGGCCGCTGCGGCAGCCGGCAAGCCGGCCTTCGTGGAGAAGCCGCCGTCGTTGAGCCTCGCCGAATTGGACCGTGCCATCGCCGCGGCGCAGGCCGCCGGTGTCGCCGTGCAGGTGGGATTCAACCGTCGCTTCGATGCCAGCCACCGCTATGTGCGCGACCAGGTGGCCGGCGGCGCCATCGGTGAGGTTCACCTCATGCGGATCACCAGCCGTGACCCCGAACCTCCTCCGAACATCCAGCCCCTGGAGGTGTCGGGCGGTCTGTTCTGCAACATGACCATCCACGACTTCGACATGGTCCGGTTCGTCTCCGGGCTCGAGGTGACCGAGGTGTACGCCACCGGTGGGGTGCACATCGACGAGGCGATCGGGACGATCGGCGACCTCGACACCGCCGTGGTGGTGCTCCGCCACACCAACGGCGCCATCAGCACGATCGACAACAGCCGCCGGGCCGTGTACGGCTACGACCAGCGCGTGGAGGTGTTCGGCTCGGCCGGCATGGTCGCCTCGGACAATCCCCCCGTGGCCACCGCCCACAGCCGCGGCCCCGGCGGCGCCATCGGACCCGGCCTTCCGTACTTCTTCGTGGAGCGCTACCGAGCGGCGTACCTGGCCGGGTGGTCGGAGTTCGTGGCCATGGCCAACGGTGCTCCATCGCCCTGCACGCTCGCCGAAGGCCGTGCCTCGCTTGTTCTGGCCCTCGCCGCCTGGCGCTCGGTACGCGAGCGCCGGCCCGTGGACATCGAGGAGATCCGATGAAGACGGCTCTCCGGGTGCCGATCCGCAGACGCCGGGAGTTCGCTCGCCCCTAGGCCCGCAGCCGCTCCCGCAACACGAACTTCTGGATCTTGCCGGTACTGGTCTTGGGGAGATCGCCGAAGATCACCCGCTTGGGCGCCTTGAAGCGGGCGATGGCGCCGCGGACGAAGTCGATCAACTCCTCCTCGGTCACTGAGGACCCCGGGCGGGGCACGACGAACGCCACCGGCACCTCGCCCCAGGTCTCGTCGGGCGCGCCCACCACCGCCGCCTCCAGCACACCGGGATGGCGGACCAGGGTCTGCTCCACCTCGATGGAGGTGATGTTCTCCCCGCCGCTGATGATCACATCCTTGGCCCGGTCGCGCACCTCCATGTAGCCGTCGGGGTGCACCACGCCGACGTCGCCGGTGCGGAACCAGGCCCCGTCGGGCCGCTGCAGGGTTGCGGCGGCGGTGGCCTCGGGATCCCGGTAGTAGCCGAGCATCACAACGTTGCCCCGCAGCACCACCTCGCCGGGAGTGGTGCCGTCGGGCGGAACGTCGCGGCCGCCGGCGTCGACGACGCGCAGCGGCGAGCAGGCGACGTTGGCGACACCCTGGCGCGCCTTGCGCCGGGCCTGCTCGGCGGGGCCGAGGGCGTTCCACTCGGGGCGCCAGTCGCAGATCACCGCCGGGCCGTAGCTCTCGGTCAACCCGTAGAGGTGGGTCACGTGAAGGTTCAGGTCGGCGAGGCGGGCGAGCAGGCTGGGCGACGGCGGGGCCCCGCCAACGGCCACGTGCACCGGCGAGACGGCCGGGGTGGCCCCGGGGTGGGCGGCCAGCATGGTCAGCACCGTGGGCGCGGCGTTGAGGTGGGTGATGCCCTGCCGGTGGATCGCCGACCAGACCGTCTCGGCGTCGACCTGGCGCAGCGCCACGTGCATCCCGCCGGCCGCGGTGACCGCCCAGGGATAGCACCAGCCGTTGCAATGGAACATCGGCAGGGTCCAGAGGAACACGCTGGCGGCGTCCAGGTCCCCCTGGGCGACCATGGCCAGCGCCTGCAGGTAGGCGCCGCGGTGGGAGTACATCACGCCCTTGGGGTGTCCGGTCGTGCCGGAGGTGTAGTTGAGGCTCAGCATCCCCCACTCGTCGGAAACGTCCAGGTGCAGGGGTTCGGCCGCGGCGAGCCGCTGCTCGTAGTCGTCCTCGGCTTCGCCGCAGTGGATCAGCCGAACGGCGTGTTCGGCCCCCGCCGCGATCGCTTCGCCGACGGTGGCCAGTGAGCGGTCACAGACGAGAACCTCCGAACCGGCGTGATTCACGATCCAGGTCAGCTCGCCGGGCGCCAGGCGCGTGTTCAGAGCGTTCAGCGCGGCCCCGGCCCAGGCCACACCGAAATGTGATTCGAGCGCCACGTGCGTGTTCGGCACCAGCGTCGAGACCCTGTCGCCGGGTCGGACGCCGGCCTCGGCCAGCGCCCCCGCCAACCGCAGGCAGCGCTCCTGGAACTCCCGGTAGGTGAAGCTGCGCTCGCCGTCGATCAGCGCCGTCCGGTCACCGAAGACGAGCGCACTGCGATCCAGGAACAGCGTCGGCGTCAAGGGCTCGGGACCGAAGGCCGGACCGCGGACGACAGGAGGCGCTGAGGACTCGGGCACGACCTCAGTGTCGCAGACCGCTGCCATCATCCGGAAAATCGGCGCGACGGTCGCCGACCGGCCGGTGCAGCTGATCCTCTGCGGCGAGCCGGGCGACGACTACGAACAACGACCTGCCCGAGCCGAACCGCGAGTTGCCCAAAAAGGTCGAGGCGGGTTCGGACCTCGCTCCAAAGGTCCAAACCCGCCTTCTCCACCTGCCGCAACCCTGCTGCTCCAACCACACGGGTTGCGGCGTCCGGAAGATCCCGGCGATCTTTTGGTGACAGACGCCTCAGTCGCCGGTTCGGTTGACAACCGCCGGGAAAAATCTTTTCCTCAGCGATTGTCCAGGTTGTAGCTCTCGCCCCGGGCGCCGCGCTGGGTGTCGGCCGCCCGGGTGGCGAGCAGGTCGGCGGCGTCGTTCCAGGGGTCGCCGCCGTGCCCCTTGACCCAGCGCAACGTCACCCCCCGCTCCAGGACCTGTTCGATCAGCGGCACCCAGAGGTCCTGGTTCTTGACCGGCTCCTTGCGGGCGTTGCGCCAGTTGCGACGTTGCCAGCCCACCCACCATCGCTGCTCGAAGCAGTTCACGATGTAGCCGGAGTCGGTGACAACCTCCAGGGGGTCGCAGCCATCCAGGGCGGCCAGAGCCTCCAGGACCGCCTGCATCTCCATGCGGTTGTTGGTCGTCTCCGCTGCGGCGCCGGCCGCCCACGGGCCGTCGGGCACCACCCAGCCCCACCCCCCGGGACCCGGATTCCCTCGGCAGGCCCCGTCCGTGTACACCAGCGTCGGCCGCCGCAGAGGACTCGCCGGATCGACCACGCCGCCCATCCTCGCGCGAGCCGCTAGGCGACCGGCGCTTCAGGCACCCGGGGGCCGTGCGACGAGCGCCGACGGACTTGGGGGAAAGTCGTTGCATCGTGCGACAATGGACGCCGATGCGCGGCCACTTCAGCCACCAGCTCCCCGACACCGATCCCACCGAGACCAGCGAGTGGATCGACTCCTTCGACGCCCTGGTGCACGAGCGGGGCAAGGAGCGCGCCCGACTGGTCGTGGCCCGGATGCTGGAGCGGGCGCAGCAACTCGACGTCGGCATTCCGGCCACCATCACCACCCCGTACGTCAACACCATCCCCGCCGACAGCCAGCCGTTCTTCCCCGGCGACGAACACCTCGAGAAGCTGATCCGGCGCTACATCCGCTGGAACGCCGCGGTCATGGTGATCCGAGCCAACAAGGCGGCGGACGGCATCGGCGGACACCTGTCGACCTTCGCCTCCTCGGCGTCGCTGTACGACGTGGGCTTCAACTGGTTCTTCAGGGGCAAGGACGACGGCCTGCCGGGCGACCACGTCTACTTCCAGGGCCACGCCGCGCCGGGCATCTACGCCCGCGCCTTCCTCGAGGGGCGCCTCGACACCGAGCACCTCGACAACTTCCGCATGGAGATCGGCGGCCGGGGCGTGTCCAGCTACCCGCATCCCCGGCTCATGCCCGACTTCTGGGAGTACCCCACAGTGTCCATGGGGCTCGGTCCGATCAACTCCATCTACCACGCCCGCTTCAACCGCTACCTGCACCACCGGCACATCGACGACACCTCCCACTCGCGCATCTGGTGCTTCGTCGGCGACGGCGAGATGGACGAGCCGGAGACGCTGGGCGCCATCTCCCTGGCCGGTCGCTCCGAGCTCGACAACCTCATCTGGGTGGTCAACTGCAACCTGCAGCGCCTCGACGGACCGGTGCGGGGCAACAGCCAGATCATCCAGGAGCTCGAGGGTCTGTTCCGCGGCGCCGGCTGGAATGTCATCAAGGTCATCTGGGGGTCCCGCTGGGACGAACTCCTGAAGCGGGATGATCACGGTCTGCTGCTGAACACGATGAGCTCCACCGTCGACGGCGAGTACCAGCGCTACGCCACCGAGTCGGGGGACTACATCCGCGAGCACTTCTTCGGCCCCGACCCGCGCCTGCGCGCCATGGTGGCCGACTACAGCGACGAGGACCTCGCCAACCTGCCCCGCGGCGGCCACGACCACCAGAAGCTGTTCGCGGCCTACAAGGCGGCCACCGAGAACGTGGGCTCGCCGACGGTGATCCTGGCCAAGACGATCAAGGGCTGGAGCCTGGGCAAGGGATTCGAGGGTCGCAACGCCACCCACCAGATCAAGAAGATGACCACCCGCCAGTTGCTGGAGCTGCGGGACCGGCTGCGCCTCTGGGACGAGATCCCCGAGAGCGCCCTCGTCGACGACGCCTCACCGCCCTACTACCGGCCCCCGCCGGACGCAGAGGAGATGGTGTACATGCGCCAGCGCCGCCAGGCGCTGGACGGGGTGCTGCCGTCGCGCGCCGTGCGCGACCGCCGGCGGCTGCGCCTGCCGGACCGGAAGATCTTCGCGACCTTCGATGAGGGGTCGGGCGACCGCGAGGTCTCCACCACGGTGGCGTTCACCAGCCTGTTGCGCTCACTGCTGCGGGACAAGGACTTCGGGGTCCGGGTCGCCCCGATCGTGGCCGACGAGGCCCGCACCTTCGGAATGGACTCGCTGTTCCGGGAGTTCGAGATCTACGCCCCGCGCGGCCAGCTGTACGAGCCGGTGGACCACGACCTGCTGCTGTCCTACAGCGAGGACACCGACGGCCAGATCCTGGAGGAGGGCATCACCGAGGCCGGCTCGCTGGCCGAGTGGATCGCGGCGGGCACCAGCTACGCCAACCTCGGCGTGCCGATGGTGCCGATGTACACCTTCTATTCCATGTTCGGCTTCCAGCGGGTGGGTGACCTCATCTGGTCGGCGGCCGACAGCCGGGCCCGGGGCTTCCTGCTGGGCGCCACGGCCGGTCGCACGACGCTGATGGGCGAGGGGCTGCAACACCAGGACGGCCACAGCCACCTGCTGGCGGCCGCGGTTCCGGCCTGCCAGGCCTACGACCCGGCGTTCGCCTACGAGATGGCCACCATCATCGCCTGCGGGCTCGAGCGCATGTACCCCCCGGCCGGGGCCGCGCACGGCGACGATGTCTTCTACTACCTCACGATCTACAACGAGAACTACCTGCAGCCCGCCCGCGCCGACCACGTCAGCGACGCCGACATCATGAGCGGCCTGTACCGCTGGGATCCGGGGCCGGCGGGCGTGCGCCACCGGGCCACGATCGTGTTCTCGGGGCCGGCACAGGGTGCGGCCCGAGAAGCCCAGGCCGCCCTCGCCGAGCACTACGACACCGGCGCCGAACTCTGGAGCGCAACCTCGTACAAGAAGCTGCGGGAGGAGGCCCTCGACGCCGAGCGCTGGAACCGGCTGCACCCCACCGAGGCGCCCCGGGTGCCCGCGGTGACCGCCAAGCTGGCGCGATCGAAGGGCCCGATCGTGGCGGTGAGTGACTACCTGACCCTGGTGCCCGACCAGGTGTCCCGCTGGGCACCCCGGCAATTCTCGGCGCTGGGCACCGACGGCTACGGCCGCAGCGACACGCGCAGCGCCCTGCGGCGCTTCTTCGAGGTGGACGGTGCCCACGTCACGATTGCGGTCCTGGCCGGGCTGGTGGCCGCCGGCGAGATGATGCCCTCGGTGATCGACGACGCCATCGAGCGCTTCGGCGTGGATCCCGAGGCCGTCAACCCCGTCAACTACGAGTGCGGCCCGCTCACCTGAGCGGTCCGACCCGACGGCGGCCCGAGACGGCCGCTGACCTCCCGTGGCCCTAGCGGCGACCGCGGGTTGGAGGTGATCCGCCGCCGGCGGCGAGGCCGGCTCGCCCGGCGGCGCTGCCCGAGGGATAGAACAGCGCCATCGTCAGCCCCGCTGCGGCGTAGGAGCAGATGAGCCAGACCCAGGCACGGGGGTAGCGGGCGAGATCTTCGGCTCCGCCGGCGCCGAGCAACGCCACGACTGCGGCCACGCCGACGCCGTAGCAGAGCTGCTGCACGGTGCGAGCCGTTGCGTTTCCCATGGCGAACTGGTCGCTGCTGAGGTCCGCCAGCGGAGCAGCCGTGATGCAGGTGATACCCATCCCCACACCGGTTCCCAGCATCAGCATGGCCGGCAGGAAGTCCGACACGTAGTCCGGCGTGGCCTCGACGCGCCAGAACTGCCACGAGAAGGCGGCGACGCACAGCCCGCTACCCGCCGCGGTGAGCCAGCGATGGCCGAGTCGGTCGGCGGCGCGGCCGACCCACCAGGAGGCCAGGACCGACATCAACGGGGCGGGACTGAGACCCAGGCCGGTCTTCCAGACCGGCCAATCCCAGAGACGCTGCAACAGCAGGGAGTTCAAGAAGAACCCACCCAGAAAGGCGCACCCGAAGGAGATCGTGGCGAAGGTGGCCACCCGGAACGACCGGATGCCGAACAGCGAGAGGTCCAGTACCGGCGATGGGTGCCGGCGCGACCGCCACACCAGGACCGGCAGCAGCACCAGCCCGACGCAGGCCAGCGTGAGCGTGCGGGCACTGGTGTAACCCCAGTGCTCGGCCTGCACCACGGCGAGCAGCACGAGTGCCACACCCAGCACACTCACCGGCACACCGATGACGTCGAGGCGCCCGGTTTCGGTTGCCACCCGCATCTCGGTCAGGTAGCGACGTCCGAGGACCACGACGGCGACGCCGAACGGGACGGTGGCCCAGAAGATGCCCCGCCAGCCGAACAGTTCGATCAGCAGCGCGCCAGTGGACGGTCCGACCGCCCCGCCGAACCCGGCGACTGCGGACCAGATGCCCACCGCCATGGAACGTCGCTCGATGGGGAACTCCGGCAGCACCAGTGCCAGGGACGACGGGAAGATCGCCGAGCCGCCGATCGCCTGCACCACCCGGAAGGCTATGAGCGAGCCTGCGTCCGGCGCGACGCTGCACAGCAACGACCCCAGTGTGAAGACCCCCACCGAGACGAGGAAGATCCGTTTGCGCCCCAGCCGATCGGCGGTCCGCGCCGCCAGCAGCAGCAGCGAGGCCACCGTCACGTTGTAGGCGGTCAGAATCCACGAGAGCACGGCATCGGTGGTATCCAGGTCGGCGCCGATGGTGGGGAACGCCACGTTCACGATGGAGGCGTCGATCACCACCAGGAAGATGCTGACGCACACAACGCCCAGCACCACCCACGCCCGCCGCGGCACCTCCGCGCCGTCTCGTGGCCGTCTCACCATCGCCTCCTAGCGAGCCCGACGACCCGCCGGACATGGGCCGCTACCGTTGGGGCATGACCCCCGGAACGCTACCGGGCAGTGGGGATGGCGTCGCTCGCACCTCAGGCGATGCCGATCAGTCGGACGGCATAGGGACCGGAGCCGTACCCGCGGTCGAGCACGCCGCTGGCCATGGCAACCCAGAGCCTCGTACCCGTCTCGGCCGGAGAGCCCGCTGGTGCACGGTCGATACCGGCGAGGAAGTCGAACTCGCAAGCCGCACCCATCGATGGCTCAGCCGGGTCATCGACACCATGGTCTTTGTCACTTTGATGGAATTTCTAGAGGCATTATTCATATTACTGTCGATCTATAATATAACATCATTTCCCTACTCAGGTATGTATCGTGGAGTAATTTATGGTGATCTAATAATTGGAGCAGTCGTCCTAATCAGTTTAATCTTCTACGAGGTCGTCTGGATCGCTAGACAAGGCCAGAACCTCGGCAAGCTCGTGTTCGGCATCAAGATCGTGCGCCTCGAGGACGCCCGAATCCCCGGATGGAGACGGTGCGTGTCGAGAGCACTCATACCGGCGGTGTGGCTGCTCTGGCTCCTCGTGCCGTTCGCCGGTCCTCTCCTCTTCCTGCTCCTCTACGCCCCGGTGATGTGGCAATCCAGACGCCAAGGACTGCACGACCTGTTCACGGCGACGATTGCGATCAAGTCCGGGGTCCGATCCGGCGTCCAACTTGCCGCGACCGGCCTTCTTCTGGCGGTCGCAGGACCCGTCGGGCTACAGACCTGGGCGTTTGATCATGAAAGATTCACCTGGAGGAATACCGACGCTCTCTGGGACATCGACCTCGTCGAGATAGCAGTGGCCTTTTCCGGCGAACTCGTCTACTACCTCTCGAGTTGGATCGGGGCGATCGTCATTTCACGGATGGCCCTCCGGCGAGCACGCGATGCGCACTGGTCGGTCCGGGCCCTCGCCCTTGCGGCTCTCGGAACCACGTTGGTCACGATCATCCTCTTTGCTCTCGATTGGCGGACGGTGTTCCTCGCTTGACGGACACCGGGCGCAGGCGGTGAGGAACTCCGCAGACCTGAGACGCCACCGAACTCGCCGATCTCACCGCGGCGGATCGCTCACTGCCCGCCGGCGCGTGGTCACCGGCTGGGCAGTACGCTCGGGATATGACCGCTGGAACGCTTGCCGTCACCGGCGATGAGGCCGCCGACGCGCTCGTCAACAACGATCCGCTGGCGCTGCTGCTGGCCATGCTGCTGGATCAGCAGATCCCCATGGAGTGGGCGTTCAAGTCGCCCTCCCGTCTGGCCGAACGGCTCGGTGGCGAACTCGACGCCGGCTCCATCGCCGCCATGGACCCGGCCGACCTCGAAGCCACCTTCTGCACCAAGCCCGCTCTGCACCGGTTCCCCGCAGCGATGGCCCGGCGAGCCCACGAACTCTGCCGCCACGTGGCCGAGAACTACGACGGTGACGCCGGAGCGGTGTGGGCCACCGCCGCCAGCGGCCAGGAGCTGTACGACCGGGTGCGGGCGCTGCCGGGCTACGGCGACGAGAAGTCCATGATCTTCCTGGCCATCCTGGCCAAGCGCTTCGCCGTGCGCCCCGACGGCTGGGACGGCCACGCCGGCCCATTCGCCGACGACACTCCCCGCTCAGTGGCCGACATCGACGGCCCCGAAGCCCTCGCCCGGGTCCGCGCCTGGAAGAAGGAGCAGAAGGCCGCCGGCAGGTCCAAGCAGGCCTGAGGCGCCGCCGGCGCCCGGAGCGCTGCCAGGAGGAGAAGTGGACGACCGTTACGACCGCGAGGAGCGCCGCGACGGTGGCACGTGGGGCGGCTCGGGCCCGAAGGACGTCCCCGCCGCCGAGGAGTTCCCCTGGCAGGAGAGTTCCGGCGGCGGGCCGGGCACCGGCTGGGACACGCCGGCGGCGGACTACGGCAGCGGCCATCCGCCGCAGCAGGTGCCCGTCGGCCAGGGAGCCGGAACGGTGGCGCCTCCGGGCAACGGAATGGCCGTGGCCGGCTTCGTCCTGTCGATCCTCGCGCTGATCCTGTGCTGGCTGTCCCTGATCGACCTGGTCTTCATACTCCCGGCGATCGTCTTCTCGGCGATCGGGCTGCGCAGAGCCAACAAGCAGGCGAGACCCCACCGGGGCCTCGCCATCGCCGGATTGTCGATCTCGCTCGTCGCCACCGTCATCATGATCGTGCTCACAATCATCTATGTGCAGGTCGCAGACGACATCACCTCCACTCCCGTCGCGACACGTGCGACCACTACCACCCTCGCCGCCACTCCCGTCACGACACGTGCGACCACTACCACAAACGCCGTGGCGCCCCCCAACTTCACCGGCAGTGGTTGTCCAACCTTGCGGCCAGGAGTGAACGATGTCAGTTCAATTCCGCAAGGACAGACGTGCCGCTATGAATTCGAGGCGGGAGAGATCAACTACTGGGAACGCCTCTCGGGCTTCGGGGGCAGCTTCGATGAGATCATCACCAACGGCATACCGAATTGCGAACAGACCATCGTTGAACTCTTCGGCAGCGATATCGGCTTCAAGTGGGACACTTACTGCTAGCGCCAGGACTAGCCCAGTTCAACGAAGCGCTGGCGCGCGGCACCCAAGGCACGGCGCCGGTTCGTCGTCCGAACCGTGCACCACCATCAGCGGGCACGGCGCAAGCCGGTCCGAGGCGTCCGTCGTGCTGAAGGCTGCCGGACTCTCCAAGCAGGAGTGATGCGCCGATGACGACCGAGGCCCGACCGCAGAGATCCCATTCCCCTCTGGACAAGGGATGGGTAATCCTCGGTACGGGCCGGCAGGTCAGACTCGCCAGGCCCTCGGCCCGCCTTATCGCCAAGATCATCGACGGCATCATCCTGGTGGGCGTCAGCTTCCTGATTACCTGGGGGACTCAGGGATTCGGCAACATCGTCTTCAGTCCACCACCACCGAGCTACCGGGCCGCGGCGATCGCAAGTGGCCTGTTCGGTGCTCTCTACGAGATCGGATTCGTGGCGTGGAGGGGACAGACCCTCGGGAAGATGGCAACAGGGATACGGATCGTCGGCCTTGGCGAGGGCGGGCTACCGGGCTTGGGGAAGTCGATCCGCCGTTGGTCACTTCCGGCGATACTGGCCATCCCGTTCTACCTCGTAGCCGAGGATCCGTTCTCATCGGGTGCCGCGCTGGCCGTCTTGGCCGTGGCGATGGTTGCGCTGGTGCTAGACCTGCTGTGCCACGCATGGTTGCTCTGGGATCGCATCCGGCGCGGATGGCACGACATGATCGCAGGCACGATCGTCGTAAAGGTCGAAGGAGGGACGTTGGATCGCTACGACCGTGAGGAGTGGAGCCACGACCGCGGCGACCGGGACCGGCGCGCATCGGAGCCGCCGGGCTCTCTGGGGGATTTCCCGTGGGAGGACTCCGGCGGTGGCGATCAACCGGCGCAGTCCTGGGAGGAGGCTGCGCCCGCCGGCGGAGGTGGCGCGGCCTCCGCTGCACCCGTCGCCGTCCAGACTCAGGGGAACGGGCTGGCTATCGCAGGCTTCGTCATATCCATCCTTGCGCTGCTCCTCAGCTTCGTGCCGGCGTTAGACCTGATCCTCGTCGTTCTTGCGATCGTTTTCTCGACGATCGGCTTGCGTCGGGCCAACAAGCAGGCGCGACCACATCGTGGCTTGGCCATCGCCGGACTGACGATCTCGCTGGTGGCACTCGTCCTGGTGATCGTGCTGATCGCCGTGCGCGTGGCGTCAGGCGATTTCGGCAGCGCATAGATCTCGACTCCTGGACCCCGCGAGGCCGACACACACCAGTGCCCGTGGGGAATCAGGTCACCTCGGCCAGTTGCTCCGGCGCGGTGTCGTGGCCGTGGCGGTCGAGCCAGCCCAGGACCAGGGAGATGCAGCGCGGGTCGTAGCGCAGCCGGTGGCCGCCGGCGGCGATGATGCGCAGGTCGGCGGCCCCGTGGGCATCGGCGATGGCACGGGCGTCCAGCGACGGCACCAACTCGTCGTCCGAGCCGTGCACAACCATCAGCGGGCGCGGCGCCAATCGGTCGGAGGCGTCCGGCGTGCTGAAGGATGCGAACTGGTCGCTCCACGTCTTGAGGTCGGCGGGGAACGAGTCGCGGCGCACGATTCCCGTCTCGCGGGAGTGGCGCAGCAGGCGCTCGGCGTTGGCCGCCCACTCGGTGAAGTCCGCCGGTGCGCCCACCGACACCACTCCCGCCACAGCGGGCGTGTCGGCGGCGGCACGGATCCCCATGGCGCCGCCGGTGCCGAACCCGGCGACCCAGATCCCCCTGGTCCGGGTGCGGACCGACACGTGCTCGACGGCGGCGCGCACGTCCTCCACCCAGCCCAGCAGCGAGAAGTCCCCCTCGGAGAGACCGCATCCCCGGTAGTTGAGAACGAGGGCCGACCATCCCATCTCGGCGGCGAGGCGGTCGGCGAGGACGTGGTACGAGCGCCCCGCCGTGGAGGCCCCGCCGGGCGCCGCCGGCAGACCGTGGCAGATGACGACCGCCGGCCTCGGGTCCCGCAGCACCTCACCGTCGGAACGAAGAGGTCGGGCCAGGTACCCCGACAGCGTCAGTGGCCCTGAGGGGATCTCCTCCACTCACCCGCCCCGCAGGCGGTAACCGCGGTTGCGCGCCTCGGCCAGCGTGTCCGGCGCAAAGCACAGGTAGCGACCGGAAGCCACCAGCTCGTCGATGACAGCTCGGGCCAGTTGCCCCCCGGCGGCGGGCGAGTCGTCCTCGGACACCATATCGAGGTCGTAGACGGCGCCGGTGCGCTTGTCCCCGATGTACCGGTGGTCGGCCACTCCCTTGGGGCGATACACGCCGACGATGCTAAAGGCGATCGCAGACGTTCGCGGTCCTGGATCGGCCCGGCGGTCCGTCGTGCGCGGGTCCGGCGCGCGGAGGCGACCCAACGGGCTGAGACACGAAGAGACTTCGTTCTAAGGTTCCCTACCTCGAAGTACGCCTGCGGGGAGACGCAAGCCGGACGAAGGAGTGGCGATGGCCAGCAACGACACAGGCGCCCTGTGGATGCCCTTCACCTCCGCCGGCGGGAGCCCCTCGCCGGTGATCGTGGCCGGGGACGGCCACTACCTCACCGACAGCGGCGGGACCCGCCTGCTCGACGCCACCGGGGGCGGGTTGGCCTGCTCGATCCTGGGTCACGGCCGCAAGGAGATCGTGGCCGCAGTGGCCGAGCAACTCGACGTCATGGAGTACAACTGCCTCTTCGGCTACGCCCATCCCCGAGCCACCGAGCTTGCCGAGGCGGTGGCCGCCCGCACGCCGGGCGATCTCGACCACGTCTTCTTCTGCAACTCCGGTTCGGAGGCGGTGGAGACCGCCCTCAAGATCGCGCGCGCCTATTGGCGCCGCCTGGGGCAGGGAACCAAGACGGGGTTCGTGTCGCTGCATCGCGGCTATCACGGCATGAACTTCGGCGGCGTCTCGGTGGGTGGCATGAGAGTCAACCGGACGCCGTTCGGACCGCTGCTGCCCGGATGCACCCAGGTTCGCGCGCATGACATCGGCGCGCTCGAGCGCGAGCTGCGGTACCGCGACTCCTCCACGATCGCGGCGGTGATCATGGAGCCCGTGCAGGTCGCAGGGGGTGTCCATCCCCCTCCGGAGGACTACCTCGCCGCGGTCCGGACACTCTGCGACCGCCACGACGTGCTGCTGATACTCGACGAGGTGGTCTGCGGCTTCGGGCGCCTCGGCCACTGGTTCGGCGGGGATCGCTACGGCGTCGTGCCCGACATCATGACCGTCGCCAAGGGCCTCACGTCGGCCTACATCCCGATGGGCGCCGCCATCGCCTCCGGGCGGGTGCACGAGCCGTTCGTGGACCCGGCGGGCTCCATCGAGTTCATGCACGGCTACACCTACAGCGGCCATCCCGCCGCCTGCGCCGCCGGTCTCGCCGTCATCGACATCCTCGAACGGGAAGGCGTGGTGGAGAACAGCCGGCAGGTCGGGGCGCACCTGCAACAGCGTGTCCGGACGCTGGCCGACCTTGAACCGGTCTCGGAGGTTCGCGGCGAGGGGATGCTCGCCGCCGTCGAGTTGGCAGCTGAGGATGTGTCGGCGACGGTGGTCGAGGCACAGCGGCGGATCCAGTCGGCCGGCGTGATGGTGCGGACTCAAGTGGACCACCTGGGGATCCACCCGCCGCTCACGTTCAGCGCCGGCGAGATCGACACCACCATCGAGGTGGTGGGCCAGGTGCTGGAGAATCTCCCGTGACCGCCGGCTGATTCACCGGGGCCCGCTGGTCACCGGCGAGATCGGGTCGTTCGCCGGCTCGGACCGGGAGCTCGAGGCGGCACTCGGATCCCGGGGCGACGGACGCGCTAGACGTCCTCCGCCTGCTCGCCGACGGCTCCGATGGATGCCAGGTACTGGGCGTTCAACTCGAGAACGATGACGGCATCGACCGCATCGACATCAATACCCTCGACTGCGGCGCGCCGCAGGACCTCGTCGAGGGCCTCGTCGGGTTCGGTCCGGCTGGGGGTTCGGGTGAAGCCGCCGGACATGGAATCGGCCTCACCGAATGCGGCCACGCCCTTGCGGCGCAGTTGATCCAGATTCCAGGCCAGCAACAGCGCCACCGACGCACGCCCCATCCGCTCGGCGACCTCGGTGGGAAGGGCCCGGTGAACGAACTCCGTGGCCGCGCTCAGGTCGTAGGTGGCCACCGCCTCGGTGTTGGCCAGCCGGGCGCTGACCGTGGCGACGGTGTAGCGGGCCACCACCGCGACGATCACCGCGGCGATGGCGACGAACACCCAGATCATGCCGGCCGGCCCTCGGGGCGTCGCGATCCCGCCGGGCGCGACCGCTCGGGGTGCACGCGACTGCTCAGAGCCCCACCAGCTCCGCCAGCCGCGACCGGTGATGGGCGGGGTCGCCGAACATGAGCTGGCCGGCCTTGGCGCGCTTGAAGTAGAGGTGCGCCGGGTGCTCCCAGGTGAAGCCGATGCCGCCGTGTATCTGAATGTTCTCCGCAGCCGCGTGGTAGTAGGCGTCAGAGCAGTGCGCCTTGGCCATGGCGGCAGCGACCGGCAGGTCGTCGTCGCCGGTCGCGGCACACCAGGCGGCGTAGTAGGCCGCCGAGCGGGCGGTCTCGGACTCCAGCAGCAGGTCGGCGCAGCGGTGCTTGATCGACTGGAAACTGCCGATGTGGCGACCGAATTGCATCCGCTCCTTGGCGTAGCCGACCGCCATGTCCAGACAGCGCTGCGTACCCCCCGCCTGTTCGGCCGCCAGTGCCGCCGCGGCCAGTTGCAGGACCGCGTCGAGAACGGCTGCACCGTTGCCGAGCCTGCCGACGGGAACCGCCGGGGTGCCCGAGAACGTGAGCCGGGCCTGCTTGCGGGTGAGATCCAGCGTCGGGAGCAGTTCCCGGCCCAGCGCCTCGGCGTCACCGCTGCACCGGAACAGTCCCAGACCCTTCGGACTCCGCGCAACCACCAGCACGGTGTCGGCCACGTGCCCGTCGAGCACGTAGGTCTTCTCGCCCCTGAGCCGCCAGCCCGCTCCGTCGGCGACCGCGACCGCCCCATTCGACTCGTCGTCCTCCTCGAAGGCCAGCGTGGCGATGCAATCACCCGACGCGATGGCAGGCAGCAACTCCTCACATGCCGCTTCGTCGCCACTCCGGCTCAGCGCACCCACCGCCAGCACGGCCGTGGAGAAGAACGGGGCGCACAGCAGCGCCCGGCCCATCTCCTCCAACACCAGGGCCAACTCGCGGAACGTGAAGCCTCCCCCGCCGAACCGCTCCTCGATGGCGATTCCCTGGAGCCCCAACTGCTCGGCCATCTGACGCCAGACCGCCTCGTCGTAACCCTCGTCGGTGCCCATCAGCTCGCGCACGGCCGACTCGGGCGACTTCTCCTCGAGGAATTGCCGCACGAAGCGCCGCAGTTCCTCCTGGTCCTCGCTGAAACCCAACCGCAAAGCCGGCCTCCTCACAAAGCGTCACAGGAGAACATAGCCGCCGGTGGCCACAGCACCGCCCGCGCTGGGGCGGCTCTCTCAGGCCTTGACGACGATCGTTCCGGCGACCTTGTCGTGCCACCCCCGCCGAGAGGCGTCCCGCAGCAATGAGGAGAAGCAGAGGGCGGCGAGGGCGTACCCCGCGCCGGGGATCGCCAGCAGCACTCCCGGTAGCGCCCACCGAGCGAATGACCTGCCCAAGGTGGGCAGTTCGCCGTTGTCGGCTCGCACCACCCTGATTCCCACCGCCTTCTTGCCGACGGTCTGGCCCCGGACCGCGATGAACAGCGGATCGTAGAGAAGGCTCGCCAGAACGATCAGCAGAGCGGAGAAGAAAACACCCTCGACGAGCCCGATCCCGACGCCGAACCCCTCGGCGACGAGCGACACCAGAACCACGATCACTCCGCCGACGATGACCGCGACGAGGATCAACAGATCGATGATCTTCGCACTCAGGCGGGCAGAGGGTTCAGCCAGTTCCAACTGCTCACCCGTCTCGAGCGTGACCCATCCTGGAGACGCTCCCCGCCGGCCGAACGCGCGCCGGGCCCCGGCCCAGGGTCCATCGTGGCGAGGCGGGCGCTCGTCACCGTGAGCCATGTCTGTCGTGCCTCCGTCAGATCCCAGCGCCTACCGAATCTAGCTGGCGCAACCGTCCGTCGAGGAACCCGACGGACTCGAACGCGATCACTCAGGGCCTTATGACAACCGTTCCGGCGGCGGAG
This sequence comes from bacterium, assembly GCA_028824415.1. Lineage (GTDB taxonomy): Bacteria > Actinomycetota > Acidimicrobiia > Acidimicrobiales > CATQHL01 > VXNF01. The sequence goes on along the minus strand of JAPPDX010000136.1, from coordinate 18,333 downwards.
GTCCGGGTGCGGAGTGCGACCCGAACGCCTATACATCGAGGCAGCAAGGACGACGGGGATCGGCCCGCCACGGAGGCACCGACATGAGCGACTTGGCTGCACACGCCGACAGCGCCGGCATCGACCACTACTGCTGGCCGCAGCTTGGCATCGAGAGACGGTCCGCCGACGCCCGGCCCACGCTGCACTACCGCGACACCCAGATGGAGATCCACCGGGTGGTCGTCGGGCCGTTCGAGAACAACGTCTTCATCGTGCGCTGCCGCGCCAGCGGAGACGCCGTGCTCATCGACGCCGCCAACGAGCACGAGCTGCTGCTGGATCTGTGCAAACAACTCGGCGTGCGCACGGTGCTGGAGACCCACGGTCATCACGACCACATCGGGGCCGTACCGCAGGTCCGCGACGCCGGCTACAACGTGATGGTCACCGCCGGCGACGCCCACATGCTGCCGTCCTACGATCAGATCCTCGAGGGTGACTCGGCTGTGGAGGTGGGGCGGCTGCGCCTGCTCACGACGATCACGCCGGGCCACACCGCGGGATCGATCTGCTTCAAGGTGAACGGCTCACCCGTGTTGTTCACCGGCGACACCCTCTTCCCCGGCGGCCCGGGCCTCACCCGCGACGGCTTCGAGTTCCGCGAGGGCCAGCCACCACCGGCGGGGTTCCCCTGCGGCGACTTCGCAACCATCATCCAGTCGATCGACGAACTGATCTTCGCCCGCAACGCTCCCGAGACGATCGTCATGCCCGGCCACGGCGACGACACCACCATCGGCCGCGAGAGCCCCCACCTCCAGGAGTGGATAGACCGCGGCTGGTAGACGCTGACCGGCCACATCACGATCTCCCCGCACCAACGGAGGCGGGGACGCCGGGGGACGGCGCCGGCGCGATTTCGCCAGACGCGCCGCCGACGGCCAAAGGTGGCCCCGCCGGGCCCATCCACCGGCGCCCCACCCGGACAGCCACCGAACTGGATTCCGGCCTCCGCCGGAATGACGGAGAGGGTGCGGCCGTAGACTCGCCGTGTGAGTTCATCTCCTTCGGTGCCGCTGTTCGCCATCGAGGAACTGCACGCCGCCAGCGAGGACGGCGAGATCCTCCGGGGCGTGGACCTGCAGATCGGCCCGGGTGAGATCCACGCTCTGATGGGTCCCAACGGCTCGGGCAAGTCGACGCTGGCCACCACGCTGATGGGCAGCCCCGAGTACGCCGTCAGCAGCGGCCGGGTGCTGTTCCGCGGCGACGACATCACCGATTGGAGCCCCGACGAGCGCGCCAAGGCCGGGCTCTTCCTGGCTTTCCAGTACCCGCAGGCCATCGTGGGTGTGTCGGTGCTCAACTTCCTACGCCAGGCGGCGGGGGCGCGCAGCGGTGAGGAGATCAGCATCCTCCGGCTGCGCATGCAGATCATGGATTGGATGGACCGCCTGGGCATCGATCCCTCCTTCGCCGACCGCTTCCTGAACGAGGGGTTCTCCGGCGGCGAGAAGAAGCGCAACGAGATCCTCCAGATGGCCGTCCTGCGCCCCGACGTGGCGATTCTGGACGAGACCGACTCGGGTCTCGACATCGACGCCCTGAAAATCGTGGCCTCGGGCGTGCACGCGGTGCGCGAGGAGAACCCGCAGATGGGCACCCTTGCCATAACCCACTACCAGCGGCTGCTGGAATATCTGGTACCCGATTACGTCCACATCCTCATCGACGGGCGCATCGTGGAGTCCGGCGACATGGCCCTGGCCGAGCGGCTCGAGGCCCAGGGCTACAACGCCTGGCGCTGAGCGGACCGGCCCCATGAGCGACCTCGCCGCCGCCACGAAGGCCGACTTCCCCCTGCTCAGCCGGGACGTCTACGGCAAACCGATCGTCTACCTGGACTCGGCGGCCACCTCCCAGAAGCCCCAGGCGGTGCTGGACGCCATGGACGGCTACTACCGCACGGTGAACGCCAACGTGCACCGCGGCGCTTACCACATCGCCGACATCGCCACCCAGGCCATGGAGGAGGCGCGGGCAAAGCTGCAGCACTTCGTCGGCGCCGCCTCCCCCCGTGAGATTATCTTCTGCCGCAACGCCACCGAAGCCGTGAACCTTGTGGCCCACAGTTGGGGGCGCACGAACCTCCGCGAGGGCGACGCCGTGCTGCTCACCCACATGGAGCACCACGCCAACATCGTCCCCTGGCACATGCTGGCCGCCGAGCTGGACATCGAACTGCGCTGGCTGCCCCTCGACAATGACGGCCGGCTGGACCTGCGCAACCTGGACCGGCTGCTGGACGGCGTGCGCCTGGTGGCCTTCAGCGCCATGTCCAACGTGCTGGGGACGATCCCCCCGATCCGCCGCATCGCCGACGCCGCCCACGAGCGTGGAGCGGTCGTGCTGCTCGACGGCGCCCAGTACGTGCCGCACGTGCCCACCGACGTGACGGAGTTGGGCTGTGACTTCCTGGCCTTCTCGGGTCACAAGATGTGCGGACCCACCGGCATCGGCGTGCTGTGGGGACGGGAAGAGTTGCTGGAGGCCATGCCCCCGTTCATGGGCGGCGGCGAGATGATCCTGAACGTCACCACCGAGGGGTTCCTGCCCAACGAGCTGCCCTGGAAATTCGAGGCCGGCACGCCGGCTATCGCCGAGGTGGTCGGTCTGGGCGCGGCGGTGGACTACCTCAGCGGCATCGGCATGGAGGCGGTGCGCCGCCACGACACGTCGCTGACGGCCTATGCCCTGCGCACGCTCACCGAGCGCCACGGTGAGCGCCTCACCATCCACGGCCCGGCCGAACCCGCCGCCCGGGGCGGGGTGCTGTCCTTCGAGTACGGCGACGTGCACGCCCACGACATCTCCCAGGTGCTGGATGAGTGGGCGGTCTGCGTTCGTGCCGGGCACCACTGCGCGAAACCGCTGATGCGCTGCCTGGGGGTGGTGGCCACCGCCCGGGCGTCGGTCTACATCTACAACGACACCTCCGACATCGACGAACTCTCCGAAGCCCTGGATCGCGTGGGCGATCTGTTCGGGCCCCAATAGCCTCAGAAGCCTCTATGCCCGGTCTCGAGGACCTCTACCGGGAGATCGTCCTGGATCACTACCGCAACCCCCGCAACCGGGGTGAGTTGCCGTGTCCCCCGGCGCGGCGGGCTGAGGGCTTCAACCCGCTGTGTGGTGACGAGGTGGTGGTCTACACCGACCTGGCCGACGGGATGGTGCGTGACGTGCGCTTCGGCGGGCAGGGCTGCTCCATCAGCCAGTCCACCGCCTCGATGATGTCGGTGGCGGTGAAGGGCCGCAGCCTCGAAGAGGTGGAGAAGCTGGAGCGCTCCTTCAAGGCGATGATGTCGATCGTCACCGATGGGGGCGAGGTGGCCCCGCCCGCCGACCTCGGCGACCTCGAGGCACTGCGGGGCGTCGTGAAGTTCCCGGTGCGCATCAAGTGCGCCACCCTCTGCTGGAACACCCTCACCGAGAGCCTGCGTAGCTGACGAGCGGGCGACTCCCGCTCGAAACTCGCACCGCTGCCGGTGACCGGAGTTGCGGCCCGATGCAGGGGAAACACCCCTGCAGGATCAGCTTCCGGGTGCTAGACATCGGTGATCGGTTCTCAACTCAGGAGGGGAAAGACATGAGAACTTCGATCCTTCGCCGACGCGCCCTAGTGGCGGCCGCGTGCGCAATCGTGCTGCTGGCAGTGGGGCTGACGGCCTGCGGCGGCGACGAAGGCGGCGCCGAGGTGGCCAACGCCGCGCTCTCCGAGGCGAACGCCGCCAGCAGCGAGGCGGCGAGCGCGCTGTCCGACGCGCAGGCCGCCTCCGCATCGGCTGAGGCAGCATTGAGGGCCGCCGAGGCGGCTCAGGCGGCCGCTGATCTGGCCCAGGCCACCGCCGAGGGCAACCAGGCAGCAGTAGCCGCGGCCGAGTCCGCTCTGGCCGACGCGCAGGATGCGGCAGCCGCGGCCCGCGACGACGCAGCGGCTGCGCAGGCCGAGGCCGACTCGGCTCGCGAGGCCGCCGAGTCGGCCCAGGCGGAAGCCGACGCGCAGGCAGCCGCAGCAGCTGCCGCCGCGGAGGAGCCGCCGCCCCCGCCGCCGGAGGACACGGGCCCGGTGACGATCTCGTTCCTCGGGTTCTACGGCCCCGAGGGGGTGGCACCGCTGCTCGACGCGTTCCACGCGGAGAACCCCGGCATCACCGTGGAGTACCAGTCCGTGCCGTTCGGGGAACTGAACCAGGTCATCCAGAGCCGCCTGTCGGGCGGCGGTGAGAGCCCCGACGTCTACATCGCCGACCAGCCACGGGTTGCGGCGCTGGACAACCAGGGATTCCTGCACGACGTCACCGACGCCGTCGGCGACGCCGCCAACGACTGGGTCGACACCGCACTCACGGCCTCCACGGTGGACGGCAGGCTGATGGCGCTGCCGCTGAACACCTCGACGCAGATCCTCTACTACAACAAGACGCTGCTGGACCAGGCGGGTATTCCCTACCCGTCCACGTCGCCCGACGACCGCATGACCTGGAACGAGCTCGTCGACCTGGCGCGCCAGGCCCAGGAGGGCGGCGCAACCTACGGCTTCCAGTTCGACCAGGTGAGCCGCTACTACCAGTTGCAGCCCCTGATCGAGTCGCTCGGCGGAGGCCCCGGCCTGACCGGTCCGGCCAACCTGCAGGCCGACCTGGTGAACGACGGCTGGATCGAGGCGATGGAGTTCTACGCCAGCCTGTTCGCCGACGACGGCGTGGCGCCACGCGGCATGCCACCGGAGGAGACCCCCAACGCCTTCGCGGCCGGTGAGGTCGCCTTCTACCTCGCTGGGACCCACTGGGGCGGCATCTACGAACTCTTCTGGCCACTCGACTTCGACCTGGGCTTCGCGCCCCACCCGTATTTCGAGGGTCACGATCCGGTCACGCCGACGGGCGCCCTGTCGCTCGGCGTGAACCCCAACAGCCCCAACACCGAGGCGGCCACCACCTTCGCCAAGTGGGTCACCACCTCGCCCACGGGAACGAACATCTTCCTGACCGTCGACGTCGCCCCGCCGGCGCTGACCGACGCACTGCCGGCCTTCATCGTCTCCCCGCCATGGGACCGCGGCGAGGGCGGCACCACGGCCGGCGAACTGGTCGAGTACGAGCTGGACAACACCTCGGTGGTGCGGCCGCGCAGCATCGGCTACATCCAGTTCGAGGAGATCATGGGACGGGCCTTCGAGGACATCCGCAACGGCCTCGACGTGGCCGAGACCCTTGAGCGCGCCCAGTCCGAACTGGAGGCCCAACTCCCGAGCGGCTGATGGCCCAGCCTCGATCGCAGGTGGCGTCGCCGACCAGGCGGCGCCGCCCGCGCTCGGGCGGCGCGGTCGCCATGGTCTTCCTGGCGCCCGCGCTGCTGACACTGGTGCTGACGCGCCTCGCCCCGGCGGTCGACACGTTCATCGCCAGCCTGCGCGACGGCGGGGCCTGGAGCCTCGCCAACTACGCCGAGCTCGGGGCGGACACGTTCCGGGAGGCCGTCGTGACGACGGTCGTCTTCAACGTCATCATCAACCCGGCGCAGGTGCTGGTCTCCTACGCCCTGGCAGTGGTGCTCTCCCAGCGGCTGCCCGCCGTGGGGTTGTGGCGCACGCTGATCTTCCTACCGATGGCGGTCCCGCCGGCGGTGTCGACGGTCGTGTGGGGCATATGGTTCCGCCCCGGCGACGGGATTGTGAACAGCCTGCTGGGAGTCGTGGGCGTGCCCGACCAGCCGTTCCTGACGTCGCCGGGCCAGGCCCTGTACGTGATCATGGTCATCGCCAGTTGGATCGGGGTCGGCTACTGGATGATGTTCCTCATCGCCGGCATCAAGAACGTGCCCGCCGAGATGACCGAGGCCGCCGCCATCGACGGCGCCGGCTGGTGGCGCCGGCTCGTCACGATCGTCACGCCGATGGTCCGCCGGCAGTTGAGCTTCGTCCTCGTCGCCGCCACCGTGGCTAACTTCCTGCTGTTCGTGCCCGTGCAGGTCCTCACCCGAGGCGGTCCCGCCGGCAGCACCAACCTGGTCATGTACGAGGCCTACACGCAGGCGTTCGTCTTCAACGACCCCGGCCCGGCGTTCGCCCAGATCACCGTTCTCGTGGCGCTGGTGGCCGTCATCGTGGCCTTGCAGTTCCGGCTGATGCGCGGTCCCGCCGAACAGGTCCGCCATGCGTCTTGACATGCCGCGCTGGGCCCGGATCCCCCTGGCGGTGCTCGTGGCGGTGGGCGCGATCCTGTGGCTCGCCCCGCTGGCCTGGACCGTGGCCTCCGGACTCCGTCCCGGCAACGCCGTGTTCCGGTCCTTCCGGGGCCTGAACTGGCGCACCTTCATCCCCGACGCGGTCACGACCGAGAACGTGGCGGCGGTCGCCGACGGCACGCTGGGGCGCGCAATCCTCAACTCGTTGATTGTGGCGGGAGCCACAGTCGTCGTCGGCGTGCTGATTTCCGCCATGGCGGCCTACGGGCTGACCGCGTTCCGCTTCAGAGGCCGCGGGTTCGTCTTCGCCCTGGTCGTGCTGGCCTTCATGGTGCCGTTCGAGGCACTCGCCATCCCCCTGGCCGACAGCGCCCGGAGCGTGGGGCTGGACAACAGCTACATCGGGCTCATCCTGCCGGGTGTGGGCAACGGGCTGGCGATCTTCCTGTTGCGCCAGTTCTATCTGGACGTCCCCGCAGAGCTCGCCGAGGCCGCCTCCATCGACGGCGCCGGCGCCTGGCGGATCTTCCAGCACGTGTACCTGCCCCTCACCGGACCGGCCATGGTCGGCGCGGGAATCATCATCTTCGTCTTCCAGTGGCAGGCCTACCTGCTGCCGCTGCTGCTCACCACCGACCCGTCGATGGACGTGGGGGCCGTCGCACTCGCCCGGTTGTTCGGGCAGTACGGCGTGGACTGGGGGATGCTCTTCGCCGGCGCCGCGTTCTTGTGCCTGGTCCCGGCGATCGTCCTGCTTGTCTTCCAGCGCACGTTCACCGAGTCGGTCGTGGGATCGGCAGTGAAGGGATAGAGCGAGTGCTCATGGGTGCCCGGCCGGGCGCCTGAACCGAACAACGACGGCCCCAACGGACCGACGGAAGGGATCCGCGTCATGACCCAACTGCTCCTGGACACCGACATCGGCACCGATGTCGACGATGCGCTGGCGCTGGCGCTGCTCATCGCCGAGCCGGACGTCGACCTCGTCGGAGTGACGACCGTCCACGGCCACGCGCCCCTGCGGGCCGCCATCGCCCGATCGCTGCTGGAGGTCTCCGACAAGAGCCACGTGCCCGTCGTGGCGGGGCGCTCGACACCGTTGCGGCGCAGCAGCGTCGAGGGTTTCCACTGGAACGAGATGTGGGGTCACGAAGGTGCCGGCGTGCTCAGCGATGCCGATCGCCGCGTGCCCGACGACGAGCCGACCCGCGAGGATGCTGCACGGTTCATCATCGACGCCGCCGGGCGCGCCCGGGACCCCTTGGCCGTGGTGACCGTCGGGCCGGTCACCAACCTCGGTCTGGCGCTGCAGATGGAGCCGGGACTGGCCGGTGCGCTGGGCCCGGTGACGATCATGGGCGGGATCGTGGAGCGGCACCTGGTCGCATGGCCGGCCAGCTTCGAGACGAACCTCAACTCAGACCCGCTCGCCGCCGCGATCGTGCTCGGCTCGGGGCTGGACATCACGCTCGTGCCCCTCGAGGTGACCCTTCAGGTGTACCTGGACCGCGCCGATCGCGACCGTCTCGAAGCCGACGGCGGGCCGGTCTCCCAGAGGCTGATCCGGCTGATCGCCGAGATGCACGAGCCGTTCCTGGGCTTCGCGGCAAAATACGGGCTGGACGGCTCACACTTCGACGAGCGCACCTACCTGCACGATCCCCTCGCCGTGCACGTCGCCCTCGGCGGCACTCACGCCACGCTGAGGGACGCCGGGATCGCCGTCGAGTACGAGGGCCAGATCCTGCGCACAGTCGACCACCCCGAACGACGTCCCAACATGCGCGTCTGCTCCGCAGCCGACGGAACGGCCTTCGTGGCCGACTGGATGGACGCCGTCGTGGCCGTCTAGGGCAACCTGCGCCGGTACGTCCGGCGGGAACGGCGCGCCGCGCCCTCAGGCGGCGAGCTTGTTGACCCTGGCGGCGAAGTCGAAGTCCTTCTCGGTGATCCCGCCGGCGGCGTGATTGCTGATGTCGATGGAGACCCTGTTCCAGACGTTCGACCACTCGGGGTGGTGGAACAGCCGCTCAGCCACGCAGGCCACCGAGGCCATGAACCCGAATGCGGCGGTGAAGTCGGCGAACTCGAAATCGCGGTGCAGGGCGTTGCCGCGCCGCTCCCAGCCCGGGATCTCGCCGAGCCGGGCGTCCACGGTGGCGTCGTCGATCAGTTCATTGGGATTGCTCATGGCCTCACGGTACCCGATCGCCCTCCGCCGAGGATGGGGGAGTCGCGCCCGGCTCCCCCTCCCCCGTCGCCCGACAGCCAGGTCCTCCCGAAGGTGGATGCCCCACCTGCAGTGGCCGCGCGGGATCGCGATCCCTGCTGTCGAGTCGACCGCGAAGCTCGCGTGGCGGACGCCGCCTAGTGGCTGGTGCAGCCGCAGGACTCGCGGGGAACGAGGCTGGGGCGAATCGTGAGCGAGGGTTGCGGCTCGCCCTCGTCGATCGCCCGACGGAGGGTCCGGACCGCTTCGTAGGCGAACTGGTCCGGAGAGATGTGGACGGTTGCCAGGGGCGTGACGGCGAGCCGTGAGAGTGGCAGCTCGCCGTAGCCCATCACAGCCAGATCATCGGGTACGCGCATGCCGAGCTCTCGGGCTGCGGCGATGACACCGAAGGCGACGGCGTCACTCGCGCACATCACTGCGGTCGGGGGATCGTCAGACTGCAGCAGGCGCATGGCAGCCTTGGCGCCGGCAGCCAGGTAGAAGCTCGTCACCGGCTCGATCAATCGATCGTCACTGGGCAACCCGGCTTCGGCGAGAGCCCGCTCGTAGCCCGACCGGAACGGGATCGCGGAACTCCGACCCTCCGGCGCACCGACATGGCCGATTCGGACATGTCCGTGGCCGATGAGGTGCTCGGTCACCATGTGCGCCGTGGAGGCGTGGTCGACGTCGATTCGGGAGCCCACCCCGATGTCCGCGCAGTCAACGAGCACGAACGGCCGCAGACCGGCCGATGATCGGAGAGTCTCGATCAGTTCCTCGTCGCCGAGAGTCTCGAAGCGAATCAGGATGATGCCATCGACATCGCGGCTGAAGAGTTGGTCCAGGTATCGAGCGACGACAGCGGGGTCGTAGTTCTGGGTCTGGCAGATGATCGGCAGCCACCCCTCGACCTCGGCCGCCCTGCTCAGAGCCTCGAGGTACTCGTTGTAGAAGATGTCGAACTGCGACACCATCACACCGATCGTGAAACTCCGGTGCGGCTCGTACCCGGCAAGCGCCCGAAGCCTGTCGTAGCCCAGCACCCGGGTCCGGGCCCCCCGGGCCATCAAGACGATCCCATCCTCGGCAAGTTGCCGGTAGGCGGCGCGCACCGTGTGCACATTCACGCCGAGCTGCGCGGCGAGTTCGCTCATGACGGGCAGGAAGCTGCCGGCGGGAATGAGACCGGTCGCCACCTGCCAGGTGATCTGTCTGGCGATCTGGGTGGCAAGCGGAACGCGGACGGCGCTGTCGACGCTGATCGCAGCAGCAGCAGCCGAAGCATCTCTGGACTTCATGTCGGCGCCATTGCCGGCCACGCGCTCACTATATACAAGACCATGCCACGACGATATTCGTGACTATGTCACAACAATGCTCATGACTACGGCACAAGTACGCTGCTAGACTTGTCTATATGTCTAGCAGCGTAGGTATCTCTGTTGATTCATGGCCTTCGGGGCGCGTCCCTGTCAGGTCGACCGGTCACGTGCCCCGAAGGTCCATGAACGCCGGCGTCGCACCGGAAGACCGACGGGCAGAGTGATCAGAAGCTGCGACCCAGCCTGACGGCCACCTCGGCCGGGGCCGGGCGATCCCAGCCCTCGTAGCCGGTCTGCTCCAGTTCGTTGGCCAACTCGGGGCCACCCGAGGCGACGATCCGCCCGCGAATCATGATGTGCACACGGTCGGCGCGCAGCACTCCGAGCAGGCGCGTGTAGTGCGTGATCGCCAGCACGCCGAGGCCGTCGGACGTCGCCTCCTCGATCCGCCGGGCGACCGCCCGCAGCGCGTCCACATCGAGTCCGGAGTCGATCTCGTCGAGCACGGCGATGCGCGGGCGCAACACGGCGAGCTGCAGCGCCTCCCCGCGCTTCTGCTCTCCGCCGGAGAGATCCACGTTGACCGCCCGTTCGAGCAGCGCCGGGGGCACCCCGAGACGTTCGGCCTCGGTACTCAACAGGGCAGCCGGCCCGCCGGCGGCGAGATCACGTCCCGCGGCACGCAGTGACGCGCCCAACACGTCGAGCAGGTTGACCCCCGGCACCTCCGTGGGGTACTGCATGGCCAGGAAGAGTCCCGCCTGCGCCCGCTCGAAGGGACTGAGGGTGAGCAGGTCACGGCCGTCCAGCAGCGCCCGGCCGGCGGTCGCGGTGTAGCCGTGGCGTCCCGCCAGCACGTGTGCCAGCGTGGACTTGCCGCAGCCGTTGGGACCCATGACGGCGTGAACCTCACCGGCGACGATGCGCAGGTCGACACCGTGCAGGATCGGCTCGCCGGCGGCGTTGGCGCGCAGCCCCTCGACGACCAGTTCGCTCACGCCCGCCACCTCTCGCGCAGCGTCACGAAGACGCCCTCATCCGAGATCACCACGCCGTGGGTCGCGACGGGGACAACCGCCGGCAACGTGAGAGCCTCGCCGGTGCGCAGGTCGAAGAGGCTGCCGTGCGCGGGACACTCCAGGGCGCACTCGTCGACATCCACGTCGCCCTCGGACAGGGAGAAGTCCGCATGGCTGCAGGTGTCGTCAACGGCGAAGAACTCCTCGCCGAGCCGGGCCAGAGCCACCCGCCGTCCCTCCACCACGAAACAGCGGGCCTCACCGGGCGCCAGGTCGTCCCTGGCGCACAGCCGCACCGGTCCCGGCGCGCTCTCGGTACTCATCGCCGCTCCTGTTTCGTCATTGCTCGGGACCGATCTTGGCGCGCACCATCTCGTCGAAGCCGGCCGCCACCGACTGCACCGGCAACCGGCGTCGCACCTCCCGGAAGAACCCCTCCACGATCAGCCTCTCCGCCACGTCGGGGGGCACACCCCGGCTCTCGAGGTAGAAGCGATGGTCCTCGTCGACCGGTCCCACCGAGCTGGCGTGTGCGCAGCGCACATCGTTGTTCTCGATCTCCAGGTTGGGAACCGAGTCGGCCCACACCTCCTCGGAGAGCTTCAAGATGCGGTTCGTCTGCTCGGCGTCGGTGCCGCGGGCCTTGGGACCCACACGGATGAGACCCGAGTAGATGGATCGCGCCCGGTCCTCCACGGCGCCCACGAAGAGCAGGTTGCTGTTGGTGTCGGGGGCCAGGTGGTTCTGGTAGGTCCGGAAATCCAGGATCTGGTCGCGATCGCCGAAGTACATCGCCGACATGTCGCCGGTGGCGCCCCGACCGGCCAAGGTGCAATCCACCCTGCAACGGGCATAGGTGCCGCCGACCGCCGCCAACCCGATGACCAGATGGCCCTGCGTAGCCACCGTCGCCGCCGTCTGATCGATTCCGGTCGCCTGCGGCCCGAGCTCCTGCAGGTTGAGGTACTCCAGGCGTGCAGCGGGTCCCACGTCCAACTCGGCCACCGGCACTGCCAGCACCTCCCCTTCCCCGGAGACGAGGGCGTTGACCACCTGTGCCTCGGCGCCGTCACCCACGACGACCACCAGGCGGGGGAAGATCGCCAACGACTGTGTGCGCACCACGTTCACCACCGCCACAGGATCGGCGAGACGCGCCCCGCTGGGAATCTCCAGCATCACCGGCTCGGTGCAGAAGGCGTCGTTCATCAGGCCGAAGAGGTCGGCCGGCGCGTCGAGGACGCCGCCCAGAGCGCCCACCGGTTCGGTCTCCTCACCGAGGGGTCGCACCGACAGACCTGCGGCCGCGGCCTCCGGCGTGATCTCGGCACCGACGAGGTGACCGTCGCAAGTCACCACGAGGGCACTCAACGCCGCCAGCCGGTCACGCAGGGTGCCGAGCTCACCGGGACCGGCGGCGGGCCCGGTGTCATCTCCCGCGGCACCGTTCGCTCCGCCGGACGGCGCCGGCCGGTAAGTCTCGAGGCGCAGTTCGGAAACGGGGCTGTAGCGCCACTCCTCCTCGCTGGATGACGGCAGCTCGGCGGTGCGGAACGCTTCGGCGGCCTCCCGGCGCCGCTGCTGCAGCCAGTCGGGCCCGCCCAGCCCGGCGGCGTACGCGACGGAGAAGATCTCTTGGAGGTCCGGCATCCGCTCAGTCGGTCAGCCGCGTTCGCCACGGCCCTTGCCGCGGCGGCGGAGCGTCCGGCCCAGGCGGCCGGCAGAGCGCCGTTTCTCCTTGTCCAGGTCGGCCATGATGTTCCGGCCGGCCTGGTTCACGACATCCTCGGCCGCGTCCAGCAGCGCCGCGATGGAGTCGTCGGTCCCCAGCGAGGTGGGCTCGTCGGGCGTCTTCGGGGTCACGAGGGTGCCGTAGGACCAGTTCACGTCGGCCCGGCGCCGGGTGTACGCCTCGCAGTTCTCCGGACAGCGCCACGGCGCCTCGGGGGCCAGGTCCAGGTCGCACTTGCGCACCGTGTCACCGTTCGGGTACGTGCGACTCTCGAAATACTTGCAGTCCTGACGCATCGGCATGGCGCGCTCATTCTACGGGTGGCGCATCCGGCGCCGGTCGCAGTCCTGGACAGGTTCGGTGCCCCGGGACCGGGGCGGCAGCCTCAGCCGACCGAGCCCTCCATCTGCAACTCGATGAGCCGGCTCCACTCCACGGCGTACTCCATGGGCAGCGTCCGGGTCACCGGCTCGACGAAGCCGTTGACGATCATGCCCATGGCCTGCTCCTCGCTGAGGCCGCGGCTCATGAGGTAGAAGAGCTGCTCGTCGGCGACCTTGGACACGGTGGCCTCGTGCCCGATGACGGCGTCATGGCTGCCGACCTCCATGTACGGGTAGGTGTCCGAGATGCTGTCCTCGTCGAGGATCAGAGCGTCGCACTGCACGTGGCTCTTGCAGCCCATGGCGTGCGGCTCCACCCGTACCAGACCCCGGTAGCTCGTGCGCCCGCCGTCCTTGGAGATTGACTTTGAGACGATCTTGGAGGTGGTCTCCGGAGCGGCGTGGGTCATCTTGGCGCCGGTGTCCTGGTGCTGGCCCGGTCCGGCGTAGGCCACCGACAGAACCTCGCCGGAGGCCTTGGGGCCGACCATCACGACTGCCGGGTACTTCATGGTGAGCTGGCTGCCGATGTTGCCGTCGATCCACTCCATGTGGCCCTCGGCCTCCACCCTGGCCCGCTTGGTGACCAGGTTGTAGACGTTGCTGGACCAGTTCTGGATCGTCGTGTAGGTGACCCTCGCGCCCTGGCCCACCACGATCTCCACCACCGCGGAATGCAGCGAGTCGCTGGTGTACACCGGCGCCGAGCAGCCCTCCACGTAGTGCACCTGGGCGCCCTCGTCCGCGATGATGAGGGTGCGCTCGAACTGCCCCATGTTCTCGGCGTTGATGCGGAAATAGGCCTGCAGCGGCAACTCCACGCTCACCCCCGGCGGCACGTAGATGAACGAGCCGCCCGACCACACCGCCGAGTTGAGCGCCGAGAACTTGTTGTCGTTGGGAGGGATCACCCGGCCGAAGTACTTGCGCACCAACTCGGGGTGCTCGCGCACCGCCGAGTCCATGTCACTGAAGATGACGCCCTGGGCCTCGAGGTCCTCACGGTTGCGGTGGTAGACCACCTCGGACTCGTACTGGGCGGTCACACCGGCCAGGTACTTGCGCTCGGCCTCGGGGATGCCCAGCTTCTCGTACGTGTTCTTGATCGAGTCGGGCACCTCGTCCCACTCGCTCACCTGCTCCTCGGTGGGCTTGATGTAGTAGTAGATGTTGTCGAAGTCGATTCCGCCGAGTTCGCCTCCCCAGGTGGGCAGCGGCCGGCGCTCGAAGCGGTCCAGGGACTTCATCCTGAAGTCCAGCATCCACTCCGGCTCCTTCTTCATGAACGACATCTCGCGCACGATGTCGCTGTCGAGGCCGCGCCGGGGCTTGAAGACGTAATCCTCTTCGTCGCTCCAACCCAGGGCATAGTTGCCGAGATCGACACCCAGGGTGCTGGCTTCGGTCATCGGGGCTCCCAGCTATTGGCGGATTTCGTGATGTCAGTCTATCGGCGCCGGGCGGCCGCGGTAAGAGGCGGACCGGCGGGCGCGGCGCGCCGGCGGGACAGGTCAGTCCAGCCGCCGCAGCTCGGCCTTGTAGCGGGGGCCGCGGGCCACGTAGCTGGCGGCAGCGTCGACCAGCATGGCGCCGGAGGCGGCGTTGGGACGGATCTTGGCCGGCACACCGATGGCGAGTGCCTCCGGCGGGATCTCGGTGCCGTCCAGCACCACGGCACCGGCACCGACCAGCGCCCCCTCCCCCACCACAACCCCGTGGCGGATAACCGAGCCGACCCCGGCCAGGCACCCGTCCCGCAGCGTGCAGGCCTCGAGATGCACCAGGTGCCCCACGGTGCAGTCGTTGCCGATCTCGGTCGGACCCTCCGGGGCCGTGTGAACGACGGCGCCGTCCTGGATGGAGGACCGCTCCCCCACGATGATCGCCCCGTCGTCTCCGCGCAGCACCGCCTGCGGCCACACCGTCGAGCCGGCACCGATGGTGACGTCACCGATGATGGTGGCCTCGGGATGGACGTAGGCGTCGGGATGGATGCGGGGCTCCAGGTCGCCGAGGGCGTAGACGGCCATGGGTTTCCTCCTGCTGTGGGCTGACGGTGGGGTCGATGCTGCAAGGAGTATCGGGGGTGACGGCGCCGTTGCGCGCGCCTTGGTCGGCCGTGCCCGATCCGGCGCCTGCGCGGTGAGGCGAGTTCGGGTCTCAGCCCGACGGTTGGCGTACGCCGCCGTAGCCGCCCTTGAAGAAGATGAGTGGGCCCTCGTCGGGTCGACCGACACCGAGGTCCACGACCCGTCCCACCACGATCCAATGATCGCCCGCCTCGTGCACCACCTCGATGGTGCAGTCGATCCAGGCCAGGCAGCCCTCGATGACCGGGGAGCCGGTGGCGCGGGTACCCCAGGAGACATCGGCGAACTTGTCGGGGTCGCGGCCCGCGAACAGCGAGCTGACGGTGGCCTGATCCTCCGCCAGCACGTTCACGCAGAAGCTGCCGCTGGCCTCGATGGCCGGCCAACTGCTCGACGACTTGCCGGGGCAGAACATCACCAGGGGCGGGTCCAGGGAGACCGAACCGAACGAGCCGATTGCGAGCCCCACGGGGCCATCGTCGGAGCGGGCAGTCACGACCGTGACACCGGTGGGGTAGTGGCCGAGGACGCGGCGGAACTCGGCGGAGTCGAACGGAGGCATCGGAGGAGCCGTCTGTGCTAGGTCGCGGTGGCGTCGGCCGTCTCGGCGCCGGCGTCCGCGTCGGGGATCGATCCCACCGAACGCGTGACCATCAGGGCGCCGACGAGCGTGAGGACGGGACCTGAACCGGTGAGGCTGGAAGTCATGAGGCTGCCGGCGATGTCACCCACAGCCAACACCGCCATGGCGATGCCGACCATCCGGATGTTCATCGCCATGCGGGCCTGCATGACGGCCGAGGCCGTCGGCGACAACAGGCCGAGCAGCAGCAACAGGACCAACACACCCAGAATCAGCACGGGGTAGCCGGTGGCGACATCGCTGTCGAGGCCACCCGGAAGCGGGAACGAGCCGGCCATCCCGGCCGAGAAACCCGAACTCCAGTCCAGCCAGAACGAGGCGATCACTGCCAGGGCGGCGCCCAGCGTTGCCGGTGCCTTGTGTGTCACGCGCCGCAATGGCCGCCGGCTCGGATCCATCGTGCCGAAGGACGTCCCCGCCAGCGCCACGAGCGACCCCACCATCGCCACCCAGGCACCGGCGCCCATGCCGATTCCGTCCGCCTCGTCGACCAGCGTGATCACCGCCACCAGCGAGGCCAGGAAGGCGCCGAGCGCCGCGCCGTTCGCCGTGTCGAGCTGCCGACGCCGGGAAAGCAGGGCGATGCCGACCAGCACCACAACGAACCCGATACCGCCACCGCCCGCGCCGATGCCGGCGAAGTTCGGGAACGCGTCTGATCCGACCTCGATCCAGCTCAGCAGGCCCGACAGGACCATGGCAGCGGCGCCGAGAAGCACCAGCAACCGGTCGATGGGCGGTACGGCGAGCGTGACCAGGCGCTTCGCCTCCGGCGAGGCTGCCTCGGCCGTCTCCGATGCTGGAGGAGAGTCGTTGGCGATGGCTTCCTCCGGCGGGTCCTGGTCTTGCTGGCCGCTGTCCACTTGCTCGCTCACGCAACCCTCCATCATCCGACTGGAAAGGATCTCAACGGATCGTAGCCGGGCGACCCTTGCCGCATCGGAAGACCCGGCGGCTGCGGCCTTCGCCTCCCGCCTCGGCCTGCGAGAGCCCGAGCGGGAAGGACGGCCGCATCGAGCAGGCCGCTCCCGGGCTGTCGGTCAGGCGCTCGCGGACCGCAGGTGGTGGCAGTCGCCGGCGGCCACCGCCTGGACCCCACCGTCGGTCGTCTCCACGATGAGCCTGCCGTCGTCCGACAGGTCCACGGCGTTGCCTTCGACAGTCCCCCCGGGGGTGAGTACACGCACCCGCCGACCGATCGTTGCGCTGTGACTGCGCAGTTCAACCAGCAGGGCCCGCTCGCCGGCCGGTTCTTGCAGGCGCCGATACCAGGCATCGAGACGCAGCAGCACCGAGACGAGCAGCTCATCACGGTCCGGTTGCGTTGCCGAGACCTCCTCCAGGGCCACCGGCGGCAGCGGCGTGAATCCGCGCTCCGGCTCCCCGGCCTGCTCGGCGACCGCGGCGCGCAGCGCCGGCTGCGACAACAGGTTCACACCGAAACCCGCCACGACGGCGATCGTTCCATCCTCGGCGACGTGCAGTTCCGCCAGCACACCGGCCAATTTCGCCTCATCCGGCCCAGCCGGTGTCCCCGCCTCGCCGGGAACCCGGACGATCACGTCGTTCGGCCACTTCAGGAGCGCGCCCACTCCCACCGCGGCACAGGCGTCGCGCACCGCCAGCGCCACCGCCGGCGACAGCAGGGCCACTCCAGAGCCTGCCGGCGGCGGTCGCAGCAGCACCGAGGCCAGCAGTGCCGAGCCGGGTGGCGCCACCCATGACCTGCCGTGGCGTCCTCGCCCGGCGGTCTGGTGGTCCGCCACGAGAACCAATCCCTCGGGCGCACCGGCGCGGGCCGCAGCCAGCAGATCGGCATTGGTGGAGCCGGTTCCCGCCACGAAGCGGGCGGGGCCGAAGACCGTCCCCGCCAACTCCCCGCGAACCTCCTCGGGTGTCATCGGTCGCCGTCCCGAAGGCGATCGGCGGGGCCTCTGAGCGGCTCTATCGGCCGCGCGGGCGTATTCTCCGTCACGATCTGGCACGATATGGCGTGTTTTCGTCGGTCCTGATCGCCAACCGGGGCGAGATCGCCGTCCGGGTGATCCGGACCTGCCGGGAGATGGGAATCCGGACTATCGCCGTGTATTCCGAGCCCGACCGCGACGCTCTGCACGTCCGCCTGGCCGACGAGGCATACGCCCTCGGGGGGCAGTCGAGCGAGGAGAGCTACCTCAACGTGCCCGCCATCCTGGCCGCCATGGAGGCCAGCGGCGCCGAAGCGGTGCACCCGGGGTACGGGTTCTTCAGCGAGAACGCCGACTTCGCCCGGCGGATCGTCGAGATGGGGGTGACGTTCATCGGCCCGCCGCCGGAGGCCATCGAGGTGATGGGCGACAAGATCTCCGCCCGGCGGGCGGCCGAGAGCGTCGGCGTGGGAAGCGTGCCGGGCACCCCGCTGGTGGACACCGCCGACGACGTGGCGGCCTTCGCGGACACCCACGGTTACCCGGTGGCGGTCAAGGCCGCCTACGGCGGCGGGGGCCGGGGCCTGAAAGTGGTGCACACCGCCGACGAGGTCGAAGCGGCGCTGGACTCTGCCCGGCGCGAGGCGCTCGCCTATTTCGGCCGCGACGAGTTGTACCTGGAGCGCTACCTCCCCCGGCCGCGCCACGTGGAGGTGCAGGTGCTGGCCGACAGCGGCGGCAACTGCGTCTACCTGGGCACGCGTGACTGCTCGGCGCAGCGCCGCCACCAG
>JAPPDX010000002.1 GCA_028824415.1 bacterium | reverse complement strand
CCATCGTGTTCGCGGACGCCTACGGCGAGGAGGGCCTGCATCCGATCTCTCCCAGGTCGGTGCTCGGGGCGCAGATCGAGCGCTGCGCAGCACTCGGGCTGGAGCCACTCGTGGCAACCGAGCTGGAGGCGTACCTGTGCACCGAGGAGTGGGCGCCCGCCCAGGACGACATCCAGTACAGCTCGCTGACCCACGGGTTGGCGATCGAGGACGCCCTCGCCGACATCCGCGCCGCTCTCGCCGGCGCCGGGATGGAGGTGGAGGGCTCGAACGCCGAGTACGGCCCCGGCCAGGTTGAGATCAACACGGGACCCAGCGCACCCATGGACTGCGCCGACAGCACGGTGCTGTTCAAGAGCATCGTGAAGCAAGTCGCCGGTGCCCACGGCATGCGAGCCACCTTCATGGCCAAGCCGTGGACCGAGCCGTCGGGCTCGGGCATGCACGTGCACACCAGCCTGCTGAGCGACGACGGCACCAACAGGTTCTCCTCCTCCGACGGTGCCCCGAACGAGTTGATGAGCCGGTGGCTGGCCGGCCTTGTGACTCATGCCCTGTCGACGACGCTGATCAACTCGCCGACGCCGAACAGCTCCAAGCGCATCCGGCCCTACACCTTCGCGCCGACCCACGTGCACTGGGGTCTGGACAACCGCTCTGTGCTGGCCCGCTGCATCACCGACGCGGGCTCGCGGGCCAACCGGGTGGAGTGGCGCTCGCCGGGCGCCGATGCCAACCCGTACCTCGTGATCGCCGCTCTGATGGCTGCAGGGGCCGACGGCGTGGGGCGGTCGCTGTCGCCGCCGGCGATGACGGTCGGAGACGCCTACGCCGAACCGGGGGACGCCGCGCCGATTCCGGCGGACTTCGCCGAGTCGATCGTGGCGTTCGACGGCAGCGCACTGGCCGGGATGCTCGGCGAGCCGCTGGCACGCACCCTCGTGGTCATGGCCGAACTGGAACTGGACCTGTTCCGGGCCAACTCGCCGCACGTCGACGAGGTCAACAACTGGGAGCGCAACCGCTACATGGAGCACAGCTAGTGCCCACCTCCGCCGGATCGGCCTCACCGGGTCACGCCCCGGACGTCACGACGCCGGGCCTGTATCTCGACGGCATCCCGTACGACCGCTTCAATGAGATGCGGGCGGCGCCGGGACTGGTGTGGCATCCGTACGAGCAAGGCGGGTTCTGGGCGGTCACCCGCTACGGGGACGTGCGCGAGGTCTCACGCAACCCTGGGGTCTTCTCCTCGGGCATCGGGCACACCAACCTGTGGGACCTCGAAGCCGACGCCCTGGCGGCGCGCCGCTCGATCATCGACACCGACGCCCCCGAACACACCCGGCTGCGGCGCCTCGTCAGCCGCCAGTTCACCCCCCGGAGCATCAAGGGCTTCACCGAGGCAACCAGGCAGATCGCCGTGGAGCTGCTGGACCGGTTCGTCGACTCCGGCGGGGGCGACTGGGTGCACCAGGTGGCGGCCCCGCTGCCGATCCGGGTGATCATGCTGATCCTCGGCGTTCCCGGCGCCGACGCCGAGTATCTCGTTGAACTGTCGGACTACCTGGTCGAGGGAACCGGCGACCGCCCCACGCTGGCACCCGACGCCTTCGGCAATACCACCCCGCTGCGGCTCCTGCCGTTCGGGAGTCCCGCCAGCCACGCCCTGTACGTCTACGGGGAGGACCTCGGCGAGCGTCGCCGGGCCACGCCCGCGGAGGACTTGGTGACCGAACTCGTCCGGGCCGCCGACTCCGGGGCGCTGTCGCCGCAGGAGTACCGCAACTTCTTCCACCTGCTGGTGTTCGCCGGCAACGAGACCACCCGGACAGCCCTCGTGCACGGGGCGTTGGCGTTCGCCGAGCAACCCGACCAGCTGCGCCGCCTGCACGAACACCCCGAACTCCTGGACACCGCCGTCGAGGAGGTGCTCCGCTGGGCGACCCCGGTGATGCACATGCGCCGGACGGCCCGCCGCGACACCACCCTCGCCGGCACCGGCATCGCCGCCGGCGACAAGGTTGTGATGTGGTACGCCTCGGCGAATCGCGATCCGGAGGTGTTCGGCGATCCGTTCGACTTCGACGTCGGCCGCGCGCCGAACGATCACTTCGCCTTCGGCGGCGGCGGGCACCACTTCTGTCTCGGCGCCTCGCTGGCGCGCATGGAGATCATGGTGTTGGTCCAGGAACTCCTGAGGCGGCGCATCGGCCTGCGCCAGGCCGGCGAGCCGCAACGGATCGCCTCGAACTTCGTACACGGCGTAGCGTCGGTGGCCATGGAGCCGGTGGAGATGGAACCGTGAGCGCGCCGCTGGAGGGTGTCCTTGTGGTCACGCTCGAGAACGCCGTGTCGGCGCCGTTCACGACCCGGCATCTGGCCGATCTCGGCGCCCGGGTGCTGAAGGTGGAGCGCCCGCCGCTCGGCGACTTCGCCCGCCACTACGACTCGCGGCTGTCCGGGCAGTCCACGTACTTCGTGTGGGGCAACAGGGGCAAGGACAGCATCGCGCTCGACCTGCGGGATCCGAAGCAGCGGGAACGCTTCGACGAACTGGTCGCAGGTGCCGATGTGTTCGTCCAGAACCTGTCCCCGGGCGCGGCCCGCCGCGCCGGCATCCTGGCCGAGCAGCTCACCGCCCATCACCCCCACCTGATCGCCTGTGACATCTCGGGCTACGGCATCGACGGGCCGCGGGCCGACGACAAGGCCTACGACCTCATCGTCCAGGCCGAGGCGGGGGCCGTCGCCCTCACCGGCGATCCCGAACGCATGAGCAAGGTGGGGTTCTCAGTCGCCGACATCTGCGCCGGGATGTACGCCCTCAGCGCCATCCTGGCGGCGCTGCACCGCCGAGCGCGCACCGGGGAGGGAGCGGCGATATCGCTGTCGATGCTCGAGTGCCTCGCCGAGTGGACTGCACCGCAGACCTACGCCTCCGTCGCCGACGGCGCCCCGCCTACCCGATCCGCCCGGCGTCATTCACTCATCGCCCCGTACGGTCTGTTCGAACTGGCCGACGGTGCGGTGATCATGCTGGGGGTGCAGTCGAACGCGGAATGGGTGCTGTTGGCAACCGAGGTGATGGAACGCCCCGAATTGGCGACCGATCCCCGCTTCGCCGAGAACGCCGACCGCGTCGCCAACGTCGAGGAGCTGGAGTCCGAGGTGAGCGCCGCTTTCGCCGGCGAGCCGGCGCCTGTGATGCTGGAGAAGCTCCGGTGGGCGCGCATCGCCTTCGGCCGGGTGAACGGGCCGCTGGAGGTTGCCGACCACGAGCAGTTCCGGGCACGTGACCGGTTCGCGGAGGTGGATCTCCCGTCGGGTAGCACCTCAGTGCTCCGCCCGCCGTTCAACATCAGCGACGGAGGCGAACCGCGTGCCCGCGTGCCGGCGCTGGGCGAGCACGAGCCCGCACTCGTGGCCGAGCTGGCAGAGCGCGGCCGGCGGAGGCGCTCGGGCGGCTCCGGAGCTCCTGAGGGGCGCGGCGGCGACTAGGAGGCCGGGTCTGTGCTGGAGATCGAGTCCCTCACCACCCGCTACGGATCGATCGCGGCGTTGCGATCCGCTTCGCTGCGCGTCGAGCGGGGCGAGATCGTCGGCGTGATCGGCCCGAACGGCGCCGGCAAGACGACGCTGCTGAACTCCATCGCCGGTCTCCTGAGCCCCGCCGCGGGTTACATCCGGCTCGACGGCTCCGACGTGACCGGCACGACACCCGACAAGATGCTGCGGGCGGGCCTGGCGCTCGTCCCCGAGCATCGCCGGCTGTTCGCCGACCTGACCGTGCGCGAGAACCTCCTCATCGCCGGCATCACCGCCACGGCTCGCCAGCGTGCCGAACGAATCGAGGAGATGGCCGAACTGTTCCCCGTCCTCGGCGACCGTCGCGACACACCCGCCGGCTACCTGTCCGGAGGTGAGGCGCAGCAGCTCGCCATCGCCCGCGCCCTCATGAGCCATCCCCGCATCCTGCTGATGGACGAGCCCTCCCTCGGCCTGGCCCCGACACTCGTGGACCTCGTGTTCGACCTGATCGGGCGGTTGGCGTCAGGCGGTCGCACCCTGCTCGTGGTGGAACAGAACGCCCAGCGCATGCTGCAGGTCTGCGACCGCGCCTACATCATGCGAACCGGCGAGATCGCCACCGAAGGTTCCGGCCAGGAGCTCCTCGAACGCGCCGACCTCTTCGACACCTACCTGGGGCCGTCCGCCTGACCGGCCGCGCCCGCCTCTCAGATGTAGGGCAGGTAGGTTTCGAGCTCCCAGTCGGTGACGTGGGCGCTGAACTGTTCCCACTCGGTGCGCTTCACAGCCGCG
>JAPPDX010000132.1 GCA_028824415.1 bacterium | reverse complement strand
CTGGCCGGCTTCAACGGCATCGTGGCGGCCCTGTTCGGAGGCCTGCATCCGCTGTGGACCATCCCCGCCGCCCTCCTCTTCGGCGGGTTGCTCGTGGGCGCCAACGCTCTGCAACGGGCGGTGCAGGTGGCGACCCCGCTGGTCGTGGCGCTCAGCGGTCTCGTGGTGGTCTTCGTCGTGAGCAGCGATCGGGCGGTGCGCTGGGCGCGCCGCCTGGGGGAGCGGCTGGATGCCGCCGCGGGTTCGGGTGATGATCGCGCCGAGAATGCCGCGGACCAGGCGCCGGGCGCTCGCGCCGCGCCGTCCGGCGACGAGGCCGAGCACTCATGATTGCGGGTCTGGCCATCGTGGACGTGGCGACGGTGGAGGTGTTCGCCCAGGCGCGCAGCGGCTGGAGCGGCTTCTTCACGCTCGCCACGCTCGTGGCGACGGTGGCCGCGGCCATCCGCCTCGCCACGCCGTATCTCATCGCGGCGGTCGGCGAGAGCGTCGGCCAGCGCAGCGGCGTGCTCAACCTCGGCGTGGACGGAGTGATGCTGTTGGGGGCCTTCGGCGCCTATTACACCACGGTGGAGACCGGCCAACCGTGGTACGGCCTGCTGGTGGGGCTGGGTATCGGCATGGTCATGGGGCTGGTGTACGCCTTCATCACGGTGACGCTCCACGCCGAGCAGGGCATCAGCGGAATCGGCATCTACCTCTTCGGTCTGGGGTTCAGCGATCTGCTGTTCCGCCAGCTCGTGGGTACCCCGCGCCCCATCCTGGGTTTCGACGGCATTTTCGACTTCACACTGCCCGAAGGTCGCCTCGAGATCGAGTATCCGGATCTCTACAACCACAGCCTCGTCATCTACCTGGCGTTCCTGCTGGTCCCGGCGGTGACGCTGCTTGTCAACCGCACCACGTTCGGACTCAACATCAGAGCGGTCGGCGAGACGCCCCAGGCGGCCGACAGCCTGGGCGTGAGCGTGGCCCGGACGCGTTACGGCACCATCCTCATCGGCAACACCCTCGCCGGCGCCGCGGGCGCCGTGCTGGCGCTCGAGAAGGGCATCTTCATCCAGAACATGACCAACGGCATGGGGTTCATCGCCGTGGCGCTGGTGTATTTCGGGGCGTGGCGCCCGCTGGGGGTCCTGGCCGGGTCGCTGCTGTTCAGCCTCGTCACCGCCGCGGTGCTGCAGTGGAAGACGCTCGGCATTCTCAGCGGGGCGGCGGCACAGCTCACCGAGATGGCGCCCGCGGCGGTGACGATCATCGCCCTGGTGGTCGTGACCCACCGCATCGGCGCGCCGGCGGCCCTCACCCGCCCCTTCCGGCGAGGCGCCGAGCACTAGCCGGCAACATCGTTGCCGAGACCCTGAACTGAACAATTTGTTAAAGAGTGTTAGCGTAGCCGCTGGCAACCCGGCTTTTGCTTGCCGGGCACGCATCGGACGACAAAGGGGTCAATGATGAGAATGTCCACAAGACGCGCCAAGTCCTTCGGACTGCTCGCGGCGCTGCTGGCGATCGTGCTGCTGGCAGCAGCCTGCGCAGGCGACGACGACGAGGCGGCCACCGAAGCGCCACCGCCGGCGCCGACGCCGCCCGCAGAGACAGAGGCGCCGGCCCCGCCACCGGCCGACGAGCCACCGGCCCCGCCACCGGCGGAAGCGCCGTCTGGCCCGTTGCGGGTGGCGATTGTGGCGCCGTCGGCGTCGAATGATCTGGCGTTCACGCAGAGCATCGTGGATGGTGTTGCGGCGTTGGGTGATACGCGCGAGTTGGAGGTGGAGGTCACTGATGGGACCTTCATCGTGGAGGACGCGGCGGTGGCGATCCGGGAGTACGCGGAGGCCGGCTTCGATCTGGTGATCGCGCACGGCTCGCAGTACGGCGGGTCGCTGCAGGAGATCGCGCAGGACTTCCCGGACACGTCGTTTGCGTGGGGCACGTCGACCGACACGTTCGGTTTGCCGAATGTGTTCGCCTATACGGCGGCGTCGGATCAGGGCGGCTATGTGCTCGGTGCGATGGCGGCTGCGTTGACTGATACGGGTGTGATCGGCGTTGTGGGTCCCATCGAGGTGGGTGACGCGAAGCTGTTCGTGGACGGTTTCGTGTCCGGCGCGGGTGCGCAGGATTCCTCGGTGGACGTGAACGTGGTGTACACGGAGTCGTTCAGCGATGTGGCCAAGGCTGCGGAGACCGCCGAGGCGCACGTCTCGCAGGGCGCGGATGTGATGACCGGCACGGCGCAGATGGTCGTTGGTGCTGTGGGCGTCGCTCAGCGTGAGGGCGCGGCGTGGTTCGCTACCCAGGCGGATCAGGCGGAGTTGGCGCCGGAGATCGTGGTGGCTTCCCAGGTGTATGAGTGGGAGGTCATCCTCTCGGAGATCGCTGATGCGATCGATCGGGGCGTCAAGGGCGGCGAGGCGTTCACGATCACCCTCGCCAACGGCGGCCTGAACATTGCGTTCAACGACGCCTATGGCCTGTCGGGCGATATTCGGGCGATCGGTGAGGCCACCGTCGCCGGCATCATCGACGGCAGCATCAACACCATGGCCGGCCCGACCGCCGACGGTATCGACACCCCGTTGCGGGTGGCGATTGTGGCGCCGTCGGCGTCGAATGATCTGGCGTTCACGCAGAGCATCGTGGATGGTGTTGCGGCGTTGGGTGATACGCGCGAGTTGGAGGTGGAGGTCACTGATGGGACCTTCATCGTGGAGGACGCGGCGGTGGCGATCCGGGAGTACGCGGAGGCCGGCTTCGATCTGGTGATCGCGCACGGCTCGCAGTACGGCGGGTCGCTGCAGGAGATCGCGCAGGACTTCCCGGACACGTCGTTTGCGTGGGGCACGTCGACCGACACGTTCGGTTTGCCGAATGTGTTCGCCTATACGGCGGCGTCGGATCAGGGCGGCTATGTGCTCGGTGCGATGGCGGCTGCGTTGACTGATACGGGTGTGATCGGCGTTGTGGGTCCCATCGAGGTGGGTGACGCGAAGCTGTTCGTGGACGGTTTCGTGTCCGGCGCGGGTGCGCAGGATTCCTCGGTGGACGTGAACGTGGTGTACACGGAGTCGTTCAGCGATGTGGCCAAGGCTGCGGAGACCGCCGAGGCGCACGTCTCGCAGGGCGCGGATGTGATGACCGGCACGGCGCAGATGGTCGTTGGTGCTGTGGGCGTCGCTCAGCGTGAGGGCGCGGCGTGGTTCGCTACCCAGGCGGATCAGGCGGAGTTGGCGCCGGAGATCGTGGTGGCTTCCCAGGTGTATGAGTGGGAGGTCATCCTCTCGGAGATCGCTGATGCGATCGATCGGGGCGTCAAGGGCGGCGAGGCGTTCACGATCACCCTCGCCAACGGCGGCCTGAACATTGCGTTCAACGACGCCTATGGCCTGTCGGGCGATATTCGGGCGATCGGTGAGGCCACCGTCGCCGGCATCATCGACGGCAGCATCAACACCGGTTCCTAGGATCGAGACACCGGAGCCACCTCGCAGGGCGCTTGCACCCGCGAGGTGGCTCCGGCCGATCCCCACCTGCAGTCCACGACAGCGAGGAGTCCCGGTGTGAAGGAGCGATCCAGCAGATGAGTCTCGCTGCTCCGCTGCTGGAGATGCGCGGGATCACCAAGCAGTTCCCAGGCGTCCTCGCCAACGACGCCGTCGACTTCAACCTCGAGACCGGCGAGGTGCACACGCTGCTGGGGGAGAACGGAGCGGGCAAGAGCACGCTCATGAAGATCCTCTACGGCATGTACCGCCCCGACGCCGGCGAGGTGCTGCTACGCGGCGAGCGGGTCACGATCGACTCCCCGTCGGCTGCCATCGAGTGTGGCATCGGCATGATCCACCAGCACTTCATGCTGGTGCCACCGCTCACCGTAACCGAGAACGTGGCGCTCGGACTGCAGTCGAGCCGCCGCCCGCTCACCGACCTGCCGACGGTGGCGAACCGGATCCGCGAACTCTCCGAGACGTACGGGCTGCGCGTCAACCCCGACACCCCCATCTGGCAACTCGCCGTGGGGGAGCGCCAGCGGGTGGAGATCCTCAAGGCCCTCTACCGGGAGGCGACCGTCCTGGTCATGGACGAGCCAACCGCGGTGCTGACCCCCCAGGAGGTGGACGAGCTGATCGTCGTCCTGCGTCGCATGGCCGCCGACGGCCGGGGCCTGGTCTTCATCTCCCACAAGCTGCACGAGGTGATGGCCGTGTCGGATCGCATCACGGTGCTGCGCGACGGCCGCGTGGCAGGGGAGACCACGCCGGCGACCACCGACCGGTCCGAGCTCGCCCGCCTGATGGTCGGCCGCCCCGTGCAGATGGTGCCCGACCGCCCCGACGTGCAGCTCGGCGAGCCGCTGATCGAGGTGGGCGACCTGCACGTGCTGAGCGACCGCGGCGACGAGGCCGTGGCGGGGATGTCCTTCAAGGTGCGCGCCGGGGAGATCCTGGGACTCGCCGGGGTGTCCGGCAATGGCCAGTCCGAATTGGCTCAGGCGATCGCCGGGCTGCGCCCCACCCAGGAAGGCAGTGTTCGAATCGACGGGCGCGACGTGACCGGCGAACACCCGCGGCGGGTGCGCGACGCCGGTCTCTCCTACGTGCCCGAGGAACGCATGCGCGACGGCGTGATCGGGATGTTCTCGGTGGCGGAGAATCTGGTCTTGCTGAACCAGGGCACCGAGTTCAGCCGCCGCGGATTCCTGCGGCTCGGGGCCATCCGGGAGCACTGCCGGGACCTGGTCGAGCGGTTCGCGGTCAAGACGCCCAACATCGACGTGCCGACTTCGAACCTCTCCGGCGGAAACATCCAGAAGCTCATCCTGGCGCGGGAGCTGTCGGCGGAGCCGAAGGTGATCCTGGCCGCCCAGCCCACCCGTGGCGTGGACGTCGGCGCCGCCGAGTACATCCACAGCCGGCTCGTGGCCCAGAAGTCCGCGGGCTGCGCCGTCGTGCTGATCTCTGAGGACCTCGACGAGGTCCTGGCGCTGTCGGACCGCATCGCCGTGATGTACGAGGGCCGGATGATGGGCGTTCTGGATCGCGCGGAGGCCACTGTGGAACGCCTCGGCCTCTGGATGGCGGGAGTGGCCAGCGGCGCAGCCTGAGGCGCCGGCCGCGGTGTCCCGGTCGCTATCCCCGGTGGTCGCGGCCGCCCGAAGCCGGCTGCTCCATGGCGTTGAGGTAGTTGTAGATGGTGATGCGGCTCACCCCCATGGCTGTCGCAACGTCCTCCACGCCCTTGCGCAGCAGGAAGGCGCCCCGCTCGTTCAGCAGCCGCACCGCGATCTGCTTGTCGGTGCGCGACAGCTTCGCCAGCGAGTCGCCCAGCTCTCGCTCCACAGTCTCGATCAGGCGCCCGAGCGCGCCGTCCAGGCCACAGAGGCGTAGCACCCCGACCGTCTCGCCCTCGAACTCCAGGGGGATGTCGCCGGGTGTCCGCTCGCCCGGGGGCAGCAGTTCGCCCCCGACCGCGGCGGCCACGGGCCGCAGCGTCCGCCAGAGCGGGTGCTCGCCGTCGCTCATCCGTCGCCGGCCTGCGCCGGCGCCTCGGAGCGCTCGAGACCAGGACGCTCGAGACGTAGGGCGATCCGGGTGGCGCCCGCCTGGGTGGCGTCGCGGATCATGACTGCCACCGCCTGCGCCAGCCGCTCGGGATCCCCCGAGGCGGTTGTGGCGAACGGTCCCACCTCGGTTGCGATGCCGAGGTCCTCGAAGGCGGCGATCGCCGCCTCCACGTGCGGGCCGGGTGAACCCTCCGAGAAGGGTTCCACGAAGAACTCGATGTGCACGATTCCCATGGCAGTACCGATCGCCGGTTCGTCCGTGGGGTCATTGACACCCCCCGGGGTGTCAATGAGCATAGGCAGGTGAGTGATTCTCTGAACGGCGGACTGCGGGATCTGCGGATCGACATCGACCGGCTGCTGGGCCGCCTGGAGGCCCTCGCTCAAATCGGCGACACCGGCGACGGCGGGAACTGCCGCCTGGCCCTGACCGACGAGGACCGCGACGGGCGGGACCTCGTCGTGGGATGGATGCGCGACCTGGGTCTGTCGATCACGGTGGACACCGTCGGCAACGTCGTCGCCGTCTACCCGGGCCTCGGCGACGGCCCGCCGGTGATGACCGGCAGCCACATCGACACCGTCCGAACCGGCGGCCGCTACGACGGCAATCTGGGGGTGCTGGCCGGGCTCGAGGTGATCGAGACCCTCAGCACCGTCGGGATCAGGTTGCGGCGCCCACTGGCGGTGGCGTTCTTCACCGACGAGGAGGGCTCGCGCTTCCCGCCCGACATGCTGGGGAGCCTGACGTTTGTGGGCGGCATGAGCGTCGAGGAGGCGCTCGACGTGACCGACAGCGACGGCATCTCCGTGGGTGCCGAACTCGACCGCATCGGCTATCGCGGCGCGGCGCCCTGTCCCGCCCCGGCGCCGTTCGCCTTCGTGGAACTGCACATCGAGCAGGGTCCCGTGCTGGAACAGGAGGGAATCACCATCGGGGCGGTCAGCGGCGTGCAGGGGATCTCCTGGCAGGAGGTGACCATCGAGGGGCAGTCCAATCACGCCGGCACCACGCCGATGAGCATGCGCCGCGACGCCGGCCACGCCGCCGCCCGGGTGGCGGTGGCGGCCCGCGATATCGCCAACGACATCGGCGGCTACCAGGTCGCCACAGTGGGAGTGATCGATCTGCACCCCGACCTGGTGAACGTGGTCGCCGGCCGGGCGCGGCTCTGCGTGGACATGCGCAACATCCACGAACTGGAGCTCCAGCAGGCGGAACGGCTCATGGCCACGAGCATCGAGCGGATCGCCGCCGCAGAGGGCGTGGGTATCTCCACCCGTTCCATGGCCCGCTTCGAGCCGGTGATCTTCGATCTCCCGGTGGTGGACCTCGTCGAGGCCACCGCCCGGCGCCTGGGTCACAGCGTGAAGCGGTTGCCGTCGGGCGCGGGCCACGACGCCCAGATGTTGGCGAGGGTCTGCCCCACCGGGATGATCTTCGTGCAGAGCCACAAGGGGCTCAGCCACAATCCGGCGGAGTTCACCGCGCCCGCTGACCTCGCTGCCGGAGCCGATGTGCTCCTGCAGGTCATGATCGATCTGGCCTCCCGTGAGGACGACGTCCCGGAGGTGTCACCGACGGGAGGCGCGTTCAGCCGCGGCGAGCGCGGGGTCGGCTCGGCCGGTCACTGAGAGGACAGGCCACCTGTTCGGGCCGGCCTGCTTGCCCGAGGAGAGGGCCGGCGTTTTGGCCGTAGTGGTTCAGTTCACCTCGTGGAGCGCCCCGGTGTCGACGTCGTAGACGAACCCTCGCACGGGGATCGACTGGTCGAGGTGCTCGCTGGCACGGATGGTCGCGATGTCGTCCCGGACGCTCTGCTCGAGGTCTCCGAACGGCAGGAAGTCGATGTCGCTGGCGTCGCTGCCGCGCCGCTCGGCGAGGATGCCCCGCAGGTCGTCGTTGGAGAAGGTGACCATCCCGCAGTCGGTGTGGTGCACGACGATGAACTCCTTGGTGCCCAGCAGGGTCGAGGAGATGATGAGCGAGCGGATGGCGTCGTCGGAAACCCGCCCGCCGGCGTTGCGGATCACGTGGGCGTCCCCGAGGGTCAGGCCCAGCATCTCCGACGGGTGGATGCGGGCGTCCATGCAGACGACTGCCGCGACCCCTCGGGCCGGAGGCATCGGCTTGTTGCCTTCGCTGAAGTCTGCGACGTAGGCGGCGTTGGCTTCGAGCATCGCTGCTGTCTCGGACATGAGTGACCCTCCGATTCTTCGGTGCGATTGCCGTGCCGGTAGTCGGCCGACCGGAGCAGGTTACATGAATCCCGACCAAAACACTCGGCAATAAGATTGATTCCCGCTCTCGTTGATTCACGGCTGTCGGGTCGGGGTCCGGTTCGCTCCTTCGGCGCAGGCGCAAAGCATCGCGAATCGGCCCCCGGACCCTCCCTCGCCGTCTTGTGGTGGTCCGGACGGGGCCGCCGGTGGCCGTCGGCGGCTCGTCTGGCGAATTCGATCCGGCGCCGCCCCCCGGCGTCACCGCCCTCGCTGACTCGTCATTCCGGCGAAGGCCGGAATCCACGGCTCTCTGCTACCGATTCCAGGCGGTGGCGATCTCGGTGATGGAGGCGACCTGGCCGAAGTAGCGGTCGATGGTGGTGAGGGTGGCCTCGTGTTCGGCGTCGCTGTAGGCGGCGGTGCCGTCGGAGCACAGCACCACGTAGAAGTCGCGCATGAAGGCGTCACGGGCGGTGGTCTCGACGCACACGTTGGTGGCGACCCCCGCCAGCACGACCGTGCGGATGCCGGCGGTGCGCAGGATGGTCTCCAGATCGGTGCGCAGGAAGGCGCTGTAACGGTGTTTGGTGACCACCGGGTCGCCGGGGGCTGGCCGCACGTTGCCGTAGTAGTCGCCGCCGAAGGAGCCGTCCACGCAGACGGGGCGCAGCGTGTAGCTGCCGGCGCGGCGGCGTGTGGCCTGCTCGAGGATCACGTCGCTGAGGTAGCGGTTGTCGTCGCTCGAGAGGACGCTGCGGACGAACACCACCAGCACACCTGCCCGCCGGGCCGAGGTGATGAAGCCTTCCAGGCGCTCGGCGGTGGCCACGGCCGAGCTGACGTCGAGCCCTTCAGCGCTCATCATCCCTTCTGGCGAGCAGAAGTCGTTCTGCACGTCGACCACGACCAGCGCGGCGTGGGCCGGCGCCACCTTCTCGGCCAGGCTCCACAGAGGGGGCACCCGGGACAGTTGCTCGGCGGCGTGACGCGCCCCCTGGTCGTCGCCCCGGTTCAGTTCCACGGCGGCTTGGCCGGTGCGCGCCGCCGGGTCGGCGACAGTCTGTGTGCCGACCGCTGGGGCACGAGTGCTGCTGGAGCGGTCGGCGGCTACTCGCCGTCGACGCGAACGAGGTTCCCTTCAACGAACCCCGCGGCGAGTTCTCTGAGCCTCGCGAAGTCGTCGGACTCGAACATCGTCTCCAGGCTGTCAGCGTCATCGAACTCGATGATGCTGACGTGCCGAGGGGCCCACTCGCCCTTCAGCACTTCGATTCGGCCGCGGTTCACGAGGTACCTGCCGCCGTGGTTGCTCACCAGCGCCTCGCCCTGCTCGTGATACTCGTCGTGGTCGGTCTCGTCGGTGACGTCAATGCTCGAGATCAGATAAACCGCCATGGGCCGGTCTCCTCGCGATTGCCGGGAAGTGGGTGACGCCGTCGCCCGTCGGCCGAACCCTAACGGGGTCCGTGGCGGGGCGCCACACGCAGGAGACGGTCAGGCAGCGGGCTGGAAGACCAGGTCCACGTGGCGAGGCCCGCGGGTGAAGATGCCGGTCTCGTCGGCCTCGAATCCGGGGGCGAAGTCCATCGCGGGGAGCCGGTTGAGGAGGGCATCCATGGCGACATCCACCTCCACCCGGGTCAGGTGCGCCCCCACGCAGAAGTGCCGTCCGAGGGCGAACTCCACGTGGTTTGCGGCAGCGTTGAAGGCCTTTGCCACGTTCAAGTCGGGACGGTGGATGTCGAACGTGTCGGGATCGGCGAACTGGTCGGGATCACGGTTGGCCGCGCCCAGCACGCAGGCCACCGTGCCGCCGGCGGGGACCACGCCTCCGGACAGCGCGGTGTCGCGCTCGGCCTGGCGCATGATCATCTGCACCGGTCCCGAGTGGCGCAGCGTCTCGGCCAACGCGGCGGTGATCAGTGATCGGTCGTTGCGCACGGCCTCCATCTGCTCGGGGTCCTCGAGCAGGCGGCACACCATCGAGGCCAGCGCATTGTCGGTGGTCTCGCCGCCTGCACTCACCAGCAGGCTGGTGAAGGCCCGGACCTCCCAGTCCTCCATGGTGATGCCGTCGGAACTCCCCTCCAGCATCTTCGACAGCAGGTCCTCACCGGGATTCTCTCGCCGGTCGGCGATGATGGGCGTGAGGTAGTCGGCGAACTGCGCCTGCGCCTCGAGGCCACGCCGCTCCACCTCCGGGTCACCGGCGAAGTTGGACTGGAACTCGATGCCGAGGTCCACCCAGCGGCGGAACGTCTCGTGATCCTCCAGCGGGAGGCCGATCATGTACATGATCACGTCGAGTGGGAACTTCTTGGTGAACTGCTCCCGCAGGTCCACGTGGCCGTCAGCCTGGAACCGGTCGATCAGCTTGTGCGCCGTGTGCTCGATGATCTCGCGCACGCGTTCCTCGAGGTAGGCGCCGCGGAACTGCGGGCCGACGATGTTGCGGTGGGCGGAGTGCTCCCGGCCGTCGAGCTGCAGCATGGTGCGGCCGCCGTGGATCGGTTCGTTCTGCCACTCGTAGTTGCGGCTGGAGAACGACTCGCCGTCCTTGAAGATCCGCTCCACGTCCCGGTAGCGGGAGACCATCCAGAACCCCGAGACCTCGTGGTGGTACAGCGGGTAGCGCTCCCGCATCTCGGCGTAGAACGGGTACGGGTCGGCGTTGAACTCCGGTGCCAGGATGTCGGGACCGGTGGTTGCGGCGACTGCTGTCATTCTCTCGGATCTCCTGGCGCTCGGCTTCGGTTGGGGCTCGGATCAGGATCGAGGTGCCGGTCAGACGCCCCGGTGGCGGTAGTCGGCAGCCTGGCGGCCCATGAGGTCCCAGGTCTGCTCCAGGTAACCGGCAACCTCGTCGATGAGCTTGCGCATCGGCAGCCGGGCCTCTTCGGGGAGCTCCGGGGCGCCGGTGGGCTCCAGCGTGACGTCCAGGCGGGCCATCTGGTCCAGCGTGACGTGGAGGGCGGCGGCGCGCTGCAGGCTGCTCCCGACGGTGATCCCGCCGTGCCAGGGGATGAGCACAGTCGAGCAGTCCCCGATGACCGGGCCGATCGAATCGAAGTCGTCATCCGGGCTCATGACCTGGTCCTGGTGGAAGAGGGTGCACAGGTTGTGGCGCATCTTCAGTGGCCGTGCCATGGAAGCCAGGGCGCAGATCCAGAACGAGTGCGTGTGCACGATCGAGTTCACGTCTGACCGCTGTCCGTAGATGCCGGCGTGGAATTCCCAGCCGGGACTCACGAAGCGGTTGCCCTCGAGGAGGTTGCCCGCGTAGTCGAGCTTCATGACGTCGTCGTGGCCGATCTCTCCCAGGGTCCGGTCGAAGGAGTTGATCCAGAGGGCGTCCTCGCCGGCCGCCCGCACGCTGACGTGGCCGCCGATCCCGGTGTCACAGCCGTTCGCTGCGAGCGCCTGGCATGCAGTGACGATGTCGCCGATCACCTCGGAGGAGGTTTGGGCTGGGGAGGTGGTCATGGTGAACCGTCCTTGTCCGGGGTCTGTCGTGGAGTCCCTTCGGGCCGCATCGCGTTCGCCAGAGTATTCCAGACGACGGTCGGCGCACAGTTGGTCCGGGGCCGTCAGTCGAGGCCCTTGGCTGCACGCCACGTGGCCAGCGTCTCGGGCAGGTCGGCGGCAATCGGCCCCACGTCCGGGTAGCGCTTGCGGTCCGGCGCGCCGAGTCCCCCGTTGATCAGCTCGCTGAGCGGCATGAAGTAGAGGAAGCAGATGGTGCGCGAGCCGAAGCGCCAGGCGCCGTCCTCGCGCCGGTACGTGTCGGCGTAGCGGAGCCCGACCTGGTACGTCGTACCCTCGAGCGCCAACTCGGCGTGTGCCAGCACTGTGCCGGTGGCGCTGTCGTCGTCGGTGAAGTCGATGCGGTGGCTGTGGGGATAGTGGTAGGTGGGTCCCATGAGCCCGGTGCGCTTGCGGTAGAACTCCACGATGGCGTCGCGGCCGGTGGTCGTGTCCCGCCCGTCGGCGTGTCCGAACGTGCCGTCGGCGCAGAAGACCTCGGCGATTCGCTCGAAGTCCCGATCGTCCACCGCGGTGGAATAGTCGAACACCAGTTGACGGATGGCCTCACGCGCTTCCAGCCGGGCGATGCGTTGTTCGAGGTCTGTGGTCATGCTCACTCTCCTAGGGTTCTGAGGGGTTCGGTCTGATCAAGATCAGTGGAGCGCGGTCCGGGTGAGGCTGTCGGTGGCCGTCGTCGGATCGTCTGGTGAAATCGATCTGCCGCCCCCCGGCGTCCCCACCCTCGCCGTATCGCTCGGTCCGGTCGGGGGGCGGGGTGCCGTTTGCTCCTTCGGCGCGGGCGCAAGGCGTCGCAAATCGGCCCCCGCCCCCCTCCCTCGGTTGGTGGTCCGTCCTTGCAGGGTCTGGATCGGTGCCGTCATGCCAGCATCCCGCCGTCGATGATGAGAGTGGTACCGGTGATGTAGGAAGCGGCGTCGGAGGCCAGGAAGGCCACGGGCCCCGCCACCTCGGCGGGGGTGGCCCAGCGGCCGAGGGGGATGCTGAGCTCGGACGCCGCGGTGACCTCGTCGGGGTTGAAGGAGTCCCAGCCAGACGTGGCCACAAAGCCGGGGGCGACGGCGTTGACCCGCACGCCGTGCGGCGCCCACTCCCGTGCCAGGGCGCGGGTCTGGGCGAACAGTCCGCCCTTGGCGGCGGTGTAGGCCGACATTCCCGCCAGGTGGCGCAAGCCCGCGACCGAGCCCACGTTGACGATGGCCCCGCCACCGCGTTCGACCATCGGGCCACCGAAGGCCTGCGCGCAGAGGAACGGCGCGGTGAGGTTGAGCGCCACCGTCTTGTTCCAGCCGCCCTCGGCAATGTCGAGCGCCGGGGCCAGGAAGCGGGCGCCCCCGGCATTGTTCACGAGGATGTCGATGGGCCCGAGTTGCTCGCTGGCCGAGGCGGCGGCCGAGGCGACGGCCTCGCCGTCGGTGACGTCCACCGGCAGGACGGCGGCTCGCCGGCCCAGGGCCTGAAGCTCGCCGGCGAGGGCTTCGAGGCGCTCGCGCCGGCGTGCCAGGAGCGCCACGTCGGCGCCGGCGGCCGCGAGGGAGAGGGCGATGGCCCGCCCGATGTCGCCGCTGGCGCCGGTCACCGCCGCCCTCTTGCCTGCTAGGGAGGCGAGCGGTGCGGCGGCGTCGGGGATGTTCACGCCGCGGTCCCCTCGCTGGGGGTGTAGGAAACGCAGAACGAGGACATCCCCCGGCTGATGAGCGTCGGGTGCCACTCGGGGGGTTCCGGGCCGGGGCGCAGGTCGGGTAGGCGTCGGGCGAGCGCATCGAGCGCGATCGAACCTTCCAGGCGGGCCACCGCGGCACCGAGGCAGTAGTGCAGCCCGAACCCGAAGCCCACGTGGTCGGTGGGGCTGCGCTCCAGGTCGAGGCGGTCGGGATCCGCAAAGACCCCGGGGTCCCGGTTGGCGGCGGCCTGCACCAGGTAGACCATGTCGTGGCGGCGGATCAGTTGACCGCCTATCTCGATGTCGGTTGCCGCCATGCGCACCTGCATCTTGGACGGTCCGTCGAAGCGAAGGATCTCCTCGGTGGCCGCTCGCAGGTAGTCGGTGCCGTCATGGACACGTAGGCGCTCGAGTTGGTCAGGGTTCCCCAGCAGGGCATGCAAACCGTTCCCGATGAGGTTGGTGGTGGTCTCGTGCCCCCCGAACAGCAACAAGATGCACGTGCCCACGATCTCGTCGTCGGTCAGCGTGTCATCGCCCTCCTGGGCGCGGATGAGGGTGCCGATGAGGTTCTCCTCCGGCGCGGCCCGGAACCGCCGGACCAAGCCGCCGAGGTACTCCGAGAGCTCCAGCAGACCGTGCTGGGCGCGCTCGCGGCGCCCTTCGACGCCTCGCGCGCCGAAGACCAGCACCATCAGGTCGTCGGACCAGTCTTTGAACAGGTCGCGATCCGCGGGGGGCACGCCCATCATCTCGGCGATCACCACCGCGGGCAGCGGGTAGGCGAAGTCGCCGATCACGTCCATGTGGCCGCGCGGCGCCAAGTCGGCGATGAGGGCGTCGATCACCTCGATGATGCGCGGCTGCCACAGCGAGATGGACCGCGGCGTGAATGCCCGGCTGACGAGCTTGCGCAGGCGCGTGTGGTCGGGCGGGTCTCGGAACACCATCCACTCACCGAGGATTCGGTAGGTGGGGGCGCGCTCCTGGCGCTGCGCCTCGGTGAGCTTGTGCTCGAAGACCGGCCGGATCCGGTCGGAGGAGAAGCGGGTGTCCTTGAGCGCCGCCAGCAGATCGTCGTGCCGGTGGACGAACCAGGCCCGGTAGTGCTCGTTGTAGAAGACAGGTCGCTCACGTCGCAGCTCCGCGAACACCGGGTAGGGGTCGGCGACCCGCTCGGGGGTCAGGAGATCCACGCCGGAGGTGCCCTCGCTGCCGCTCACCGTCGCCCTCCGGGGGCCTCCAGCACTGCCACCACGCAGGCGTTGCCGTCGATGCCGGCGGTGCCGCCGCCCATGGTCTCCACGACGCCGATCCGGGCGCTGTCCACTTGCCGGCCTTCGGCCGTGCCGCGCAATTGCCAGACGATCTCGGCGATCTGGCCCAACCCGGTGGCGCCGAGAGGGTGGCCCCGGGCCAGCAGGCCGCCGGACGGGTTGACGGGCTGGGCGCCGCCGAGGCTCGTGTGGCCGGAGGCCACCAGGTCTCCGCCGCCGCCCAACTCGCACAGGCCCAGTGCTTCGGTCGTGACGATCTCCCCGATCGTGAAGGCGTCGTGCACCTCGAGGACGTCGATGTCCTCCGGTCCGATCCCGGCCTGCTCGAACGCGGCCCGGGCGGTGTCGGCAACGAGTTGCCATCCCCACACCAGATCGGCGGTGTGGTCCCACGCCTGCCCCGAGGCCAGCGTTGAAGCCCGTACGGTGACGTCGGCCGTGCTGCCGGCGTCACCGGCGGGCCTCGCCGGGCCCAGGACGGCGGCCGCGGCGGCGTCGCTGATGTCACAGCACTGCAGCAGTGTCAGCGGGTCCGAGATCGGCCGCGATTCGAGGATCTGTTCCACGGTGAACTCGCCGGCGTGCTGGGCGCGAGGGTTGCCCAAGGCGTGGCGCCGGTTCTTCACGGCCACGAGCGCCATCTGGGTGGGTGTGACGCCGTGGCAGTGCTGGTAGCGGTGCGCCGCCATGCCGTAGAGGCTTGGCATGGCGAAGCCCTGGGCGCCCTCCGGATCCGACGGCAGTGGCTCGATCGGTCCGTCGAAGACCGCGGTCATGGTCTCGATGCCGAACGCCAGCACCGTCTCGTAGCGGCCCTGGCTGACTGCCACCTGTGCCTCGTGAAAGGCCGTCGTGCCGCTGGCGCAGGCGTTCTCCACGGTCACGACCGGCACGCCCGTGATCCCGAGATGCTGCAGGGTCCGCGTGGTGACCCCCGGGTCGCCGAAGACCGTGCCCGCGTAGACGGCCTCGACGGCGGCGGGCGCGACCCCTGCATCTGCGAGCGCCTCGGTGACCGCCTGCCAGGCCAGGCGCGTCGGCGGGGTCTCGGGTTGGCGGGCGAACCGGCTGGTGCCGACACCCTGGACCGAAACCGAAGCGGTCATGGCCGTCCGCCCCCTCCGGCGTGCGCGCCGGGCGTACGGGTCGGCCGCGCGTGCTCGCGAGGTCCGCAGGTCATTGCTGCACCCTCTTGCCGGTGGGATCACCGGCAGCCTCCGGGACAACCACCGGATCGCCGCGATCGTCGCGGCCGAGCAGGCGCACACGAGCGCCCGGCAGCAGCGGCCGGTCCTCGGTGCCGTGCACGTGAACGAGGGCGCGGGGACCCTCATCGAAGTCCACGTACGCCAGAACCGCCGGCGGCTTCCGGTCCGCCACACGGATGCGCAGGACCGTCGAACTCCAGACCGTTCCCCCCGGCCCGAACGTCGCTTGTTCCACGGGGGATCCCCCGCAGCGGGGGCACAGCGGTGGTCGGTCGAGCATGGGGTAGCCGCACACGATGCAGCGTCCACCTCGCAGCCCTTCAGGGGTGGCGTCGGGGCGAGGATCGCGGCCGGACGCCTCCAGAGCGAGCGCATTCGATCCGCCGGCGGCGCTCATGGCCTCGACGCTGGTTCCCACACCGTAGGACTGTACCAACGGCGGGGGACTGTCAACCGCTTGTTTGATATCGTTCAGGCGCAGCAGTACGCCACATCGTGCCCGCGACCTGCGGCAACGCTCGCCGCCGCGGCCAATCCGAGCACGGAACCACCGAGGGAAGGAGACTCATGGCCGCCGAAGCACCGGACATTCTCTCGCCAGCCTTCAACGAGGATCCCTACCCGATCCTGGAGGCTCTGCGGGAGGACCACCCGCTGTACTTCCACGAGCAGATGAACTCCTACCTCATCACCCGCTACGACGACGTCTCCAGCGCCTTCAAGGATCCGGTCTTCACCACCCTCAACTACGAGTGGCAGCTCGAGCCTGTGCACGGGCCCACCCTGCTGTCCATGGAGGGTCGCAACCACTCCCGCTACCGCAACCTCGTGGCGCCCGCCTTCCGGGGCCGCGTGCTGGAGGAGAGCTTCCTGCCCGTCATCGAGCGCAACAGCACCGAGTTGCTCGACGCCTGGCGACACGACGGCCACGTCGACTTCGTGCAGCAGTACACCACGTGGTTCCCCATCAAGGTGATCGTCGACATGCTCGGATTGCCGCCGAGCGATCACGCCCTGTTCCATCGCTGGTACACCACGATCAACATCTATCTCGCCAACCTGGCCGGTGATCCGGAGATCAACGCCGCCGGCGAGCAGGTGCGTGAGGATCTCGAGGCGTACATGCTGCCGGTGATCGCCGACCGGCGCGACAACCCGCGCGACGACCTGCTCACCAAGCTGGTCCATGCCGAGGTTGACGGCGAGCGGCTCGGCGACATCGAGATCAAGTCGTTCGTGAGCCTGCTGCTGACCGCGGGCGGCGAGACCACCGACCGGTCGCTCACGAACATGTTCTGGCGGCTCATCGAGAATCCCGACCAGATGGCGGCGGTACGCGAGGACCGTAGTCTCGTGCGCAACGCCTTCGCCGAGACCCTGCGGCACACGCCGCCGGTGCTGATGATCATGCGCCAGCCGTCCGAGGACGTGGAGGTGACCGGCGGGAGGATCCCGGCGGGCTCCACGGTCACGTGCCTACTGGCTGGAGCCAACCGCGACCCGCGTGCCTTCGAGGAGCCTGATCGCTTCGACATCTTCCGCGACGACCTGGACGTGGAGAGGGCCTTCACCTCGGGGGCCAATCACCTGACCTTCGCGCTCGGGCGCCATTTCTGCGTGGGGGCGCTGCTGGCGCTCACCGAGGTCGTCACGGGCACCAACCACGTGCTGGACGCCTGCGAGGACCTGACCTTCGCCAACGGCCCGCCGACGCCGGAGGGCGTATTCACGCGCTCGCCCCTGCGCATGGACCTGAGCTTCAGGCCGACGTCCTGACGAGAGGGACCGGGCGCAGAGGTTGGAGCACACCGCTGCTGTCGAGACCGCGAATCGAAGGAACACACCATGACCCCTGACATCCTCTCGCCGGAGTTCTCCGAGGACCCCTTCCCGGTGCTCGAACTCATGCGCGACGAGCACCCGGTCTACTTCCACGAGGCCATGAACTCCTACATGGTCAGCCGCTACGAGGACGTGGAGCGGGCCTTCAAGGATCCGGCCTTCACGTCCAACAACTATGAGTGGCAGCTCGAGCCGGTGCACGGGCCGACCATCCTGCAGATGGAGGGGCGCGACCACTCCCGCCACCGCAACCTGGTCACGCCGGCGTTCCGCGGCGCCGACCTGCGGGAGAAGTTCATGCCGGTCATCGAGCGTTGCAGCGCCGAACTGATCGACAACTGGCGAACTGCCGGACATGTCGATTTCGTGCAGCAGTACACCACCCGGTTCCCGATCAACGTGATCGTGGACATGCTGGGTCTGCCCAAGTCCGACCACGACCGGTTCCACGGCTGGTACAGCTCGATCATGGCGTTCCTGTCGAACCTCATCGGCGACCCGGACGTGATGGCCGCCGGCATCCGCACCCGCGACGAGTTGCAGGCGTACATGCTGCCGATCATCGCCGACCGGCGGAGCTCTCCCGGCGACGACCTGCTGACGACGCTCTGCCAGGCCGAGATCGACGGCGAGCGGCTCAGCGACATCGAGGTGAAGGCCTTCGTGAGCCTGCTGCTGACCGCCGGCGGCGAGACCACCGACAAGTCGATGGCCAACATGTTCTGGCGCCTGATTGAGAACCCCGAGCAGATGGAGGCGGTACGCGCCGACCGCAGCCTCATCCGCAACGCCTTCGCCGAGACGCTGCGGCACACGCCGCCGGTGCAGATGATCATGCGCGAGACCGCCACCGACGTGGAGATGTCGGAGGGGGCCATCCCGGCCGGGTCGACGGTCACCTGCCTGCTCGCCGGGGCGAACCGCGATCCCCGCAAGTACGCCGACCCGGACCGCTTCGACATCTTCCGGGAGGACCTCGATATGGAGAAGGCCTTCACGGCGGCCGCCAACCACACCTCCTTCGCCCTGGGTCGGCACTTCTGCGTCGGCGCCATCCTGGCCCTGAACGAGGTGGAGACCGGCACCAACCAGCTGTTGGACGCCATGGAGGAGATCGCCTTCGCCAACGGCTCGCCGACCCCGGTGGGCGTGTTCACGCGGTCGCCGGAGCACATGCCGCTGACGTTCCGACCCGCCGCCTGAGGGTGCCGGCCGGCGACCCCGCGCCGCTCCGCGGCCGACCCGCCGAACCCGCCAAGGCTCCGACTACCGTCAAACGACCACCAACCGCCAAACGACCACCAACCGCCAAACGACCACCAACCACCAATGGATCATCGAGCAACCGCAGAAAGGACCATCCAATGAGCATCGAAGGAATGCGTTTCGTCATCACCGGCTCCGCCGGCGGTATCGGAGCCGCCACCGCCCGGGTCGCCGGCGCCAAGGGAGCGTCCGTCATGGTCAGCGATCTGGCCTCGTCCGCCGAGGCCGGCGAGCAGGTCGCCGCCGATATCCGAGACGCTGGGGGCACGGCCGCCTTCCACGTCTGCGATGTCACCGACGTCGAGCAGGTGGAGGGGTTGATGGCGGCCACGGCTGACGCGTTCGGCGGCATCGACGTGCTGCACAACAACGCCGGCGTGCACGAGACGGCCCGTGCCGGGGAGGACACCTCGATCGAGACGATGCCCCTCGACGTCTTCCGCTGGGTCGTGGAGGTCAACGCCGTCGCCCCGTGGATCTGCGCCAAGGCCGCGGTGCCCTACCTCAAGCAGAGCGACTACGCATCCATTATCAACGCCGCATCGACGGGTTCGCAGTCGGCCTACCCCCGCAACTCCGCCTACGGCACCTCCAAGGGCGGCATCCGCCTGCAGACCCAGAACCTGGCCGTGGATCTGGCGCAGTACGGCATCAGGGTCAACTGCTACGGCCCCACAGCCATCGCCACCGAGATGGTGACCCGGTTCGTGCAGCAGGCCGAGGATCCGGTGGCCTTCGAGAAGGCGCTCGTGAACACGAGCCTCATCCCGCGGCTCGGTCTGCCGGAGGAGGTCGGCGAGTTGGTCTGCTTCCTGGCCAGCCCG
Organism: bacterium; assembly: GCA_028824415.1. GTDB lineage: Bacteria > Actinomycetota > Acidimicrobiia > Acidimicrobiales > CATQHL01 > VXNF01. The sequence continues at coordinate 21,719 of JAPPDX010000132.1, read as the reverse complement.
CAGGCGTCCTTCATCAACGGCGCCTACATTCTCATCGACGGCGGATCCCTGGCTTGGCGAGGAACAGTCGACCAGATCGGCCTGGACTAGCGGACCCGCCCCGACCGGACGCCCACCGACCCCGACCGGACACAGAACCGACGAGCACCACAAGCGAAGGAGCCCACAATGGCTGACACACTTGCGATCACCGGCCTGCTGAACCGGGCCGGCACTGCCTACGACACCGGCGACCTGGAGTTCATCCTGGACCTGTTCCTGGAGGACAGCGTCTTCGAACTGGTCATCGCCGGCAACGAGCCCATGGTCTTCGCGGGCAAGGACAACATCCGCGCCCTGTTCGAGGGGGCTCACGAGACCCAGACCGACCAGCGGCGTCACTGCATCACCAACATCTACTTCACCGACGAGACCGAGGAGTCGGTGACCGCCGTCTCCAACCTGATCCTCATCTCGGTGGAGGAAGGCGCCCTCACGGTGCTGTCCAGCGGCGTGTACACCGACACCGTGGTTCTGGTTGACGGGGCATGGAAGCTCCAGCGCCGCCACCTGCACCTCGACCTGCCGTACTGAGCCATGAACATCACTGAGCCATGAACATCGGCCAGATCCCGGCGAAGTGGGCCCGGCAGACACCCCAGGGCACTGCCATCATCGATGCCACCACCACCCAACGGGTGAACTGGGCCGAATTCGACAATCACGTCCGGCGCCTGGCGAACGGCCTGCGCGGTCTGGGTCTGGAGCAGGGCGACCGTGTGGGCGTGCTGAGCCGCAACTCGATGGAGTATGCGGCGGTGTACTTCGCCTGCGGCCGCACCGGGCTGGTGGCGCAGCCCATGAACTGGCGACTCTCGCCGCCTGAGCTGAAGAAGATCACCGACAACGGTGAGCCGCGGGTCTACATCAGCGGGCCGGACTACCACGCCGTCGCAGCCGACCTCTCGGGGATGGTGGACAGCGTAGAGCACTGGCTGCAGTACGGCCCCGACGGTGACGGCAGCTACGAACGCCTCGTGGCGAGCGCCTCTGACGACGAACCCGCCGGCTCGGCGGCCATAGGCGGCGACGACCCGCTGTTCATCCTCTACACCGGGGGAACCACCGGGGAGTCCAAGGGAGCGCTGCACAGCCACCGCAGCTGCTGGTTCGGGATGTTGAACCAGACAGTGGCCGAGCGAATCGTGCCGAGCGACGTGTACATGCTCACCGGCCAGATGTTCCACATCCCGGTGGTGCTGGCTATCAACTACCTGGCCCACGGCTGCCCGCTGGTGCTGATGAACTTCGACGCCCGCCTGGCGATGGACCTCATCGAAGCCGAGCGGGTGTCGGCCTTCCTGGGCGTCACCACGATGTTGAACTGGATGATGGCGGTGGACGGCTTCGACCGCTACGACATCTCCAGCCTGCGCAACATCCAGTACGGCGGCGGTCCGATGCCCTCACGGGTCATCACCGAAGCCCTGGATCGGTTCCCCTGCACGCTGATCCAGGGATACGGCCAGACCGAGGGCACCACCATGTGCTTCCTGTCCCAGGAGGATCACCTGCGGGCGATCCACGAGGACCACCGGCCCGAGCGGCTGCGCTCCTGCGGGCGGGAGGGCTTCGTGACGTCGGTGCGGGTGGTTCATCCCGACGGCAGCGACGTGCCGACCGACGGCAAGACGCCCGGCGAGATCATCGTGCGATCCGAGGCGAACATGCTGGGCTACTTCCGCCGCCCCGATCTGACCGACCAGACGATCCGGGACGGCTGGATGTGGACCGGCGACATCGCCTGCTGGGACGACGAGCGCTACGTGTTCATCGTGGATCGGGCCAAGGACATGATCATCTCCGGCGGCGAGAACATCTACTCGGTGCAGGTGGAGGAGGCCATCGCCTGCCACGCCTCGGTGCTGGAGTGCGCTGTCATCGGCGTTCCCGACGAGACGTGGGGAGAGTCGGTGAAGGCATTCGTGGTGCTGAAGCCGGAGATGCGCGCCACCGAGGACGAGATCATCGATGTGGCCCGCGCCAACCTTGCCTCGTACCAGAAGCCCCGCTCGGTGGAGTTCGTGGCGGAGCTTCCCAAGGCCCCCACCGGCAAGATCCTGAAGCGCAAGCTGCGCGAGCCCTACTGGGAGGAAGCCGAGCGGCAGGTCTGAGCATGCGCATCGGCTATCTCGTCGACACCAACGCGGGCGGTTACGACCAGCCGCTGCCCGACCGGCGCAACGCCTCCGCAACGCTGCACGCCCTCGTGGAGGAGTGCATCCTGGCCGAGAGGGCCGGATTCCACTCGATCCAGGTGCCCGACCGCCACGGCCGCACCGAGTCTTACTTCGGGTCGCCGCTGAACCTGCTGATGATCCTGGCCCGGGAGACCCGCCGCGTGGCCATCGGCGCGTATTGCCTGGTCAACACCCTGTATCACCCGATGCACGTGGCCGAGCAGTGCGCCATCATCGACAATCTGTCCCGCGGGCGGCTCTTCATGACCTGGGGTCGGGGCTTCCACGAGGGCTACTGGGACCAGTTCGGGGTGCCGCGTGAGCGCATGCTGGGGCGCTACCTCGAAAGTGTGCGCATCATCGAGCAGGCGCTCCTGTCCAAGGGTGAGCGCTTCAGTGTCGAGGGCGACTTCTACTCGGTGCGCGATGGCCTGCTGACGCCGAACTGCTACCAGCAGCCCCGCTTCCCGTTCTGGGGAGGCGGGCAGTTCCCGGTCTCCATCGAGCGCTGCGCCACCTACGCCGAGAGCTGGACCTGTGACGACTTCCCGATCCTGAAGGACACCTGGGAGTCGCAGGTCGGCGCCTACCGGGCCCGCGCCCGCTCGCTGGGCAAGGAGCCGTTCGTGGTGCTCATGCGCAACGGCTGGGTTGCCGACAGCTTCGAGCAGGCGGCGGCGGAGTTCGGCACGCACTACGTGTCGGAGATGCGCTTCTACTGCGCCCAGGGGATCCTGGCGCACCATCCCGCCTTCGACTCGCCGGAGAAGATCACCGCCGAGAGTGCACGGGAGCACATCGTGATCGGCACGCCGGCGCAGTGCCGTGAGCGGCTCGAGCAATACCACGAGGAGTACGGGGTGCAGTACTTCACGATGCGTTTCCGCATGGTGACCGGCCCCGGCTTCGAGGCAGCCAGGGAGCAGATCCTGCGCTTCGGCGAGGAGGTTGTGCAGCCGCTGCACAAGAAGTATCCCGCCGTCGAGCACCCGGCGATACCGCAGGCATGTCGCTGGTAGGGGTGCCGACTCGGGGGGTTGAACCAGGTTGAACGCCCTGTTCCCGCTGCTAGCGTGTGGCGACCAAACTCTCGTTTGATATCCAGGGAACAGATCGCCCGCTCGGGCGAAGGAGGGGAAAAATGCCCAACCGCAAACGAACACTTTGGCGACTGCTGTCGCTCGGCCTGGCGCTGGCGCTGCTGGCGGCCGCCTGTGCCAGCGATGACGGCGCCGCCGACACCGCCGACGCCGCATTGGCCGAGGCCGGCGCCGCAAACAGCGAGGCGGATGCGGCTCTGGCCGACGCGCAGGCCGCGTCAGCGCAGGCCGAGGCGGCTCTGAGGGCGGCTGAGGCCGCCGCGGCTGCCGCAGAACTGGCTCAGGCGACTGCCGAGGGCAACCAGGAAGCAGTGGCCGCCGCTGAGGCTGCGCTCGCAGACGCGCAGGACGCCGCAGCCGCCGCACGCGACGAGGCGGCGTCGGCACAGGCCGAGGCCGACGCGGCCCGCGACGCCGCGGCGGAGGCCGAGTCGCAAGCAGCCGCTGCAGCCGCAGCCGCCGAAGCGGCCTCCGAGCCCGAGCCCATGGACGACGAGGAGCCCATGGACGACATGGCGCCTCCCGCGTTGGTGGACAAGCCAGAGGGCTGGACGCCGCCAGAGGCCTCGATGGGCACGGCAATCGCCTGGCCGAGCGGCCCGGCGGTCGAGCTACCGCAACTCACGATCGGCTACCTGCAGGTGCTCGGCGCCTCCGAGGCCGCACAGCGCCTCGAGCTCACGGCCAAGGACGCCGTGGACTACCTCGGTTGGGGCTGGGAGTACTGCGACGCCGAGGGCGTTCCCGACGCCATGCAAACCTGCCTGGAGGGCTTCATCAACTCCGGTGTGGATGCCATCGTCACCGACGGCACCACCGTCGAGGTGATCGTGGAGGGCCTCGCCCGGGCACGCGACGCGGGCATCCCGTTCGTGAACACCGGCGGAACCCAGAGCTTCTACCACCTCTACGCAGCCTCGTTCAACCCGAACGACGCCGCGCTGGGCCGCGTGCTGGCCGAGTGGATGATGGACAACCGCGGCAAGGACGGCCCGGTCCAGATCTCCAGCGCCGGCTTCGCCAAGTGGGGATCCGACCGTGAGGATCAGCTCCGCGCCGCCGTCGAGGGCACCGACGTCACCATCGGCGCGGTGGAGATGGTCGACTTCGCCGACGTCATCGGCACCGCCGCTGACCTGGCGGCCAACTGGCTGCTGCAGGCGCCGGACTCGCTGGCCTTCTGGCTGACGTTCGACCTCGCTGCGCTGGGTGTCGGCCCGGTCATCACCGAGAGCTTCTCCGGGGTGTCACCGCCGGATCGCCCGATGGTGCTCACGTTCTATGCCAACTGCACCACGCAACAGCAGATGCAGGCAGGCGGCGTGGACGCCTCCTCCGAGGAGAATCTGGAGTGGGGCAGCTATGTGGCGATGGACCAGATCGCCTCGTACTACGCCAAGGGCGTCCAGTTCACCGACGAGTTGCGTCCCTACTACGAGGATGCCGACGGCAATGCCTGGCAGTTCTCGATCCCGTTCATCGTGACGCCGGAAGACGTCGGCGACGAATGCAACCCGGGCCGCGGCCCGTATCCCACGCCCACGGATTCACGCTGGACGGACTATGTGGACTTCTTCGAGGCCCGCTGGGCAGCGGCGTACAGCAACATCGGCTAGAGCCGATCGACCAGTCCCGTAACGAGCAATCGTGACGGGATCAAGTCCCAGGTAGGAGGGGGACGCAGCCGAGGTGGCTGCGTCCCCCTCCGCCATTTCGGGGAGGCGCGTAACCCGCGACTAATTTGCAGAGGCCGAACGACGCAGGGGAGACGCACGTGAGCGACGACACAAGCACGGGAACCGACGGGGCCGGCTCGGGCGCTCCTGTGAGCGAGGCGACCCGCACAATCGACAATCGCTCGAGCCGGATCAACGTGCGCGACTTCTTCGCCCGCTACGGGCTGCTGGTGGTCTTCGCGATCGTCGTCGTGATCTTCAAGGCGCTGGATCCGGAGGTCTTCCTCACGCAGAACCACGTGCAGAACGTGCTGTTCCTGCCGTCGTCCTTCGTTCCTCTGCTGGTACTCGCCACGGCGCTCACGTTCGTGCTGTCGATGGGTGACTTCGATCTGTCCTTCGGCAGCATGGTCGGACTGTCGGGCGCCACGGCCGTGGCGCTCATGGTCAACTTCGAGCAACCCGTGTGGATCGCCATGCTGGCAGCCCTGGGCGTGGGAGCCGCCGTCGGCCTGTTCAACGGCTTCCTGATCTCCTATGTCGGGGCGTCGTCGTTCGTGATCACGCTGGCGGGATTGGTGGGCCTGAAGGGCATCGAACAGCTCTGGACGAGCAATCGCTCGATCACCATCCCGGTGGGAGCCCAACCCTTCTACGTGGATCTGGCTCGGAATGTGGAGTTCTGGGATCTGCGGCGTCCCGTGTTCATTGCTTTCGGCATCGTTGCGGCGGCGTGGATCATCATGGATCGCACCGAGGTGGGGCGCTACATGTACGCCATCGGCGGCAACACCGAGGCGGCGCGTCTGGCGGGCATCCCCGTGGCGCGGATCCGCCTGCTCGGTTTCGTGATCGTCGCTCTGCTGGCCTCGCTGATCGGGATCCTGCTCACCGCCGGCATCTCGGGCATCCGCCTGAACCTGGGCGATGCGTTCCTGCTGGACGCCTACGCGGCGGTCTTCCTCGGGGCGGCGGTGTTCAGACCGGGGCAGTTCAGCATCCCGGGCACGATCGTGGGGGCGTTGTTCCTGCGTGTCATCGAGGTGGGCCTGCTTTCGCTGCAGATCTCCAACGCCTGGATCAACATCGCCAAGGGTGTGATCCTGATCTTCGGCGTGCTGGTCAGCCAGATCATGCTGCGGCGCAAGTAGCGGAGCCGACCGCATGGGTGCCACCGCAGCGGCCACGGCCTCCGCCGACGTATTCCTGGAGGTCCAAGGGCTGGTCAAGGACTACCCGGGCGTGCGAGCCGCCGACAACGTCTCGCTCGCCATCCGCCCCGGTGAGGTCGTCGGGCTGGTTGGCAAGAACGGCGCCGGCAAGAGCACCGTCATCAAGATCCTCGCCGGGGCCACCGCCCCGGATGAAGGCCGCATCCTTCTGGACGGCGAGGAGATCCACCTCCACAACCCCCACGACGCCACGTTGCTGGGGCTGTCGTTCGTGCACCAGGAGCTCTCGGTCGTGGGCGATCTGTCCGTTGCCGAGAACGTGGAACTGGGGCTTGGCTATCCCCGCCAAGCGGGTGTTCTGGTGGACTTCGCCAAGCTGCGGCGCCAGTCGCGCGAGGTCTTGGCGCGCCTCGGCGGCGGTGTCTCGCCGGGTGTGCCGATCCGCACGCTCCCCGTGGCACAGCAGCGGCTCGTCATGATCGCCCGGGCCCTGGTGACTCAGGCCCGGCTGGTCGTCCTCGACGAGCCCACCGGCTCGCTCACCGACGAGGAGACCAGCCAATTGTTCGCCGTCATTCGCGACCTGTCGGGAGCCGGCGTGGCCGTGGTGTACGTATCGCACCGTCTTGAGGAGATTCTCGAGATCACGGATCGGGTTGTGGTGATGCGCGACGGGGCCGTGGTGGACGACCGCCCAACGGAGGCTTTCGACACCCGCACACTCATCGAGGAGATCACCGGCGAGGACGCCAGCGAGACGGCTCTGCAGCGCCGACGCAGCCACGGCATCGGCGGTCCGCCCGACACTCCGGTGGTTCTGGAAGTAGCGGGAATGGAGGTCCCGGGGCACATCCACGACGCATCGTTCAGCATCCGTGAGGGCGAGATCCTGGGTGTCGCCGGTCTGGTGGGAGCCGGACGCACCGAGTTGATGCGAGCCGTCTTCGGCGCCGACCATCGGACCGCCGGGACGATCCGCCTGCACGGTGAGGAGGTCACCATCCGTCGACCGGCCGACGCCATCGCCGCCGGGATGGTGCTACTGCCGGAGGATCGGCGCAACCAGGGCCTCATCAGAGACTTCAACGTGCGCCGCAACATCACCCTCGGCACTCTCCGCAGCTTTCGCAGGGCGCGCCACCTGCCCATGCCGTCGAGCCCCAAGGAGCGCGAAGCCTCCCTGGCCGCCGTCCGCGACCTCGACATCAAGACCCCCTCGGACCTCACGCCGGCCGCTTGGCTGTCGGGCGGCAACCAGCAGAAGCTGGTGCTCGCCCGCTGGTTGCGCTCGGGTGCCTCGGTGCTGATCTTCGACGAGCCCACCCACGGCATCGACGTCGGCGCCAAGGAGGAGGTCTACTCGCTCATGGAGCAACTGGCCGCCGAGGGCAAGGCCGTGGTGTTCATCTCCTCGGAGTTCGGCGAGCTGGTGGGGGTCTGCCACCGCGTCATTGCCATGCGCGAGGGAGCGATCGTGGGCGAGGCCGTCGGCGACGAGATCACCGAGGCCCGGCTGCTGGAGCACTGCTACGGCCACAGCCCCGACGAGTCACTGGCCGGCAGCGACGAACTCTGAGCGGCGCGACGAGGCCGGCCTCCGGAGGGGAGCGCTGTCCGGAGGCGGTGCGCCGCGGAACCCTCACCGCCGTCCGGGGGTCCGGGTCGCCGCCCGGCGTGGGTAGCGTGAGGGCGTGGAGGTCGCAGACTCGATCCTCGGCCTCATCGGCAACACCCCGCTGGTGCGGATGCGGCGTGTGCTGGCCGGGCTCCCGTGTGAAGTGCTGGCCAAGCTGGAGATGCTCAATCCCGGCGGCAGCGTGAAGGATCGGCCCGCCGTGGCCATGATCGACGCCGCCGAGCGGGAGGGCCTGCTGGCTCCCGGCGGCACCATCATCGAACCCACGTCGGGCAATACCGGCGTGGGGCTGGCCATGGTGGCGGCGCAGCGGGATTACCGCTGCATCTTCGTCATGACCGACAAGGTCAGCCAGGAGAAGGTGCAACTCCTGCGGGCCTACGGCGCCGAGGTGGTGATCTGCCCGGTGGCGGTTGCGCCCGAGGATCCTGACTCGTACTACTCCACCGCGGCGCGCCTGGCCGCCGAGATCCCCGGCGCCTACCGGCCCAACCAGTACTTCAACCAGGTCAACCCGCTGGCCCACGAGCAGACCACCGGACCCGAATTGTGGCGCCAGACCGGTGGGCGCATCACGCACTTCGTTGCGGGAGCCGGCACCGGGGGCACCCTCGGCGGCGTCGGTCGCTACCTCAAGCGGCAGAACCCGGCGGTGCAGGTGATCGGCGCCGATCCCGAGGGGTCGGTCTTCAGCGGCGGCTCGGGCCGACCCTACCTGGTGGAGGGCATCGGCGAGGACTTCTGGCCCGAGACCTACGACCGGTCGGTGGTGGACCGTGTGATCCCCATCTCCGACCGGGACTCCTTCGACATGGCCCGGGCGGTGTCGCGCCGGGAGGGCCTGCTCATCGGCGGCTCCGGGGGCACCGTGGTGTGTGCCGCCCGGGAGGTGGCCCGGGCCTGTGGACCCGACGACGTCGTCGTGCTGTTGCTGCCCGACGCCGGTCGGGGCTACCTGTCGAAGGTGTTCAACGACTCCTGGATGGCGTCACACGGCTTCCTGATCGGCGATAGCCCGTGCGTCAAGGACGTGCTCGACTCCCGGGCTGGGGCCGTGCCCCCGCTGGTGTACGTCCAACCCGGTGACCCGGTGCGCTTCGCCGTGACTCGGATGCGCGACTACGGCGTAAGCCAACTCCCCGTGGCCAAGGGTGAGATGCCGCTGACCGCCGCCGAGGTCGTGGGATCGGTCGACGAACTGCAACTCGTGGCGCTCGCCTTCGACGGCGATCTGTTGGAACGCCCGGTGGAGCGGGTGATGAGCAGACCGCTGGAGCAGATCGGCGTGGGGGAGTCCGTGGCGCTGGCGGTAACGAAACTTGAGCGATCGCCGGCGCTGCTGGTGCTCGACGCCGGCCGCCCGCGGGCGGTGGTGTCTCGCGCCGACGTGTTGGGGTTCCTGTCCGCGGGTCGCCCTGGGCCCGATTCGCCGGGCGCCGGCGACCTGTCGTCCAGTACCGGCAACGGCACCCCGTCATGAGCGGCGGGCCGGTCGGCGGCGGGGATGACGGCGTTGGGGATGACGGCGTTGGGGATGACGGCGTTGAGGGTGAAGTGAGGGGCGGCCACGACGGCGCCGCGCCGCACGGTGGCGGGGATGACCGCGTTGGAGGTGACGTGAGGGGCGGCCCGGACGGCTGGGGCTTTGAGACCCGCTCGATCCACGTCGGCCAGGAGCCCGACGAGGCCACCGGAGCCCTCACCGTGCCCATCCATCTGGCCACCACGTTCGTGCAGCCGGCGCCGGGCGAGCACCAGGGTTACGAGTACTCGCGCTCCGGCAACCCCACGCGGGCCGCGCTGGAGCGCTGCGTGGCCGGCCTGGAGGGGGCGGCACACGGTCTTGCCTTCGCCAGCGGCATGGCCGCAGAGGACGCGGTGCTCCGGCTGCTGCACCCCGGCGACCACGTGGTGCTGGGTGCCGACGGCTACGGCGGCACTTACCGTCTCATCGCCGCTGTCTACGGCGAGCGAGGCATCGACTGGACCGCGGTCGACATGACCGACGAGCGGGCGCTGGCCGCCGCCATCGGTCCCGCGACGCGCCAGGTGTGGCTGGAGACCCCCACCAACCCCCTGCTCACCGTCGTCGACATCGCAGCGGTGGCCGGCGTCGCACACGCTGCCGGGGCCATCGTCGTGGCGGACAACACCTTCGCCACGCCGTACCTGCAGAATCCCCTGGCGCTGGGGGCCGACGTGGTGCTGCATTCGGCCACCAAGTACCTGGGCGGCCATTCCGACGTGGTCGGCGGGTTCGTCGCGGTGAACGACGACGATCTGGCCGAGCGGCTGGCGTTCGTGCAGAACGCGGCGGGGGCCGTGCCCGCCCCGTTCGACTGCTACCTGCTGCTGCGCGGCGTCAAGACCTTGGGCGTTCGCATGGACCGCCACTGCGACAACGCCGAGGCGGTGGCGTCCTTCCTCGACGATCATCCGGCCGTGGCGCAGGTGCTGTACCCGGGCTTGGCGAGCCATCGGGGCCACGAGGTGGCCGTCCGGCAGATGCGCCGGGGCGGCGGGATGGTGTCGGCCGTGGTGGCCGGGGGCGGGGACGCCGCCGTGGCCGCCGTGCGTGCCACCAGGGTGTTCCGCCTCGCCGAGTCCCTCGGTGCGGTGGAGTCGCTCATAGAGCAGCCCGCCACCATGACCCACCTCTCGGTGGCCGACAGTCCTCTGGCGGTGGATCCCGGCCTGTTGCGCCTGTCGGTGGGCATCGAGTCCGTCGACGACCTGCTGGCCGACCTGGACCGGGCGTTGAGGTGAGCCACCCCGGGCGCGGCGGTGCGGTGGCGCGGTTGTGATCCCCTTCGAGGCCGTCAGCGGGCTCGTCGGCCGGAAACTCCCTGGCGGGACGTTCGACCTGGAGCACTACCGCAACTGGCTCACCAACGACGTCCTCGGCTCGCCGCAGCGCGGCGACGACCTGGCGCACCCGATGTTCTGCTACTACGCGGCCATGGGCGGGATGGGCCTGTCCATCGCCGAACTTTTCGAGTTGGCCCACAGCAGCGCGGATCAGGGCCCCATGTTCGGCGAGTGCGACATGGAGGTGCTCACACCGCTGCGCACCGGTGTGAGCTACGACGTGCGGGGCGAGATCACCGACGTGAAGCGCAAGCAGGGCGGGGCGATCGGCACGTTCGACCTGGTGACGTTCCGCCTGGAGGTCGTGGCGCCCGATGGCGAGGTCGCCGGCGCGTGCACCAACTCTTTCATCTACCCGAGGAAGCTGTGAGCGCCGGCAGAGGGACCGACGCAGCGGCGACCCCTTCGCCGCCACCGGCAGCCGGCCACGCTGTGCAGGTCGGCGACGATCTTCCGCAGCGGATCATCGAGTCGGTCGATGCCGAGAAGATGAAGACCATGGCGGCGCTTCTCGGGGACCCCAACACCATCCATTGGGACGTCGACGACGTGCGCAGGCTGGGCCTGGGCGACCGGCCGGTGAACCAGGGGCCCAACAACATGGGCTACGTGATCGACATGCTGGCGGACTGGGCCGGCGGCCCGGCCAACTTTCGCCGCGTGAAGGTGCGCTTCCTGGGCAACGTCTTCGCCGAGGACCGGCTGGTCGCCGGCGGCAAGGTCACCGGCGTCCGCCCGGGCTCGGGGGGCCGACTCGTGGACTGCGACGTCTGGCTGGCCCGCAACGGCACAGAGGCAGTCCTCGCCGGCACCGCCACCGTCCTCCTACCCGACTAGCACCCGGCTCGGGCGATTGGGGCTTTGGCGTTTCGGGGGTTTCCGTTGGGGCTTGCCAGGCTCGTCAGGTTGGGTGGGTGTTCGAGGCGGTAGGTGCCGTCGGGTTGGCGGACGAGGTCGGCGCCGAGTTCGTGGACCTGCTTGTGGCAGTCGCTGCAGAGCAGGGCGAGGTTGTCGATGTCGGTGGGACCGCCGTGTTCCCAGTGGATGTCGTGATGGGCCTGGCAGAAGCTGCTTGCGGCGCCGCAGACGGCACAGCCCCCATCGCGGGCCGCAAGGGCGATGCGTTGGGCGATGCTGGCGGTGCGACACGTGCGGCCAAGCCACAGGGGTTGGCCGTTGGTGTCGAATAGGGCGGGCAGGATGTCGGCCTCCAGGGCGAGGCGGAGCAACTCGCTCGGCGCCAAGGGTGTGCCGTCGACCAGCCGAGGGTCGTCAAGCTGCCCGGCGACGGTGTCGTAGTCGGCGATCACCAGGAGGTTCGCGCCCGGCTGGGTGCCGGTGTCGGCGCCCCGGCGAGTGATGAGCATCTCGAGCGCATCGGCGTAACGCTGCGCCGCTGTGGCTCGATTCTTAGGGTCCTCGGCGTGCCAGAGCTTGTTGGCACCGGCTGCCAGTGCCGTTTCGACCCGGGCGCCGGCGACGGGATCGAAGAGGCCGGACAGCTTGTACATGCCGTCGGATTCCTTCCTGATCGTCAGCTCGCGCCGGACCCGCTGCCGACGGCGTCGCTCCTCGAGATCTTCGGCGGCGGTGCGCTCGTTGACGTGGTCGCGCACCGTGCGGGCGAACACATCGGCCGGCTCGGTTTCCGCGGCGTCCAGTAGTTCGTCCTCGTCCACCGGCGTGTGCGCGGCCGCGTCGGCGATCGCCCGAGCGGCCTGGGGCGTCACGTCCCCGTCCGCCAACGCCTTGGCCGTCTTGGGCAGACCGGCCAGCCGCCCGGCGAACTTCACCTCCCGTCGCGCGCCGCCCCGGGACTGCTTCAAATCGCCCCGCAGCACCGCCGCGGCGTGCGCCTCGCCCCGCCACCGCGCCAACTCGGCGACCTTGTCGGCCTTCACTGCCGCCAACCGCGCCTCGCACCGCCCGAGGAGACGCAGGCACTCCTCCAGACGCCCGCCGCCCAACCCGTCCAAACCGAGAACCAGCGCATCCAACAGCTCCAACAACCGCTCCGAGGACAGCCCACCCCGGCCCGAATCGCCGGTGGGGGCGGCGGCCAGCGACGCCGGGTCAATGGCGTCGGACGGAGCGGCCGGTGTTGAACCGCCGACCTCTGTGGCCGGTGGTGTCTGGTTAGAGAAGAGGCTCAACTCGGTCATCGGGTGGCTCCCCCGGGGAACGCAGCGTTCTCGGACTCGGGTCGGCGGGGCCGACAAGCCGGTTGGGGAAGCGACCCCCGCCGAAGCGGAGGTCATCGACCGGTACCCATACTCTACACGACCCCTACGACGATTGCAACACCTGTTCTTAGTTCGACGGAAATTTCTTTCGAGTAGCCGGGGCAGCGGCGTGTGCCGTACCGCAACGCTGACGGCGCCGATCAGACTCGGTTCGACGAAGACTGGATCGATGCGTGCGGCGAAGCGGTGCGCTGGCTGTGGAGGAGGGGTGCGACTTCGTCTGCGCCCCGTCGCTACTCACACGTCGGCAACGCCAGAGCGGTGACCCTGCCAGCCTGAGGTGCGCGGGCGCGCTGCGGCTGTCAGTTCAGGCAGATCGTTGGTGCGGTGTAAGGGAGGCTCAGGGACTTGGCGACGGCCGGTTCGGTGATGCGGCCGCGGTGCACGGTGAGGCCGTCCCGCAGGCCGGCGTCGGCGCGTAGTGCCGCGTCCGGGCCCTCGTCCGCGATCTGGAGCACGTAGGGGAGCGTGGCGTTGTTGAGCGCCAGGGTGGAGGTCCGCGGCACGGCGCCGGGCATGTTTGCGACGCAGTAGTGCACGACGCCCTCCGTCGTGAAGGTCGGATCGGCGTGGGTCGTGGGATGTGAGGTCGCCGCGCAACCGCCCTGATCGATCGCCACGTCCACGAGCACCGCCCCGGGCCTCATTGATTTCACCATCTGCTGGGTGATCAGCCGGGGTGCCCGGGCGCCGCGCAGCAACACGGCTCCGATCACCAGGTCGGCGCCGACCACGGCGCGCTCGAGGGCGCCCGAGTCGGAGTAGAGGGTCCGCAACGACGGACCGAAGCGTGCGGCCAGCTTCTCCAGTACGACGGGGTCCCTGTCCAGCACGGTGACGTCCGCGCCGAGCCCGAGCGCCATCTGGATGGCATTGCTGCCCACCACGCCGCCGCCCACGATCGCGACCGGTGCGGCGGCGACGCCGGGCACGCCTCCCAGCAGGACGCCCCGGCCGCCGGCGGCGCCTTCGAGGCAGTGGGCGCCGGCCTGGATCGACATCCGGCCCGCCACCTGTGACATGGGTGCGAGCAGAGGGAGCCGGCCGGCGCTGTCGGTGACCGACTCGTAGGCGATGGCGGTGGCGCCGCTCTCCAGGAGTTCCGATGCCTGCTTGGGGTCCGCTGCCAGGTGCAGGTAGGTGAACAACGTGTGGTCGGGGCGCAAGCGTGCGCGTTCGACGGCCTGCGGTTCCTTGACCTTGATGATCAACTCGGCAACATCGAAGACTCCGTCGGCGCGCGCCACGACCGTCGCCCCCCGGGCGGCGTAGTCCTCGTCGCTGAATCCGGCACCCGCACCGGCGTGGTGCTCGACGAAAACGTCATGGCCTCGGGCGCTCAACTCCCGCACGCTGGCGGGAGTCAGGCCGACGCGCCGCTCCTCGTTCTTGATCTCCTTCGGGACGCCGATGCGCATGGCCACCTCCTTCGTCTGATCTCTAACAACGATAGTGCTCAGTGAGACACACTAACAAGTCGGCTAATGTGTATGCACTCCAATTCGTGCACAAGATTTGCGTTAAGTGGCGAATTCGCGCATAATGTCGGTTATGGAATCGCTGGACCCCACGGATCGGCAGATCCTCAACGAGTTGCAGCGCAACGGCCGTGTGTCCCATGCCGAGTTGGCCGCCCGGGTCGGCCTGTCCACGTCGGCCTGCCACCGGCGGGTGCGACGCCTGGAGTTCGAGGGCCTCATCGCCGATTACGTGATGATCGTGAACCGCAAGGCCATCGGCCGGGACCTCGACGTGTTCGTGGAAGTGTCGCTCCTCAGCCAGAGCAAGGAATCGCTACGGCTCTTCGAGTCGGAGGTGGGGGAGTGTCCCGAGGTGATGTCGTGCCACCTGGTGGCCGGCGACGCCGACTACCTGCTGCATCTGGCGGTCAAGGACCACCGTGACTTCGAACGGATCTTCAACCGGTACCTGTCGCGGTTCAGCGGCGTGTCGCGGCTGCGATCCAGCTTCGCCATCCGAACCGTCCACGAGACCACCCGCCACGTGCTGTAGCACCAGCCCGCCCCGATCGGACCGCCACAACCACCCGAGAGATCGCCGCAAGCACTCAAGAGAGGGACCCCGGGACGCCGGTCTGCGACGCCTTGCGCCTGCGCCGAAGGAGTAGAGCGGCGCCCCAGTTCCCCGACCGGGCGCTCGGGAGCCGCCGGGGGCTCAGTCGTAGGCGCGTTCGTAGGTGAGGATCTCGGTGGCCCAGTTGCGCACCTTGGCGCCGGGGATCGGCCCGTGCGACGGCCAGGGTCCGCTGAGGTCGACCCGCCGGCCGCGGCTGATGACCTCGACGATGCGGCTGCGGTCGTTGAGCAGCCGGATGTCGGAAAGCGGGTCACCGTCGAGCACCAGCAGGTCGGCCAGGCAGCCCTCGGTGACGGTGCCGATCCGGCCCTCGAGCCGCATGGCGATTGCGCCGTTGGCGGTGGCGCAGACGATGGCCTCCATGGGGCTGAGCCCCAGCTCGTTCACAAGGATCTCGGCCTCTCGCCCGTGCCAGTGCCCGTAGGGGGTGAGGGCGAACCCGGCCTCGGAACCGCACAGCAGCGGCACTCCGGCGTCGTAGGCGGACCGCATCATCTTGGCGGTGGCGGCGATCTCGCCCCGGAAGATGTCCTCCATGCCCGCCCCGGCGCCGACGGCGGAGCCGAAGTCCGCCAGGTTGGCCAGGAAGGTGAAGGTGGGGCAGAGGACGCTGCCCGAGGCGATTACGGCCTCGAGCCCCTCGGCGTCCATGAACGAGGCGTGCAGCAGCATGTCCACCCCGGCCTCCGCGCAGGCCGTCACGCTCTCGGGACTGCGGCAGTGCGCCATCACCGAAGTGCCGAGCTCGTGCGCGGTGTCGCACACCGCCCGCAGTTCGTCGCGGCTCCAGCCCAGGACCTCACCGGAGCGCCCGGGCAGCAGCCCGGTGGCGTGGATCTTGATCCAGTCGGCTCCGTACTTGATGTGCCGGCGGGTCCACATCACCGCCTCGTCCTGCGAGTTGACGACCTGGGCATAGCCGACCACGCCCTCGTCTGGGATCAGCCGACCGGCCGTGCCGCCGACGGAGGTGACCAGTGCCTGTACGCCCGTGCTGATGCGCGGGCCGGCTACGACTCCTGCCTCGGTGGCGTTGCGCAGCGACGGCCCCATTGCGAACAGCGTGTCCGGGTCGCAGAAGGCGGTGACCCCTGCTCGCAGCATCTTGGTGAGGTTCTGGCCGGCCACCAGCGCGGCGGTGGTCGGGTCGCGATGGAAGAAGAGCTCGTCGTTGGACTGAACGTCGTCGAATGTGGCGTGGCAGTGGGCGTCGATGAGTCCGGGCATCACCGTCCGGCCGGTGGCGTCGATTCGTTCGGCACCGGCGCCGGCGGCCTCCGCGGCTCCCGGTCCCACCACCTCGATGTTGTCGCCGCGCAGCAGCACGCCGGGGTTGGGTCGCGCCGGCGCGCCGGTGGCGTCGATGAGGGTGCCCCCGGAGATGAGGATCTCGCCGTCGTCGACTCGCGATGCCGTGTCGCTGGTTCCCGGTGTGCTCATGGTTCGGAGTCTCTCGGAGGGCGCAGGGGGTCCGATCAGTTTATCCTCGGGCCAGAATCGGCCCTGACCGAAGGAGTGGCCATGATCCGCCATTGCGTGCTGTTCAAGTGGAACGACGAAGTTGACGATGCCAAACGGGCGGCGTTCGTGGAGGGCCTCGTGGGGTTGCTCGAGACGCACGAGGCCGTACGGGGCCATGCCCACGGTGACGACGCCGCCATCAACGCCGGCAACCACGACTATGCCGTGACGGTGGACTTCGATGACGAAGCGGGATTCGTGTCCTACCGCGACGACGGCGGCCATCAGGCGTTCATCGCCTCGACGGTGCGTCCGATCCTCGAGTCGCGGGCCGCTGTGCAGTTCGAGTACTGAGGTACCGCCCCGACCGGTGCCGGGGGACGACCTGACTCCAACACGGATTCACACCGGGGCTGCTGTGGCCCGTGGTGCTAGTGTTGATAACGATGGCAAAGTCCCCTTCGGGAGCCACAGGGTCTGACGCGCCCTCGCGCGGCTCGAAGCCGCCGGCGCGCCGCCCCGACGGGGCCGGCGGCGCCCCACCGGAGGAACCGTCGGCCATTGCCGGCTTCTACCGGGCGTACCGCGCCGAGATCTGGGGACTATTGGCGTTCGTGCTGGCCCTGCTGAGCGCGCTCGGCGTCTACGGCGACTTCGGCGGGCTCGTGGGCACGGCCTTCCGCCGCGCCGCGGGTGTGACCGTGGGCTGGGGACGCCTGCTCGTGCCCCCGGCGCTGGCTGCGGCGGGCGTGCTGCTGGTCGCCGGCCGCTACCGCAAAGGGGCCGAGGCCGAGACCGAGGACGGCGATGACAGTCGGCCGTCGGTGCGGATGCTGGGCGGCGGCCTGGTCATGACGGCTCTCGCCGGCATCCTCCACCTGGCTGCGGGCCGTCCGACCTGGGGGGACGCCCTCAGCGAGTTCGAGGGCGCCGGCGGCTATGTGGGTTTCGCCTCCGGTGGCGCCCTCGCACTGCTGGCCGGCGTGGCCGGGGCGGTGGTCGTGCTGGTGGCGTTGGGCCTGCTCGGTTGGCTGGCCCTCAGCGGAATGTCGCTCACGACTGTGGCACGCGGGGTCTGGTGGGTCCTGCGCCGGGCGGGGCTGGCCGTTGCCGCCCTGGTCCGCCTCGTGGTGTCCGACCGGCGCTCGGACTCCGAGGACCGCAAGGAACCCGACGCCGATGCCGGCACTGGGGGCGACCCGGCGCCGGAGCGTGCGGCAACTCCCGGGCCGCCGCCGGTGGCAATGCCCGCCGCCGCGCCCCTCTCGGGCGGTCCGAGGCCCGAGGAGCAGCCACCTCCACCCCCCGAGCCTTCCGGGGAGCCCCGGCGGGGGCGCCCGAAGGCGGCGCAGGTGGCGGCGGTGGGCGGCGACAGCGGGCAGTGGCGCCGCCCCAACCTGGGGATCCTGAAGCGCACGCCCAGCCAGGAGGTGGACGGCCGCCTCATCAGCGAGCGCGGCCGGTCGCTGGAGGCGGCGCTGGCGGCCCACGGCGTGGAGGCCAAGTTGGTCGACGTGGTCGTGGGACCCACGGTCAGTCGTTACGAGTTGGTGCTGGCGGAGGGCGTGAAGGTAGCCCGGGTCACCGCCCTGTCCCGCGACATCGCCTACGCCCTGGCTTCGGCGGAGGTGCGCATCCTGGCGCCGATCCCCGGGCGGCAGGCCATCGGGGTGGAAGTGCCCAACCCGGCGCGCCACACGGTCACCGTGGGAGACATCCTGGCCAGCGCCGAGGCGGCGGAGGCCACCCATCCGCTCGACGTGGCCATCGGGCGCGACATCACCGGCCACGCCGTGATGGCCAATCTCGGGCGGATGCCCCACATCCTCATCGCCGGCGCCACCGGCTCGGGCAAGTCGTCCTGCCTCAATTCGATCATCACGACGATCCTGATGCGCTGCACCCCCGAGCAGGTCCGGCTAATCCTCGTGGACCCCAAGATGGTGGAGATGCGGCAGTTCGCCAGCGTGCCGCACCTGCTGACCCAGCCGGTCATCGATCCGAAGAAGGCCGCCAACGCGCTCGGCTGGGCCGTGCGGGAGATGGAGAGGCGCTACGAACTGCTGTCCCGGGTGGGTTGCCGTGACATAACCGGCTACAACGAGATGTACGAGGCATCGCTCGCCTCGGGTTCAAGCGAGGATCCGCACGGCGAGGGGGACGAGCCTCTGAAGCGCCTCCCCTTCATTGTCATCGTGGTCGACGAGTTGTCGGACCTCATGATGGTTGCGCCCCGGGAGGTGGAGGACGCCATCTGGCGCCTGGCCCAGATGGCCCGTGCCGTCGGTGTGCACCTCGTGATCGCCACGCAGCGGCCTTCCACCAACGTCATCACCGGTGTCATCAAGGCCAACATCCCGGCCCGCATGGCTCTGTCGGTGTCCAGCCTCACCGACAGCCGGGTCATCCTCGACCAGGCCGGAGCCGAGCGTCTAGTCGGCTATGGCGACATGCTGCTACTCGACGGAACGGCGGGCACTCCCCGGCGGATCCAGGGGGCGTGGGTGAGCGAGGAGGAGATCCGGCGCGTGACGGCGGTTTGGCGCCGGCAGAACTCCCGCTCCAGCGAGCCCGAGGCGATCACCGCGGAGGATCTCGCCACGCCGACGCTTCCGAGTGCTCGCGACGGGGGCGATCCCGACGATGATGAGTTGCTGGGGGCGGCCATGGAGTTGGTGGTGGACAGCCAGCTCGGCTCCACTTCCATGCTGCAGCGCAAGCTGCGCGTGGGTTTCGCCCGCGCCGGACGCCTCATGGACCTGCTCGAGCAACGCGGCGTGGTCGGGCCGTCGGAGGGCTCCAAGGCTCGCGAGGTCCTCATGACTCCACAGGAGTTCGCAACCGAGCAGGCTGCCGCCCACCGTAACGGAGGCGGGGCTTCCTGAAGCGCACCGGCGGGGCGACCGGCGGCGCTAGGATATTTCACTACTTTCTGATATATTTCAAGTTCCAGAGCACAACGGTAGGCTGAGCGAGTGAGCAAGGCCATCGATCGGTTCGTGGCGGCGGCGGCCGAACTCGGAGTGGAGTTACGCGTCACCCGCTATCCCACCGGCACCCGCACAGCCCGCGACGCGGCCGCGGCCGTGGGTTGCGAGTTGGCCCAGATCGTCAAGTCCCTGGTGTTCGTGGCCGGCGGGCGTGTCGTGGTGGTGCTCGTGTCCGGAGCCGACAGGGTCGACACCGACCTCCTCGCCACCGCCGCGGGAGCCGCCGATGCCCGCCAGGCCCGCGCCGAGGAGGTTGCGGACGCCACCGGGTTCGCCGTCGGCGGCGTCCCGCCATTCGGCCACGCTCACAATCTGGACACCTTCCTGGACCGCCGGCTACTGGGTTTCGAGGAGGTGTGGGCGGCGGCGGGTACCCCCGACGCCTGTTTCCCGATCGCGCCGGGCGACCTGGCGCGGCTCGCCGGAGCGTCCGTCGTGGACGTGGCGCAATGAGCAGGCGCGCCGCTTCGTAGACTCGACCCAGCCATGGCGATCCTCGACAAGCTCCTCCGCACCGGCGAGGGGCAGAAACTCAAGGCCCTCGAAGGG
Source organism: bacterium (assembly GCA_028824415.1). Classification (GTDB taxonomy): domain Bacteria; phylum Actinomycetota; class Acidimicrobiia; order Acidimicrobiales; family CATQHL01; genus VXNF01. The sequence goes on along the minus strand of JAPPDX010000132.1, from coordinate 1,708 downwards.
CTCGTACCCCACATCGGCGACCTGGAACCCGGGATGCAGGCGCTGAGCGACGAGGAGCTCCAGGCCCGCACGCCCGCACTCCGGGAGCGCCTCGCCAACGGCGCAGACCTCAACGACGTTCTGGCGGAGGCATTCGCCGTCGTGCGCGAGGCGTCGTGGCGCGTCATCGGCCAGCGGCACTACGACGTGCAGCTCATGGGTGGGGCGGCGCTGCACCTCGGCTGGGTCGCCGAGATGCGCACCGGCGAGGGCAAGACGCTCGTCTCGACCCTGCCGGTGTACCTCAACGGCCTCGCCGGCGAGGGCGTCCACGTGGTCACCGTGAATGATTACCTGGCGAGCCGCGACGCCGACTGGATGGGCCAGATCCACCGCTGGCTGGGCCTCAGCGTGGGGCTCGTGGTCCCCGGTGTGCGTGATCAGGGCTTCAAGCGCCAGCAGTACGCCTGTGACATCACCTACGGCACCAACAACGAGTTCGGCTTCGACTACCTGCGGGACAACATGGCGCTCTCGGCCGCCGAGCAGGTTCAGCGCGGCCACCGCTTCTGCATCGTGGACGAGATCGACTCGATCCTCATCGACGAGGCCCGCACGCCGCTGATCATCAGCGGGCAGGTGGCCGAGGCCGCCAACACCTACTACCGGTTCGCCTCCATCGTGCGCCGGTTGGAGCGCGACGAGCACTACGAGGTGGACGAGGAGAAGCGCACGGTGGCGCCCACCGAGGACGGCGTGCATGCCGTGGAGCGGGCCCTGGGGGTGGAGAATCTCTACGACTCGGTGCAGGTCAGCTACGTGCACCACCTCGGCGCGGCGCTGCGGGCCAAGGAGCTCTACCGGCGCGACAAGGAGTACATCCTCAGCGACGGCGAGGTGAAGATCGTCGACGAGTTCACCGGACGCATCCTGGACGGGCGGCGCTGGTCCGACGGCCTCCACCAGGCCATCGAGGCCAAGGAGGGCACCAAGATCCAGGAGGAGAACCAGACCCTCGCCACCATCACCCTGCAGAACTACTTCCGGCTCTACGAGAAGCTCGCCGGCATGACCGGCACCGCCCAGACCGAGGCCAGCGAGCTGTACGGCACCTACAGCCTGCCGGTGGTCTCGATCCCCACGCACAAGCCGATGGTCCGCGCCGACCAGCCCGACCTGGTGTACCGCACCGAGGAGGCCAAGTTCGACGCCATCGTCGACGACATCGCCGAGCGGGTGGAGCGGGGCCAGCCGGTGCTGGTGGGCACCATCTCGGTGGAGAAGTCCGAGAAGCTGTCGGGGCACCTCACCCGCCGGGGCGTCGCGCACGAGGTCCTTAACGCCAAGCAGCACGCCCGGGAGGCCGAGATCATCGCCCAGGCAGGGCGCCTCGGGCGCGTGACGGTCGCCACCAACATGGCGGGTCGCGGCGTCGACATCATCCTGGGCGGCAACCCCGAGGCGCTCGCCCGGCGGGACCTGCTGGCCGACGGCCACGACCCGCAGTCCAAGGAGTATCGCAAGACGTACCCCAGGCTGCTGGAGAGCCACAGTGAGCACTGCCGTGCCGAGGGCGAGGTGATCAAGGAGCTCGGCGGCGTGTACGTGGTGGGCACCGAGCGCCACGAGAGCCGCCGCATCGACAACCAGCTGCGAGGGCGATCTGGCCGCCAGGGCGACCCGGGGGAGAGCCGCTTCTACCTGTCCCTCGAGGACGACCTGATGCGCA
>JAPPDX010000057.1 GCA_028824415.1 bacterium | reverse complement strand
GCGTGTGCACGGTGCTGCTCGACGGCGTCCCGGTGAAGGCCTGCACGGTGCTGGCCGCCCAGGCCGACGGCCACGATGTCACCACCGTGGAGGGACTCAAGGTCGACGGCCAGCTGCACGCCATACAGAAGGCCTTCAAGGAGAACCACGGGCTGCAGTGCGGGTTCTGCACGCCGGCCATGATGCTCGTGGGGGCCGCCCTGCTGGAGTCCAACGACGACCCGTCCGAGGACGAGATCCGCTGGGCCATCTCCGGCAACCTCTGCCGGTGCACGGGATACATGAACATCGTCAAATCCATTCAGGCCGCAGCGGCCGAAGGGAGGGCACAATGACCGCCACCCCGGACCTCTCCACCCCGCCGGAGATCGGCGGTATCGGACACAGCGTCCTCCGGCGCGAGGACGACCGGCTCATCGAAGGCCAAGGCGACTTCCTCGACGACGTGGTGCTGCCGGGCATGCTCCACATGGCCATCCACCGCTCGCCGGTGGCGCACGCCCGCATCCGCGGCATCGACAGCTCGGCCGCCTCGGCCACAGACGGGGTCGTGACCGTGGTGACCGGCGAGTTGATGGACGCACACGGCCTGGCCTGGATGCCCACGCTGTCGGGTGACACCCAGGCGGTGCTCGCCACCGACAAGGTGCGCTACCAGGGCCAGGAGGTGGCGGCGGTGATCGCCACCGACCCGTACGTCGCCGCGGACGCGGCCGCGCTCATCGAGGTGGACTACGAGATGCTGCCCGCGGTCACCGGGCCGCAGCAGTCGCTCTCCGCCGACGCGCCGGTGATCCGCGACGAGAAGGAGGGCCAGACCGACAACCTGGCCTACACCTGGGAGAACGGCGATCAGGCCGCAACCGACGCGGCCTTCGAGAGCGCCGCCAAGGTGGTGGCGTTGGAGACGTTCTACCCGCGCTCGCATCCGGCGCCGCTGGAGACCTGCGGCATCGTGGCCGACGTCAACTCCGTAACCGGCCAGGCCACGGTGTACCTCACGTCGCAGGCGCCGCACGCCCACCGCACGCTGTTCGCCCTCGTGGCGGGCCTGCCCGAGCAGAACATCCGCATCATCAGCCCGGACATCGGCGGGGGCTTCGGCAACAAGGTGCCCATCTACCCGGGGTACGTGGTGGCCACGGCGGCCTCGCTGCTGCTGGGCACGCCGGTGAAGTGGATCGAGTCGCGCAGCGACAACCTCATCTCCACGGGGTTCGGGCGTGACTACCACATGCGCGGCGAGTTGGCGCTGGACGGCGACGGGCGGATCCTGGCGCTGCGGGCCGACGTTCTGTCGGATCAGGGGGCCTTCTACTCCGACGCCCAGCCGACGCAGTTCCGGGCGGGCCTGTTCCACGTCGTCACCGGGTCCTACGACTTCCCGGCTGCGCACGTCACCTGCCGGGGGGCGTTCACCAACAAGGCGCCCGGCGGCGTGGCCTACCGGTGCTCGTTCCGCATCACCGAGGCCTCGTACCTCATCGAGCGCCTGGTGCAGACAGCGGCCTACGAGATCGGCATGGACCCCGCCGACTTCCGGCTGCTGAACTTCATCCGCGAGGACCAGTTCCCCTACACCACGCCCACCGGCTTCGTCTACGACTCCGGCGACTACCACACCGCCCTGCGCAAGGCCATGGACGAGGTGGGCTACACGGAGTTGCGCGCCACACAGGCGGCGGCCCGCGAGGAGGGGCGGCTGCTGGGCATCGGCATCGCCCACTTCACCGAGGCGGTCGGCGCCGGGCCGTCGCGCACCTACGACATCGCCGGGTTGAAGATGTTCGACTCGGCCGAGCTGCGGGTGCATCCCACCGGCAAGGCCATCCTGAAGCTGGGTGTGAAGACCCAGGGCCAGGGCCACGAGACCACGTTCGCCCAGATCGTGGCCAGTGAGCTCGGCATCCCCGTGACCGACATCAAGGTCGTGCACGGTGACACCGACAACACGCCCTACGGCCTGGGCACTTACGCCTCGCGCTCCACGCCCACCAGCGGCGCAGCCACGTCGATGGTGTCGCGCAAGCTGGCCGACAAGGGGCGCAAGATTGCCGCGCACCTGCTGGAGGCCGCCGAGGCCGACATCGACCTGGCCGCCGGTGTGTTCTCTGTGCGAGGCACCCCGGAGCGGTCGGTGACCATCCAGGACGTGGCATTCGCCGCCTACACCAACATGCCCGAGGGCGTCGAGCACGGCCTCGAGGGCGTCAGCTACTACGACCCGCCGAACCTCACGTTCCCCTACGGCAGCTACATCGTGGTCGTCGAGGTGGACGCCGAGACCGGGGTCTGGAAGGTCGACCGGATGGTTGCGCTGGACGATTGCGGCGTGCGGATCAACCCCATGATCGTGGAGGGCCAGATCCACGGCGGCCTCACCGAGGGCTTCGCCAAGAGCTCCATGCAGTGGATCACCTTCGACGAGGACGGCAACTGCATCGGGTCCAACTTCATGGACTACCTGGTGCCGACCGCCTGGGAGACCCCGCGGTTCGAGCTGCTGGAGACCTGCGTGCCTTCGCCGCACCATCCCATCGGGGCCAAGGGTGTGGGCGAGTCGGCAACCGTTGGCTCACCGGCGGCCTACGTGAACGCGGTCATCGACGCCCTGGCCCATCTCGGCGTGCGCAACATCGACATGCCGGTGCTGCCCGACCGGGTCTGGGACGCCATCGAATCGGCCTGACGTCATTGGCTGTCCGGGCAGGGTCGGGGTAGCGCCGTGACCCTGTCCGTGCTGCGGGAGGCGGTGGCTCTGGCTGAGGCTCGGGTGCCCTTCGTCTTGGCGACTGTGGTTTGGCGGCGGGGGCCTTCTTCGGGGCAGCAGGGGTCCAAGGCGGTGATCCTGGCCGACGGGACCGTGCGGGGATGGCTTGGCGGGGCTTGTGCCGAGCCGACTGTTGTAGTGCAGGCTCGGGAGGCGCTTCTGGATGGCGAGCCTCGGTTGCTGCTGCTGGGGGATGTGGAGGATCCGTCGAGGGCCTCGATCGACGCCCCGGAGGGGACCCAGGATGCCGGTTGCGGCTCTTCGGGGGGTGGGGGGCCCGGGGGGACGTACTCGGTGCCTATGGCGTGTGAGAATGACGGTGCCCTGGAGGTTTACTTGGAACCCGTCCCGCCCCGCCCGCAGCTCGTGGTCATCGGCCGCTCGCCGGCCGTCGCCGCGCTGGCTCTGATGGGCCATGCGCTGGAGTGGGACGTGGACGTCGTCGACGACGGTGGGTCTGCCGACGAGCATCCGCTGCCTGAGTTGGTGCGCACTTCGCTCGACCTCACCGGCTTGGGTGTGGGTGTGGGGTCGGCGGTCGTGGTGGCGACGCAGGGGCACTACGACGACCTGGCGCTCGAGGCCGCCTTGGCGACCGATGCGGCCTTCGTGGGGCTAATCGCCGGCCACAAGCGGGCCGACGCCGTGGCGGAGAATCTGCGCGGGCGCGGGGTGTCCGAGGAGGATCTGGCGCGCATCCAGGCGCCGGCGGGACTGGATCTGGGGCGGCTCGGCAACCGGGAGCTGGCGGTGGCGATCATGGCCGACCTGGTGGCCCGTCGGGCTTCGGGCGAACTGTCACGCTGGGGCGCGGTGCCCGAGGCGCCGGTGACGGCCGCCGATCCGGTCTGCAGTATGACGGTGTTGATCGCCGACGCCAAGTACCGCTCCGCCCACGACGGCAGCGACTACTGGTTCTGCGCCCCCGGCTGCAAGAAGGCCTTCGACGCCGACCCCGCGTCGTTTCTGTGAGTTCCGGCCCGCCGCTGCGCTGGGGCCTCATCGGCGCCAGCGACATCGCCGCCAGATGGGTCCTGCCGGCGATGCGCGGCTGCGGCGACTCCGTGGAGTTCGTCTACAGCTCCACGGCTGCCTGGGGGGCGGAATACGCCGCCACCAACAGCATTCCCCACGCCACTGACGATCTTGCGCGGGCCTGCGAGTGGCCCGATGTGGACGCCGTGTTCATCTCGAGCGTCAACGAGCGCCACGCGGCCCAGACCATCGCCGCGGCGGCGGCCGGCAAGCACGTGCTGTGCGAGAAGCCGATGGCACTGACGGTCGCCGATGCCCGCCGGATGGTCGAAGCGGCCGAGCGTCACGGCGTCGCGCTGGCGATCAACCATCATCTCCCCGGCGCCGACACGCTCCGCGCGATCCAGCGGCTCGTCTCGGAGGGCACGCTCGGCACGCCACTGGCGGTGCGCATCAGCTTCGCCATCATGGTCGGCGAGCGGTTCTGGGCCTGGCGGGTGGAGGACCCGGTCGGCGGCGGCGCCGTCCTGGACCTCACCACCCACAGCGTCTCGGTGGCGCAGGCCATCCTGGGCACCACCGCCACGGAGGCCTCGGCCACGGCTGTCCGCCAGGGGCCGTGGGCGACGCCGGGCGACGGCGGGCCGCTGGACGCGGTCATGGCGGTGCTGCGCTTCGGCGAGGTTCCGGTGCAGACCCACGACGCCTACACCGTCGCCCACTGCCCGACCAGCGTGGAGGTCATCGGCACGGAGGCCTCTGTGATTGCCGCCGGCGTCTTGGCCCAGGAACCCGCCGGCACGCTCTGGCGCGTCGTCGGCAGCGAGATGACCGAGATCGAGGTCCCCGACCGCCGCAACCTCTACGCCATCGTTGTCGACGGTTTCCGTGCCGCCATCGCCGGCACCGGCCGCCCCACCGTCGACGGGGCAGCGGGCCTCTCCGCCCTCGCCGGAGCCCTCGCCGTCGCCGAATCCGCCAGGACCGGCCGAACAGTCACCGTTGCCGACATCGACTGACTTGCCACTCGTGTCGGCGGCGTCGCAGCCACGCCTGTCCCGCCCACCGTCCGGTCCGGCGGCGACCTCGCACAGAGCCGAACAGGAGAAGAGATCCGTCATGAAGAAGGCGACCATCGGAGCGCTGCTCGTCCTCGGGGTTGTGGGCTCGTTGCCGTTCGCGGCGGCGACGGTCAGCGCGGAGACCGAACCCGAGCAGTGTCTGCAGATGGACCACCCCGAGATCGGACGGCTGAAGGAAACGTATTACTGGCTGGAGGAGGCTGACGAACGTGCAAATGTCATTCTCGTGGATTCCTTCGACGATCAGGGGGTTGCCGGAACGGCGACACACCTGCGCGCGCGGGTACGCATTCTCAAGGAGTATTGCAACGACACGTTCCTGGGTATCTACCTCCATGAAATGGCTCACATCTTTCACAGGAACAACAGCGTCTATGTCGATCCGATAATCCGCACCGGACTTCGAGAGAGATACTGCCGGCTGCTCGAAGCAGAGTTCTTCGCCGACTCGATGGCGTACATCTTCCATCCGCGGCCGCAGATTCCGTACTACTACTGGCGTGCGGCCGGCGATTCCTCCGACTGGTTGTACGACTTCGCCAAGAGACAGAACCGGCACGAGTCCGGCGCAGAGGCCTGTACGGATCTATCGATAGCGATCATTCCATCGTGCGACGACGTACGTGACGTTGAGCAGATCCTGAGGGAGGAACAAGAGGCTGTCCAACTTCCGACGGTGCTTTGCGCATCCGTCTACGAATCCGACAGTCCCGAATCCGACAGTCCCGAATCCGACAGTTCCGACCCCGACAGTTCCGACCCCGACAGTTCCGACCCCGGCACCGAGTCCGGCGAGTGAGGCGAGAGACGGCAGCGCATCACTGCGAGACCGCGCGGACAACTCTCAATAGGTCGACGGGCCCCGGCCGCATTCTGGGGGAATCCGTCGGGTCGCCGGCATCGAACGGGGTTCGACTGGAGCGGCGTGGTGGCGGTAGCTCAGGCGCTGAGGCGAGCTCGGGCGGAGGCGCTTCTCTCGAGGAGGTAGGCGGGGACCATGGCGCGGAGGCGGGCGTTGGGGCTGTCGTCGTCGGCGTCCGCTGCGGCTGCGGTGTCGTCTCCGGCGGTGGCGCCTGCTGCGGCTGCCGCGGCGGCGGCCGCAGCTGCAGCCTCGCGTTCGGCCCGGGCGCGCAGGAAGTGGTCCCAATCCTCCGGGCGGACCAACTCGTGGCTGTCGAGTGAACCCAGGTGGACGCCGTTCTCGAAGAAGACCCAGTAGCGCCGCCAGGTGACGCCGTTCACCATTTTCACCTTGCCAGTGGTCCGTGCCGGGACGCCCGGCAGGTCCTCGGTCGCCATCACGATCTCATTGCGACCGAACGGACGATCCAGCGTGTTGGTGTTGCGGAACAGGCCCATGGTCTTGGTGTGACTCCGGGAGAGGTCGAGGGATCGGCCCTTACCGTAACGGCCGGGCATCGCTCCGGGGCGGGTCGTCTCTAAGGTTCCGGGTGCCGGCCGGGAGAATGCCTGGCGGGGGAGCAGCCGGGGATCGCCTCGGCTCCGCGGCGCGCCCGGGCCGGGTCGGGTGCCCGGGGTGGCCCGTACGATGGGATCCCCCTTGCGTCCGGAGGAGGAGTCACCCATGGCGTGGAGACCCGATGCCCTGCCCTCGGCGGCGGAGCTGTTCATGACAGAGCGACACCTGGCGACAATCAGCGTCCCTCGTCCCGACGGCGCGCCGCACGTGACGCCGGTTGGGTTCACGTGGGACGGCGAGACCGGCTTGGCAAGGGTCATCAGCTTCGCCGGGGCGCGCAAGGTGCAGTTGCTGGAGGCGGCCGGCCCGACACCGGTGACGCTGTGCCAGGTGGACGGCGGGCGTTGGCTGGCGCTGGAGGGCACAGCGGTGGTGACCGCGGATCCCGACCGCTGCGCCGAGGGCGTCAGCCGCTACGCCCGCCGCTACCGGCCGCCCAGCGATCGGGGAGCCGACCGGCGGGTGATCGAGGTGGCGGTCACCCGGATCATGGGCCGGGCGTGAGCGCGGCGTGACGCCGGGTGACAAGGCCTCGTCCCGTCGAACGACGCGGGGGTTGGTGCCCGCGGCGGATCCAACCGGTCGCCGCCACCGCAGAACCGAGTCAGCTAAAGTCTCACTTTAGATTGTCATGATAAACTAAACTCGATGTTTGAAAGGGCGCTCTCCCTGCCCGATCCGGGGACCGAGACGTTCTTCCTGTGGGGGCCGCGCCAGACCGGCAAGAGCACCCTGCTCCGGCAGCGCTACCCGGACGGTGTGTGGGTCGATCTGTTGAAGGCCGACGAGTTCCGTCGCTACGCAACTCGCCCCGAGTCGCTGCGCGAGGAACTCGACGCCACCGGTCCCGACCCATCCCGGCAGGTGGTAGTCGACGAGATCCAGAAGGTTCCGGCCCTGCTCGACGAGGTTCACTGGCTGATCGAGAATCGCGGACTGTCATTCGCGCTGTGCGGGTCCAGTGCGAGGAGGGTGCGGGGTGGGGGAGCGAACCTGCTCGGCGGGCGCGCCCTGCGCTACGAGCTGAGAGGACTGACCGCCGGTGAGATCGGCCCGTCGTTCGATCTCGATCGGATGCTGAACGGTGGCTACCTCCCCCGCATGTACACGTCGAATAGGTCCCGGCGCCTGCTCGATGCCTACATTGCCGACTACCTGCGCGAGGAGGTCGCTGCCGAGGGTCTCGTCCGGAACCTGCCCGCGTTCGCCGACTTTCTCGACTCCGCCGCCCTGAGTGACGGAGCGCCTGTCAACTATTCGAACATCGCGCGCGAGTGCGGGGTGTCGGCTCCTACCGTCAAGGCCTACTTCGGCATTCTCGGTGACACCCTGCTCGCCCGCCGGCTCCCGCGCTGGCAGCGCCGGGCAAAGCGACGCCTGGCCGGGGCGGCGAAGTTCTACTTCGAGGACGTGGGCATCGTGAACCGCCTGGGGCGTCGAGGCGAGTTGCAGCGCGGATCCGCAGAGTACGGAAGGGCGTTCGAGAACTGGGTATTCCACGAGTTGTCCGCCTTCATCGCCTACCGCCAACTCGACGAACGGTTGAGCTATTGGCGCCTCCCGAGCGGGATCGAGGTGGATTTCGTGGTCGGCGACATGCGACTCGCACTCGAGGCGAAAGCCAGCAGCAGGATCACCGACGGCCACCTCAAGGGTCTTCGCACCCTGGCCGAGGAGCACCCCGGCGCCGCCCGGGCCGTGGTGTGCCTCGAGACCCGCGCGCGGCGCACCGCCGACGGTGTGGACATACTCCCGGCTGCAGACTTCGCCCGCGGGCTCTGGCAGGGCGGTCCGCTTGAGGGCAAGGTTTTCCCATGGAGCGAATAGGCAAGGCAGCCGCATCCGGCAGCGAGTTGGTGCGCTCGTGGGGCAGTGAGATCGACGGCGGGACGCTGCACCAGGCGCTCACCTCGGCGCGCTGCGCGGCCGTCTCGGGTCCGGTGGCGCTCATGCCCGACGCGCACGTCGGCATCGGCGCCACCGTCGGGTCGGTGATCCCCACCGAGGGCGCCATCATCCCCGCCGCGGTCGGCGTGGATCTGGGTTGCGGGATGATCGCAGTGCGCACCGACCTGGCTGCGGGCGATCTTCCCGACAGCCTCGAGCCGCTGCTCGCCGACGTGGAGCGGGCCATCCCCGCGGGCTTTGCCGCCCATCGCCGCACCACGAAGGCCGCCGAGCGCTGGCTCACCGGCAACGCGCTGCCGCACTCCGAGGGGCTCACCCGCAAGGAACTCGCCAAGATCGGCCCGCAACTCGGCACACTCGGCGGCGGCAACCACTTCGTGGAAATCAGCCTCGACGCCGACGACCGGGTCTGGTGTGTCCTGCACTCGGGCAGCCGCGGCATCGGCAACCGGCTGGCCACCCGCCACATCGACGGCGCCCGCCGCCTCTGCGCCGACTTGCAGCGCTCACTCGAGGATCGCGACCTGGCGTACTTCCTGCAGGCCGACGAGCAGTTCGGGCGCTACGTGGACCACATGCTGTGGGCGCAGCGCTACGCATTCGCCAACCGCGAGATCATGATGGACGCCCTGCTGGCGGCGGTCGGTCGGGCCGTCGGCCGCCGCCCCGGCGAGGCGGAGCGCATCAACTGCCACCACAACTACGCGGCTCGCGAGACGCACGGCGGGCGCTCGATGTGGATCACCCGCAAGGGCGCCATCCGGGCGAGGGTCGGCGACCGAGGCGTGATCCCCGGCTCGATGGGTGCCGACAGCTACGTCGTGACCGGCTTGGGCAACCCGGACTCCTACACCTCGGCGGCGCACGGAGCGGGGCGGCGCATGAGCCGCAGGCGCGCCAAGCGGGATGTGTCGATCGACGACTTCCGAGAGGCCATGGCCGGGCGGACCTGGCAGCACGGGCGGGCCGAGCGGCTGGTGGACGAGTCGCCGATGGCCTACAAGAACATCGCCGCCGTGATGGCCGACCAGGCGGACCTGGTGCGCATCGACCACGTGCTACGGGCGGTCATGAACTACAAGGGGTGCTGAGATGACCGGCGACGGCGCATTCGAGGGTCAGGTGGCGGTGATCACCGGTGCGGCCAGCGGCCTGGGCCGGGGCATCGCCGACCGGTTCGGAGCTGCGGGGTGCCGTCTCGTCCTGGCCGACGTGGAGGAGCCCGCACTTGCGCAGGCGGCGGCCGAGCTCGGCGCCGCCGGCGTCGAGGCCACCGCTGTGCCGACCGACGTGTCCGACGCCGCCTCGATGGACGCCCTGGCAGCGGCGGTGCTGGAACGCCACGGCAGCGTCGACCTGCTCTTCAACAACGCCGGTGTGGGGATCCAGAAACCCACCGCGACCATGACCACCAGCGACTGGGAGTGGGTGCTGGGCGTGAACCTCTGGGGCGTCATCCACGGGCTCCGGGTGTTCCTGCCGCACATGCTGGCCCGCGACGCCGGGCACATCGTCAACACGGCGTCCTCTGCCGGGCACGTGGTCGTCCCCCAACTCGCCGCCTACAACGCCTCCAAGCACGCCGTCGTCGCCATCTCCGAGACCCTGCGCGCCGAGCTGGCCAACCAGAACAGCGCTGTCGCCGTCGCCGCCTTCTGCCCCGGCGTCGTGCGGACCCGCATCACCAGTTCGGCCCGCAACCGTCCCGAACGGCTCCTCAATCCCGGCGAGCCCCTCCCCGAGAGGGACGCCTGGGGCGATGAGCTGACCAGGAGGCGCCAGGAGGCCATGGAGGCCCTATTCGGCCGGGCCAAATCACCGGCGGAGGCCGCCGACATCCTCCACGACGGGCTGCTGGAGGGCCGGTTCTACATCTGGACCGACGACATCTTCGTCGAAGGGTTGCGCAACCGCCACGCCGAGATCCAGGACTCGTTCTGGGAGGGTGGCTAGCGGGGGCCTGCAGTCGGGCCGGCCAGGCCGGCTCAGACCAGGCCGGGGTCGCAGAGAACCTCCACCAGGGCGGGCCCGGGGTGGGCGAGCGCCCCGGCGATGGCGTCGTCGAGGTCGCTGCGGTCGGTCACCTGGGTGCCGTGCGCGCCGCACAACTCGGCGAAGGCGGCGAAGGACGGGTTCACCAGCGAGGTGTGCCACACGCCGAACTGCCCGGCCAACTGCTCCTTGGTGATCTTGCCCAGCTCGTTGTTGTTCAGCAGCACGTGCGTGATGTTCATGCCGTACTTCACGGCGGTGGTGAGCTCCATGGCGTACTGCCCGAAGCCGCCGTCGCCGGTCACCGCCAGCACGGACCGCTCGCCGCCGACCGCCGCCCAGGCGCCCATCGCAGCGGGGAAGCCGAAGCCGATCGAGCCCAGATAACCCGACATCAGCACCGACTGGCGCTGCACCTCGAAGTAGCGGCCGAAGGAGTAGGTGTTGTTGCCCACGTCGACGCTGATGACGGCGTCGGCCGGCGCCAGCCGCCCGAGCGAGTCGAAGATCGCCGCCGAGTTCACGCCGCGTCCCCGGTCGTCGGCAACCCGGGAGGCCTTCTCGGCCCGCCACAGTGCCCAGCGCTCGGCCACCTCGGCCTCGGTGGTCCGCTGCGCGGACTCCGCGGCGGGGTCGAGTGCCGCACCCAGCGCCTCGGCGGTCACGCCCACGCCGCCCAGCACGCCGATGTCGACGGGATGAAAACGCCCCAGGGCCATCGGGTCGAAGTCCACCTGCACGATCGGCTTGTAGGGGGCGATGCCGGTGTGGTTCGAGAACGAGGCCCCGAAGGCCACGATCAGGTCGCTCTCGTTCATGAACCAGCTGGCGATCGGCGTGCCGCTGCGTCCCAGAACCCCGCAGCCCAGCGGGTGGCGGTCGGAGACCTGCCCCTTCGCTTTGAACGTGGTCGCCACGGGAGCGGCGATCCGCTCGGCGAGGGCGATCACCGGCGCCATGTCGAAGCGGGCGCCTGCGCCGACGATGATGAGCGGCCGCCGGGCGGCGGCGATGCGCTCGGCGGCGGCCGCCAGGACCTCGGCGGGGGGCGCCACCTCGCGCTGCGCCACCCGGCCGGCGGGACCGCCGGCGGGAGTCTCGCCGGCCGGCAGGACCTGAACCTCGTCGGGCAGCACGAGGTGTCCCACCGCCCGCTCCACGATGGCGTTCTTGCAGGCCAGGGTCATGAGCTCGGCGTGGTTGCTGCCGGCGTGCACCGTCTGGCTGTAGGCGGCGACGTCGGCGAAAGCGGCTTCGAGGTCGAGGTCCTGGAACGCTCCCCGCCCGGCCAGCGCCGACGGCACCTGCCCGGTCACCGCCAGCACGGGGGCACGGTCCACTTTGGCGTCGTAGAGGCCGGTCAGCAGGTTCGTCGATCCCGGCCCGGCGATGGCGAAGCAGGCCGCCGGGCGCCCGGTCAGCTTGCCGTAGGCACCCGCGGCGAACGACGCCGCGCCCTCGTGGCGGATGCCGAAGAAGCGCAGGTCTCCCCGGTCTTCGGCCCGGCGCATGGCCTCGGCGAAACCCAGATTGGAGTGACCGACCATGCCGAAGACGGCGTCGATACCCCAGCTGCACATGGTTTCGACGAGTACTTCGCTGACTGTGCGCACCGCCGGCGGCACCGGCGGCAACTCCACATACACGCCATCGGAGCGGACCTCGGTTGTGAAGCACGGCGGGCGGTCGTTGAACGGGGGCGGGGGAGTGCCGGTCAGCGGGTCGTAGTCGTAGCCGTGCCACGGGCAGCGCAGCCAGCCGTTCTCGATGGAGCCCTCACCCAGCGGGCCGCCCTGGTGCGGGCAGCGGTTGTCGAGTGCCCCGTAGCGGCCCTCGTGGTGGCTGATCGCCAGGGCCCGGCCCCCGGCCACCACCGTCTTGACCCTTCCCTCGGGGAGTTCGTCGAGTCCCGCGACCCGGTGCCACGTCGCCGATCCGGTCATGTCAGTACCCTAAGCGGCGGTTTGCGCCACCCATGGCGCGGCGCCGGCCAGGAGGTGCGCGGTGACATCAGGGGCGACCGGGGAGCCGGACTTCGTCGGCAAGGCGGGCGCGGCGCTCGTCACCGGCGGCAGCGGCGGCATCGGCGGGGCAATCTGCCGGTTGCTCGCCGAGCGGGGCGCCGACGTGGTCTTCACCTACCGCAACAACGCCGGCAAGGCGGGCGATCTGGCGGCTGAGATCACCGCCGGAGGCGGCCGGGCGCGACCGGTGCAACTGGATCTTGCCGAGACGACGGAGGTGGCTGCGGCCGTGGCGGAGGTGGCGGGCGGCGGGCTCCACACCGTGGTGTACGCCTCGGGCCCGTACGTCTCGATGGAGTACGTGGCTCGCATTGACCCCGAGCGGTTCTGGCGTCAATGCACCGCGGACATCCTGGCCTTCTACAACCTCGTGCACGCCTCGCTGCCACACCTGCGCACATCCCGCGGGACCCTGGTGGCGGTCACGACCTGTGCGACCGAGCGGTTCCCCAAACGCGACTCCCTCTCCTCGGCCCCCAAGGGGGCCGTCGAGGCGCTGGTGCGGGCGATCGCCAAGGAGGAGGGCCGTTACGGAGTGCGGGCGAACTGCGTCGGGCCGGGGCTGATGGCCGACGGCATGGCGGAGACGCTGATGGCCACGGGCGAAGTCGACGAGCGCGCCCAGGAGGAGGCCCTCGGTTCCATCGCGCTCGGCCACTTCGGCAGGGCGGCCGACGTCGCCGAGGCGGTGTGCTTCCTGGCCTCGGACCGTGCCGGCTACATCACCGGCCAGAAGCTCGACGTGGACGGTGGCTGGACCCTCTGAGGCTCGCTGGGACTACCAAGCCCGCGAGGGCGGGGACACCGGGGGCCAGCGCAGGCGTGCCATTTTCGGAGGCCGCCGGAGTGCCGCCGGAGTCCCCGCCGGGACAGCCGCGAGCCGCTCCAGCCTGCCTACCCCGTGTAGGGCCGGGAGTAGCTGAGCCGGACGAGGGGGATCTCCCTGTCGGTTCGCTCCTGGTAGCGGGCGTAGCGGGGGGCGCTGGCGATCCGAGTCTCCCAGAGTTCGGCGCGCTCCTCGCCTGCGAGGGTCTCGGCCGTCGTCCAGAAGACCCGCTCCCGGTCACGCACGATGACCTCGGGGTTGGCCCGCAGGTTGTGGTACCACGCCGGGTTGAACTCGGCGCCACCGAAGGAGCCCACGACGACCATTGAGTCGCCGTCGGGCAGGTAGCTCAGGCAGACCGTGTGCGGCTTGCCCGAGCGTCGCCCGATGGTGCGCAGCAGGATGCAGGGCATGCCGTCCACGTGGCTGCCGATCTTGCCCGTGGTCAGCTTGTAGAGGATGACGTGCGTGCGCGAGATCCACGGGATGAGCCAGTCGGGCGGTGTCCAGTCGCTGACGAACGTCTGGCTCATCCTCCCTCCTCTCGCCCGCGCGCACCAGTGAGCGTATCCGCGGACGGAGGTCCACCGCCGACCGGCCAGGCCGCGGGGTTCGGTTCGCCAGCGAGTGCCGGTCGGCGGCGTGACGGGTCGTCGGCTCCGGGGGCCGTCGGTGCTCACTCCTATACTCCGGCGCATGGGTATGCACATCGATCACCCGGCGTTCCAGGTCGCCGCGGCGCGCCGCATACTCGCCCGGGGCGGCTGCGAGAGCCGGGTCGCCGGCCAGGTGGCGCTGCGGGATCCCGACCGCCCCGACACGTTCTGGATCTCGCCGTGGGGCTACTTCGACGAGACGCTCCCCGACCACGTCGTCCACGTGGGCATGGACCTGCAGGTTTTGTCCGGTGACGGCGGGGTGTCGCCGGCGGTGGGATTCCATGCCGAGATGCTTCGGGACCGCCCCGGCGCCAACGCGGTGATCCACACGCACTCGCACTTCGTGGAGGTGCTGAGCACCACAGGCGCCGACATGGGCATGTACTCGGCGGACGCCTGCCTTTTCCACGACGAGCAGGCCCACTATTTCGACGACGGCGTCCGGCCCATCGTGGACGGGCCGCGCATGTCCGCCGCCCTGGGCGATCGCAGCGTGCTCTGGCTGGGGAACCACGGCGTCGTGATCGTGGACGGGTCGCTGGCGCAGGCCACCGTGAAGGCCATCACCCTGGAGTCCTCGGCCCGCTGTCACGTGGAGGCGCAAGTGATCGGCGGCAAGGAGATGCCGATCGCCGAGGCCGTCCGCAGCAAGGGTCTCTACCTGGACAACTTCATCGGCGCCACGTGGGAGGCCAACTGGCGCCGCCTGCGCCGCAGCGACCCCGACCTGTTCGAGACACTCGACGGCTAACTGCCAGGCTCCGACCCGGCGGGCTCCGGTGCCGGAGTCTCGCTCCCCGTCCCTACGGAGGCCTCGTCGCCTGGAGGGGTATCGGACTCGTCGGCCTCGCTCGGGACCTCCCCGGCCTCGTTGATTTCGGGTGGTAGGTCCTCGTCCTCGCCGGGCTCGGGCGGCAGTTCGGCGTTCTCGTCGGGCTCGAGCGGCGACTCCCCGGGCCCGTCCTCGTCCTCGAGCGGCAGCGCTTCGGCCTCGTCTGACTCGGGCACCGGCTCTTCGGCGTCATCGGCGGTGGGTTGAGGTTCGGGCGGTGGGCGCCAGAGGTCGGGTCGGGGCACGCCGTCGCCGGGGCGGTCGCAGCTGTGCGACGGATCGTCGGCGAGCAGCGCGTAGACCCGACAGGAGGCCAGGCTGACCCAGCGCACCGACAGGTTGTAGTAGTCGCCCCGGTCGCTGACCGCGGCGATGGCGAACCAGGAACCGTCAGGGAGCGGTATCACACCCGCGTCGAGCATGAGACGAACCTCGGCCGCGCAGCAGTACGGCGGCAACCAGCCGGCTTTGTGGATGGCCGCAGCCGCCACCTCGCCGGGGAGGCGGGTCAGGAGGGCGCCCCTGACGGTGCCGGCAGGGGTCGCCCCGCGGTCGGTGGCGCGCAGCCACTCCTCGAGGGCGGCGAAGCCTTCGGGGTCCAGCAGGTCCCCGCGTTGCAGTCCGGCGTAGAAGAGCGCCAGGTCGCCGACCGTCGTGAGGTTCGCCCTGCTGCCGCCGTCGATCACCGACTGCGCAACCCTGTCGGTCCCGAAGTACCAGGCGGCCAGATGGGTGCCGGTGGTACCGGCCGCCTCGGCGCTCCAGGTGTTGACGGAGTCGATGCCGATCAGGTCGATGATCTCGCCGGCCGCGAAGTTGTCCGACTGCACGAGCGCGGCCGGGCCAAGCGGTGCCACGGCCGCCGGACCGGCCAGGTCGATCGCGGCTGCCGTCCAGATCGGCTTCACGGCGCTGGCGGAGATGTGCTGGCGATTCTCGTTGAAGCCGTACAGGGTGCCGTCGGGGGTGACGACGGCGAGAGAGGCCCGGGCCACCGGATCCCACTCGTCGGCAAGCCGGGCGAGCTCGTCGAGGAGCAAGGCCAGGCTGCCCGCCGTGTCGGCGCTCAGGCCCGCCGGTGGTGATGTGTCCGAGTCGCTCTCACCTGGCGGACCGTCGCCTGTCAACTCCCCGGCCGTGGCGGCTGGGTCGTCGCTGCCCGCGTCCGGTCCGGGGTCCGCTGCAGCGTCGGTTGCGGTGGCGGACTGGGGTTCGGACGGTGCGGGCGGGTCGGTTTCGGTGGTCGGCGCCGTTGTGGCAGCGGGCTTGGTCGGGGTCGGCTCGTCGCCGTTGCAGGAGGCCGCCACCAGCACTGCCAAGGCGAGCACCAGGGCCAAGCGGCCTACCACTGCCACGCCAGTTGGCGCGCGCCATCTCACCATGGGGCCGTCTCAGCTCGCCGTCGGGTCGAGCACGACCTTGATGGCGCCCTCGGCGCGCCGGGCGGCGACGTCGAAGGCCTCGTCGACGGCGTCGAGGGGGAAGCGGTGGGTGACCAGCGCTCGAGCTACTTCGGGGTTGGCTTCCAGGATCCCGGCCGCCGCTTCGATGTCCCGACCGGAGGTTCCCCGCCCGTACATGATCCCGGTGAGGATGCGCAGCTCCTTGAACATGACGCTCCCACCCGGGAGCACGATGTCGGTTCCCCAGTAGTTGGCCAGCAGCAGCAGGGTGCCGCCGCGCCGGGCCCTGCGGGCGGCTTCGGCCAGTGCCTCGGGCGTGCCGGCCGCGTCCACGACGAGGTCGTACCGGCCGCCGTCGGGTTCGGCGGCGCCGAGGCGGTCGGCTGCGGCTCGCTGAGCCTCGTGGCGGGCCAGCACCGCAACCTCCGCGCCGTCGTGGCGGGCCGCGGCGGCGGCACAGAGCCCCAGGGCGCCGCCGCCGATCACCAGGATCCGCCGCCTGCCCGCACCTGCGCCGGAGCCGGCCAAGCGCAGGCCGTGCACGCACACCGCCAGCGGCTCCACCAGACTGGCGTCGGCGATGCGATCGTCGATGCCGCCCAGCGGCACGATTCCGGCGGCGTCGGCCGCCACGTACTCGGCCATGCCGCCGTCGGCGCCGATGCCGAGCACCTGCCGCACCGAGGTGGGACAGAGGTTGTAGTCGCCGCCGTCACAGAAGTCGCACCGCTGCCCGCATGGCGTCACGGGCTCGACGACGACGGGGGTGCCGTCGGCCAGCCGGCCGGCGATCTCGTGGCCGACGGTGACCTGTGGGTCCAGTAGGCCCAGGCGGGCCATGTGCAGGTCCGAGGAGCAGATGCCTGCCGAGGCGACCGTCACCAGCACCTGGCCGTCGCCGGGAACCGGTCGGGGCACGTCGCAGAGCTGCATGCGCCCGTCGATGCAGCGCACTGCTTTCATGGGGGAATCATCCTACGAGGCGCATCGGTCGGCTCACGGCTGCTCGGTAGTGTTGCAGCACCGTCACCGACCACCAGGAGGCGTGCCATGCCCATCAACCCCGACGCCCTCGGAGCAGAGGGCTCACCGGCCGAGAGCAGTTGGAAATCCAAGGATTGCCTCCTGTACGCCCTCGGGGTGGGCGCCGGCATGGACGATCCCGTGGGCTCCGAACTGGAGTTCACGACCGAGAACAGCCACGAGATCACCCAGAAGGCCCTGCCCACCATGTGCGTGGTGCTTGGCGACGGGATGGGCCGCAACCCCGACAACCCCATGCGGCACCTCGGCCCGTTCAACCCGGCGCTGCTGCTGCACGGAGAGCAGACCATCACGCTGCACCGCCCGCTGCCGACCGAGGCCACGATCAGCACCGTCGCGAAGATCACCGGGGTCTACGACAAGGGCAAGGCGGCGGTCGTGGAGATCACCTCCAGCGCCACCGACACCGCCGATGGACAGCCGATGTACACCAACGTGGCCACCCTGGTGCTGCGAGGCGAGGGCGGCTGGGGCGGCGACCGGGGACCGTCGGCCCCGGGCGCCGACCGGCCCGACCGGGGTCCCGACAAGGTGGTGAGCTACACCACCCGCACCGACCAGGCTCTGCTCTACCGGCTGAACGGTGACCGGAACCCACTGCACAGCGACCCGGCCTTCGCCGCCCTCGCCGGCTTCGACAGGCCCATCCTGCACGGCCTGTGCACCTACGGCTTCACCGGCCGAGCGCTGCTGCACGCCGTCTGCGACGGCGACCCGGCGCGCTTCGGCGGCATGTACGGCCGGTTCTCGGCCCCCGTCTTCCCCGGCGATCGTCTCGACGTGCACGTCTGGATCGAGGGCGACCGCGCCTGGTATCGAACCTTCGTCGCCGACCGCGCCGTGATCGACAACGGCACCCTGAGCCTGGCCTGAACCCCTTGTCCGAACCTCAGGCCTGAGCTCGCCACGGCGCCGGCCGGCGCCGCGGCCCGGCTCAGAGCACCTTGCCGGGGTTCAGGATCCCGTCGGGGTCGAGAGTGGCCTTGAGTCGGCGCATCAGGTCCAGGGCGGCGGGCTGTCCGCGGCGGGCCAGTTCGTGGCGCCAGCGCCGGCCGATGCCGTGCTCGGCGCTGAAGCTGCCGCCGAGCGATTCGGCCACGTCGAAGACGGACTCGGTGAGACGCTCCTCGCAGTCGAAGAGCACGTGCGGGGCCTCGCCCGGCGGCGCGAGCAGGTTGAAATGGATGTTGCCGTCGCCGAGATGCCCGAAGGCGTTGATCCGCACGCCACCGAGGACTGCGCCGACCGCGCTGCCAGCCCGCTCCAGGAACTCCGGCATCCGGTCGGGCATCACGGCGATGTCGTGCTTGATGGAGCCTCCCGCATGCTTCTCGGCCTCGGGTGGGGCCTCGCGCACCCGCCAGAGTCGCTCGGCCGCGGCCACCCCGTCGGCCACCGTGGCGTCGCCGATGACGCCCGCCTCGAGTGAGCCGGCGAGGATCTCCTCGAGCAGCCGGCGCAGGTCGTCGCCGGCGCGGCTGGAGGTCAACTCCACCAGCACCAGCGACTCCGGCCCGCCCCCGAAGGGGTCTCGGGCGCCGGCGGGCCCCTCGCAGGCCAGACGCCGGGTGGTGGGGCTCAGCCATTCGCAGGCGCTGACCCGGCCGTCGCCGGCTTCCTGGAGCCGAACCAGCAGTTCCAGGCCCTCGGCCGCTCCGGTCACTGTGGCCATCGCCGTGGCCCGCTGGCGCGGCAGCGGGTGCAGCGCCAGGGTGGCCTCGCAGATCACCCCGAGCGTGCCCTCGCTGCCCACGAAGAGGTGCTTCAGGTCGTAGCCGGTGTTGTCCTTGCGCAGCCCGCGGCCCAGGCGCGCCACGGTGCCGTCGGCCAGCACCACCTCCAGGCCCAGGGTGAGCGCGCGGGCGCCGCCGTAGCGCAGCACGTTGGTCCCGCCGGCGTTGGTGGACAGGGCGCCGCCGATCTGAGCGGTCCCCTCGGCCCCGAAGCTGAGCGGGAACAGCAGACCCGCGGCCGCGGCGGCGCCGGCGACCTCCTCCACGGTGGCGCCGGCTCCGACGGTGATCGTGCGTCCCAGCCGGTCGATGCGGCGCACCTCGCGCATGCGCCGCAGGCTGAGGATCACCGACGGCGCCTCGCCCAGCGGCGTCGCCCCGCCGCAGAGCCCCGTGTTGCCGCCCTGGGGGACCACAGCGATGCCTGCGGTGGCACAGAGGCGCACGACCGTCGCCACCTCGGCGGTGTCGGCGGGGGAGACCACGGCCAAGGCTTCGCCGTGGTAGCGCCGGCGCTCATCGACGAGCAGTGGCGCCAGGATGTCCTCGTCGGTCTGGGCATGCCGTGCGCCCACCGCCGCGGCGAGATTGGCAATGAGGGCACGAGGATCGGTGGTCCCCTCGGGTTGGACCATCGGCCGGCCTCAGCCGCTCCCGGCACCCGCTTCCGCCGGCGCGGCCGGACGGGTGACGGTTCGGTGCTTGGGATACATCCGGTAGACGATCACGGCGACGAGGAGCAGCGCACCCGCCGCACTCCAGGCGGCCAGGGTCATGCCCCGGTCGAATGCATCGGTGGCGAGACCATGCAGCCGTTCGGCCGCCTCGGCAGGTAGCTCTCCGCCGGCGACGAGGGCAGCGCCGATCGAGTCGGATGCAGCCTCGGCCACCTCCGACGGCAGGTCTCCCAACCTCCCGGAGATCCCCTGCCGGTAGCCGACCGACAGGAGCGAGCCCAGCAGCGCGATGCCGATCGCCCCGCCCGTCTCGCGTGTCATGTCGTTGAGGGCCGAGCCGACGCCGGACTTGTGCGGCGGGAGCGAACTGACGATGGCGTGCGTCGCGGTCGGCATGGTCACGGCGAGCCCGCTGCCCAGCACCAGGAGGCCCACCGCGGCGAGCCAGTACGGCGACGCCGCGCTGAGCATTCCCATGATCGCCATCCCGGCGGCGGTGATCACCAGCCCGGCACTGATCGTGGCCCGCGTGCCGGATCGGGCGATCACGGCGGGGATGCGGGGTGCGATCAGGAACACGACCACCGAGACCGGCAGCATCCGGAGACCCGCTCCGAGCGGCGTGAGGCCCTGCGCGAACTGGAAGTACTGGGTGAGGATGAAGACGATGCCGTACAGGGCGAAGAAGGTGCAGACGGCGGAGACGGCCCCGAGGGTGAAGACCCGGTTGCCGAAGTACGCCGGGTCGAGCATGGGGAACCGGACCCGGCGCTCCCAGCGGGCGTAGGCCCAGAATCCCACCACCGCCACGCCGAAGCCGCCGATCACCCACGGATCTCGCCATCCCAGTTCGGGGCCCTCGATGATTCCGTAGAGCAGGCAGCCGAGCGCCACGATCGACAGCGCCGAGCCGACCGCGTCCAGTGGCCGCCGTGCCTCGTCCCGGGACGTCGGCACGATCCAGGTGACCAGCGCCAGGACCACCCCGGCCACGGGGACGGTGAACAGGAACGCCGAGCCCCACCAGAAGTACCGGAGCAGGACGCCGCCGATGACGGGACCGAGCATCCCACTCAGGCCGGCGGCCGCCGACCAGGCGGCGACGGCCTTGGCCCGCTCCGACGCCGGGAAGATCACCGCGCCGATCGACAGCGTTGCCGGCATGACGAGGGCGGCGCCGACCCCCATGATGGTCCGGTAGATGATCACCTCCCCGGCGGTTGTCGAGAACGCCGCCAGCCCGCTGGCCACTCCGAAGACCACGATCCCGACGAGCAGCACCCCCTTGCGGCCCCGGCGATCACCGAGGGCACCGAGCGGCAGCAGCAGGCAGGCGAAGGTCAGGATGTGGGCGTCGGTGATCCATTGCAGATCCGAGCCGCTGGCCCCCAGCGCCGTCTGCATGGTCGGCAGGGCGACGTTCATCGAACCGAGGTTGCTGAAGACCATCACCATCGACGAACACAGGACGACGAGGATCAACCAGCGCCGAGGATGCGGCTCGGTGGACTCCCCCGCGGGGTTCTCGCGCATGCCGGGCGCATTGTATGGGGCTTGTCTCTGGCGTCGGTCCGCCCCGGGTCTCGTGATCCGACCCCCTCTAGGCTGTGCGTTGCGCCTCCTTGTCTCGACAGCGCTTACTGTCGGACTCGCGGGGTCCCAACGCGCCGCGACCCCTCAGCTTGCGGCACCTGTCCGACCAACGGCGCAAAACCCTAAGACGACACGCTCGACGGGTAGGCCCTACTCATCGGAAGGTTCCTCGTTGAGCCGCGCGTAGTAGGGGGTTACCTTCACGCGCACCCATGGCGCGTGCTGTGCGTTCTGCATCACGCACTCCAATGGCGCGAGACCGCGGACGACTCGATCGATGTTCTCCGCGTCGGGACCGCTGGTCTTGCCGACCAGTGTCCGCTGGATCTCGCGGACCTGCTCGGCCTTCGTCTGACCGAAGAAGAGGCGTGTCGCGGTCGAGCCTGAGATCTCCTCGGGCAGGTGACGCGGAAACTGTGTGGCCACGATGACGCCTAGGCCGAAGGCGCGTCCCTCGAGCATCAACGGCTTGAGGAAGCGCGAGGAGACGAGTCGCCACGCCTCGTCAAGCACGAGCACCTGTCGTAGGACGTGGGGCTGTTCGCGTCGCATGAGATAGGAGTGCATCGCCATCAGGAAGAACTCGGCGACGGCGTTCTTCACTTGGTCGCCGGGCAGTTGGCTGAGCCTGATCACAGTCGGCGTTTCGAGCAGGTCGGACAACTTGAGTGCAGCATCACCCTCGCTGAACACCCCGAGATCGAATACCGGGGACAGCCGCCCGAGCAATGTCGTGGATTTCTCCCGCACCAACACGTCCTTGATCGCCTCGAATGGGAGGTACTGCTGGGAGGGCTCTGGGACGAAGGGCTTAGTGCCGACACCGACGATCGCGTAGGTCTCCTTCATCGCTTCGCGGAGAGCGAAGGCCTGTTGGTCGCCCAGCCCGTAGATGCGCTGCAGCGTGTTGGAGAGTTCGTGCAGATGTGCTGTGGGATTGGCGTGGCCGGTCATCCTGTCGATTGGCGGCACCATCGGGTTGAACGGCAGCGCTCCAAGCGACGCATCGTGGACGGTAAGGCCCTCGGAAGCGGCGTAGTCCGGTTTGGCGTAGTCGTCCTTGAAGTCGAGGATGAGAGCCGGGATGCCGAGCGGGAGGAGTTCGCTGAGGATTGCCTTCGTTGCCTGGGTCTTGCCCGTCCCGGTCTCGCCCGTGATCGAGATGTGCGGGTTATTTAGTTTCTCGTCGGGGCTTTGGGGGTCGAAGAAGATCTCGCGCCCGCCCCCGAAGGAGCCTGATGCAACGCCGATCAGCACGCGTGGGCGACCCGCGATCGGATCGTCGGCGATTGGCGCGGCCGATTCGATGTCGCTGTCGGGCGTTGCCGCCTCAGTCTTCTCGGCCTCCAGAGGAGCCTCGGCGCTAACCCCAGCGGGACTACCGCTCGGCGGGCGTCGGCTGTCGCTCGTAGGCCCTTCGGGTGGTGGCTCCGGTTGCGATTCGGGTGACGTGAGGGCGGCCTCCAGTTCTGGCACGCCGTCCTCGTTGAGGTGCTGCAAGGAAACGGGAACGAGTTCGTCCTCAATCTTGGCCCGCACTTCGCGTCGGGGTTTGAGACTTGTCGCCGCTACTCCCAACTGCACATGGATGAGTTCGCAGCGCAGATCGACTTGGGTGCCTTCGTCGAGGAGTTGGCGCACGAGTTGCACCCAGCGCCGTCGGGCGGTCCTGTCGTAGGAGGCCTTGGTCAGTTCTCGGTACAGGTGCTCACGTATGACTTCGCGCCTTGATGGCGTCAAAAGGAGTTCGGTCGTAGAAGGGTCGAAGACGGGACGGAGGATCCGGTACGTCGACAACATCTGGTCGATGGCAGGACCGGTGACGATTCCGTCGGTCACCGAGTATTCGGCAGGGGCGTTCTGATGGGCCTTGACCTCGACGATCGTGACGGTGAACTGGCTGTCTGCGCCGTCGATGACGAGCAGATCCGACCGTGAGTTGTCATTGTTGTCGTGCAAGTGGAGCCAGCGTCGCGCCTCTTCGCTGTCCAGACTCAGAACGATCCGGTCAAGCCCTGGCGGCGCAGTGTCGCGCAGATGCTTGACTGAGACCATCATCCCGAGGATGCCCTTGACGTGGGGAACCACGATCTCTCCGGACTTGCCCGGCCGCAAGGCCAGCAGGCCTGCGTCGAGTAGTTCGCTGAGAGACACCAAGATGGAGTCGAGGGCATCATCGTTGACCGAGGTATTGAACTGACGCACTACGTCGCGGAGGCTGCGCCGGAAAGCGTCGCTGCTTCGCGTGAAGGCGGCCACATCGCGCGTGCGCTCTCGGGCGGTCAGAATCCGGAGGCCGCCTATGTCGAGATCCCGGTCTACGTGGCCATCAACCACTGCGTACCACGGCACCTGCCGAGCGCCTTCTTGGAGTCGGGCGCGCAAGTCCTCCGCTTGGTGGATCAGCGAATAAGACAGGATGGTCGAACCAACGGCCAACTGAGCGAGTTTGGAGTAGTCGGCCAGGATGCCCCCCGGCTCCGGCTCCAAGTCGAGCGTGTCACTGCTCAGTCGATATGCAAGCCGGCGCCGGTTGGTGAGAGGCTGAATCCTCTGTGGTTGCCCAGAGGCGTTGGCGTGCAACCGCTTGGTCTGGTCGACTGCGATGTAGATGTGGCACATGAGCCCATCGGGTGGCGCTAGGTCCTCCTCGGCTACTCGAATCGTCTCGAAGGTGAAGCGGCGGTTCGCGTGATCGCCGAAGCGCTGCTGTACACGTCGTTCCTCATCGGCCGAGAGGTCCAGTTCGGCGCCGACGCCTGCGCGTGAACGCAGCACGGTGATATGGGCCCCACGCAGCTTGGCATCCTTTCGGTCGGCCAGGTCGCAACACGCGAGCAGGAATTGGGCAGCGTCCGGTGGCTCAAGCACGGCCAGTCGCAGTCCCTCAGCCGATGAAGGATGCATGTCGATAAAGGCTTCCAAGAGCTTCCTGATGGGCTCGAGGCCATCCTTCGGGTCACTGGCGTTTGCCGTCTCGCTGAACTGCGGGAGACTGCCGAACTTGCCGGCGTAAGGCAAGCTCAAGGCGCCGTGCTGGGAGACAAGCCGGGGGACCCCCAGTGAGGAAAGAAACAGCGGCACGCCATTGCGGTCGAGTTCAGAGAAGACCAACTCCCGGTCACGAACTTCAAGGGTGTCTCGCTGATTCATAAGTACCCGGGTGTACTCCATGTAATGCCACAGCAGAAGTGGATGGAGCGGTGTCAGCAGAGCAACGAGCGATGAACCGTTGTCCAGGAAAACTGTGTCGATAAGCAGGACGCGTTCAAGGAGCGCCCGAGCATCCTCCGCAAATGCCTCATGCAACGCCGTGTGGTCGTCTCGCAAGGTTGTCACTAGACATTGGTACGTGTCGACAACCGCTGCAACTAGTGGGGCTGACGAGGGGCTGACGGCAACGAGCAGTGGTTCTACGCACAGTTCGCGGACCATCGGCAAGAGATCACGACGAGCAGCACCGTATTGCTCGAACGCTTGACGGATTGGGTCGAAGTGGGAGTCCGTTTCGGCGAAAGCCTCGATGAGATAGGCGATCCTCGCCAAGTCCCAAGACTCGATCAGTTCAGCCGACTGCTGGAAGTTGCGAACCATCGCGGCGATGTCGGCGCCTAACACTCGGGCTAGGCCGCCGCACCTGGACTCGTCGACCATCCGTCCTACCAACGCGAGCACATCGGTCTGCACCTCGCCGTCGATCTGAGTCCCGGATGGCAAGGTCACGCGAATCGGCTCCGGCCGGACGGTTTGCTCGAGGTTGTCGAGTTCGCTTGTCAACTCCTCCACGGCTTGGGCCAACGAGGCTGGTGCAGTGTCGTCGGCATCGTCAGGCTCCCGCGAGTCAGCATCGTCAGGCTCGGAGTTGTCAGCGGTCGGTCGCAGCAGTGCTCCTGCTGCAAGCGCAGTCAGGCTGCTCGGCTGCGGAGGCGGCGGATCGTCGGGGGCGTCGCCGTTTGGTTCCGGTTCGGGCTTCGGCTTGGGCTTTCGCGCCCTGGCTTTCAGCAGTTCGCGAGCGTCGCTCGCTGAGAGCGCCATCTCTCCGCCGCGTCGATGCCGCTGCAGCGTGCGCAGTTGAGCCTGCAATCGCGCCCGGCGTTCGTGGTCTTCCTCCGCGGCCAACGCGGCGTCGACCTTCGCTCGGTCATCCTCACTGAAGTTCGCGAGCCGCAGCGCGAGTACGCGATTCTCCTCCAGTCGCTTCCGCAACTGATTCTCGTTCGGATCGTCGAAGAGGGCGGGATCTGGCAGGAGCCCGAGCATGTTGATGCTGGTGGCCGCCGCTTCCTTGACCTGCTCCGGCTCGAGTCCTTCCAGCGCAAGGAAGTAGTCGAGTAGATCGATGAACGAAGTCTGCTCATCGTGGCCGATGATGCCCCACCATCGCGGCAGCACGTCGTTGATCTCTGATAGTTCGAGTTGCGCCCGCTCCACCAACAGTCCTCGCAGGCTCGATGGTCCAATCAAGACAAAGTCCTCGAGTGAAGTCAGCTTCGCTTGGTCGGACTCTGAGACAACCACGATCAGCGCGTCGAGGCCGCGCTCGTTGCGCCAGCGTTCCGCCTGCTCAACAGAAGTGTCGAATTCCTCACTCGGAATCCCTGCGCCCAGGGCCGCCTCTGAAGCCTCTGGGTTCAGGTAGGCGATCCTTAGGTCGAGCCCTTCTTCACCGAGTCGTCGCAACTGCGCGCACACTGCAGCGGAGTCGAGGTGGAGGTCGCGTATGAGCACACCGGTGTTGCCCTCAGCGTCGCGGATTGCGTACGCCAGGAGCTCCGCAATGAGGGTTGCCTCCCGGCTGGCTTCGTCTGCCATCTGAGCCGAGTTCATAGTTGCCGGCCCTCATCGGTCGTAACGATCGTCCTTCCGTCGGCGTAGGTCTTCGCGAATCCGATGTCGACCAAGAGATCTCTGAATTGGTTCACGTTGAGGCGCAGGTCGTTCTCGTTGAATGACACAGAACGTGGTAGGTCGGCACCCAACCGCAGGTCATTGCGGCGCACGATGTCGAAGTCACCCTGCCGTCCGACCACGATGCCATATGCATCCCTCAAGTCATCGAGGAACTCATCGAATTGTCGCGGATGCCCCGGTGCAACGACGGACGCTACGAGTACTTCAGCGAATTCGGCGTTGACCCCGTAACGCTTGTGCTCCTTACCGCCGCGACCTCGGTCGTCGTAGGGAGACAGGTAGCCGCTGCGACGGCCCAACTCGCGCAGCGCGTTCCACGGGTAGCCCTTGGCGGCCTTGGGGCCCACACCGGAGTAGCCGGCCTTCCAGTACGCCTCGACCAAGGCATCGACTGCACCCACCGAAGCCCGCTCGGCCCGGTACACGTCAACAATGAGTTGCTTGTCGGGCGTGTCTGGCAGAGCGTCAAGGTACAACTCAATGCGCTCTTCTTCCCCGAGCACGCTGGCGAGATGTTCTCGGATGCGGAACACCACCAGCTGCTCGATCGCGCGCCGCCCAGCCTCAAGGGTCGCAGCCGAGGCCTCCCGCAACGAACGGCGACGTCCGTCGCACATGTCCAGCAGGATGGGGGGCCTCGGTCCATCGCGCATGACATCCGCGCAGCGGTGAATCATGTGTACATGGATCGCGAAACACCCGAAGAGGACTAGCCGTCTCAGCGTCGTGAGCTTCTCGCCCTGCTTCTCGTGCGAAGCCAGTTGGTCGAAGCGCCGGCGCAGTTCTCGAAGAGTCGGGGAGGAAATCTGACCGTCCTTTCCCACTGCCAGCAGATCGGCCGATACGCGCTCAGCCCGAGTGCGCGCTACGCCTGACAACTCCGCGTCCGACGTGGCGCCAACGCCGAGCATCGGCCAGGCGATCATTGTCCACGGGTCAGTGTCCCGATCAAGCAGATCACGCAACAGATCCGTCGCGACGACCGGACCGCTGCCAGCCGTTAGCAGGCCCGCCAGGAAGTCTCCTGAGCCATTGTCGGAAACGTCATTTGTGATCATCCGCTGATGGGACAGAGTGAATGATGACTGTCCAGACTCGAAGACGGCGCCGTCGGCGCCCAGTGTGTCCTTGGCGAGCGCACGGAACGACGTGAGTCGCTCATCCGGCGGCGGGTTGCGGTGCAAGTCTTGGAACTTGTCGGGGTAGGCCTCGATGATGGCCGCGTTGGGATTGCGCTCCTCGAGATACCCGGCCTTCTGCTTGGTGACGTACTGGCGGATCACTTTCGCCAAAGGTCGGAAATCGTTGGTCGCTCCCACCACTCGGCGGGCTAGCCCGTTCGCGACGTGTACCGGCTTCATCGACTTGTTGGTGGGCAGGAAGCCGAACTCCTCGTCGTAGATCCGGCGAAGGAGCACATCTGGCGTCTCGATCGACACGACGCTCACAACTGGTACCTCGCCGGATCGCGTTGAATCCGCGCCCGCACCATTTGGTTGTTGTCAACGTTACGGATGTGAAGGTCGACCATCGCACCAGGCGGGGGACGCAAGCGATGAACCTCATCGACGAACCTCGTCACCTTGCGGGCGATGCTTCGCGACCAGGTTGATTGGCCGAGTCCGACAGCCGCGTCCTTGAGGGTGAGATATAGCTCGCGATCGATCAAGAGGGCCGGTCGCCGGCCACCATGATCCGCGGTTCGAAGCGCGAATTGCGTAACCCGGCGGAGTTCAGGGCGGAGCCACCGATCGACCCACGATGCAAGTGATGGCCCCTCGACCGTCATGGCATTCGCACTCGCACGATGCAGAGCCACGAATGCGGCCGGGGCTCGCACGTCATAGCGGTGGGACTGCCACAGAGTCAACTCACTGTCATCATCTGGGGCATCGGGCTCGAAGAACCGATTAATTGCCAGCACCATCGTCCGCACGATCTGGGCGTCGCCTTGAGTGCCACCGTGGAGTACCTCATCGAACTCGGCCTCGTCGCGAGGAAGAACTTCCAGCAACTCGTGCCCTGCCGCGTGCTCGAAGAAAAACCGGCGCTTCGCTACCTCGAAGAAGCGCTTGCGGTTCACTTCGGGACACGCCGCCACTGCTCCGGGCACGTCGGATGGGTCGACCCAGTCCGCTGGGCGCGTTGTTCCCCGCCACAACTCCTCGTCATATCGGGGATGGGTGGTCCGTGCCGGGTCGAAGGCAGTGCGGACCAGGTCGAACAGCGGACCATCCCCGCCTTGGAAGGCGAGAGTGGCGTATACGAAGCGCGTGCCCGTCAGCTCTCTCAAGCGCTGAGTGGATCCCGTTCCGCCGGTGAGGATGTAGGCGATGTACCCCATGAGTTGGCGCATCGTGGTGTGGTGGCCCCGTCGACCAACATGTTCGAGCAGCGCAGCCAACCGCTCCTGAACTCGCTCGTGTCGAAGCCTGTTGACGTTGGTCTTGGCCGGATCCAAGTCGTCAAGCTGACCGACGAACCGGTCGGCAACGAGCCGCCGCAGGGCCTTCGTCGTGACCGGCCGGGCCAGAACATTCCTCAGGCTGAGGTCGACAACGACGACACGCCCTTGCTCGGAGTCGGGTGCCTGCCCGTAGTAGATGGCTTCCTGTACTTGGCGAACCGCCTCATCGACTGGAGCAAAGCCCTCCTGTCTGGCGAGCCGCTGCAACTCGAATAGAGGCCACTCGTTGATCGCTAGCACGAAAGGCACCCGCTTCTCCTTGCACGTTCGCCAAGCGGCCAGGATCTCTTCATTGGTGCAGGCGTTCGCGTCAGTGAAGACCGTCGCTCCCCTGCGCTCTAACTCCGCTCGCAACCTCTGGATTATGAAGGTCTTGCCGTCGCCGGGATTTCCCGTGATGATGAGTTGGCAATCCTCGTCGACGGCGTCGAGAACGAATTGATCGAGACCTAGATCGACATGGATCCAGTCCAGTTCCTCGTCGGAGAGACGATCTGCGAAGCTGTTCCTGTTGCGGTACAGCCTCTCGACAAAGCTGATCGGCTCGTCACTGTTAGAGACCCGCCTCGAGTCGATTGCCGCCACTGCGTTCGGATCGCCTGAGCCAGTCGCTATCGAGTCATTCAAGACCCTGAGGTCGCTGGCCACCCGGGACACGAGATGGACATCTCGATGAAGGGCCCGAACTCGTTCGATCGTGTCCGGGCGCTCCAGGCGCGCCTTGGCCCACCGGTCAAACCAGTACTGGGCGATCGCGGCAGTCGTGGCCGATCCACCCGACACCGGCAGGATGTAGCGAGGCTCGCGACTGAGTCCCAGCATCACATCGTCAGCATTCGATACCAAGGGCACGGCATAGAGCAACCGGGGCGAGTGATGCCGCAGGTATTCGTCGGGGGCCAAGCCGAGCGCTTCGAGGCCAAGCCGCAATGAGCGCAGCTTGGGAGACATGCCCTCGCCGAAGAGATTGTTGACCAAGCGCCGCTTGCTGTTTGCGAGTCGGGCTGCGGCGGTCAGCGTCTCCTTCGTGTCGGACGAGAACTGCACCGTTCCGTAGCTCTCGGTCGAGCCCACCCGCCGGTATCGAATGTCGCTGGCTGCGTCCTCGCCTGCGGCGTCGCCCGGGATTCGAATCCTGTTGTATTGGGCGGAGCCGAACGCGTAGAGGCTGGAGGTCGTCAACATCGACAACGCCGGCGTCCGCACGATCGCACGTCCCGCCATTCCGGATGCAATGAGGCTGACTCGTCCGTCGTAGCGCTCTCGAACATCAGCAACCACCTGCGGCGACGTCATGAGCATCGCGACCAACTTGCCGCCGAGCACCTGCTGGTACGGAGCGACAGCGCCGCACGTGATGATCTCCATGACGTTCTCAGCGATCGCCTGCTGCTTGATCCGCCGCAGCACGATCTCGACGGCCCGGTGGCCCTCTGCCGTCTCCAACAAGTCCCGCAATGCGAGCGGGTCCTCGTCGAGACCTGCTCGCTCGAAGACGTCGATAGCGCGAAGAGTGTCGGCGAGGTGCGCCGCACGCTTCCGGCGATAGAGGTGGGTCTTGGCAATTCTTGCCCAGTTGACTCTGTCGGCTTTGCCGTCTTGCACAAGATTGTGCGCCTTCCGAATCAGTTCGTACTCGGCGGTCCTCTCGTCTCCGGCAGCGGCGAGTGCGGCCTTACGAGCGGCGTCAGCTTCCGCCTCGATCTCTCCGAGATAACGAATCTTTTCTTCAGAGGTGATGAGGCCGGTGAGCTTGAGATCGCGGGTGTAAATGCGATCGATCTCCGCTCGGGCGAACGCCGCCAGATGTCGAGCGAGACTGCTCTGATCCGCTGGGCTGGAGTCGTCCAGCCGCCGTGACAGCGCGTTGACCGACCACCCCAGCGCGTCGTCCCGCTGGTTCAGGCCCAGGATCGCGTTGCCCAACGCGGCGATACCGATGATGGGTCGGCTCGGGCCGCGCTCATCCCGGACGAAATAGTGGAGATTGCGTCCCGGAGTCGGCTGGTACGGAATCGACCACTGAAGCCGGGCATACCGCCAGATGTCTTGGAGACGTAGCCCGGTCGCCGCATCCCGGACGTCGCCGTCGACCAATTCGAGCACAGGCCGCATTGCCTGTTTGGGCCTTCCTTCGCGCGCGGCCTTCTCAAGTCGAGACGCGAGTTCGGGGCCATCAGCGAAGACCTTCCCAATTCCGCGCGCCTCCATCCGTCGGACGAACGCTTCCACTGACGGGGTGTGCAACTGGTCTGCCAACACGAAACGGAAAGAGCTGCGCAGATTGCTCTTGGCTTCGGAGGGATCCTCACCTGCCGAGATGAGGGATGGTGGAACGACGAATACCCCTTCATCGTCGGCGCCGGTAACCCACCCCTGGAGAGTCAGATCCCGTAGCACCCGCAGGCTGGCGAGATACACGATCGTCGGTTCGACGTCGTCGGGATTCACACCGCGTTCACGAAGCATCAAGCGCTGCGTCTCGGCAGTATCGATGCTCGAACGAATCCGAACGATCCGATCTTCGACTGGTCGCCCGTCAAGATCCTGCGCAAGCGCGAGCAGATCCTGCTGGTACCCGAAACTCAACCGAGGTCTGAACCGCCGCGGCTCCAGTCCCCTTCGATCAACGTCGGTGACGCGACGTGCCGTTCTGAGAACAGTCATGACACAGCACCGCGCCCACCGCGGACGTAGGCAACAAGGTCGGAACGGAGGAAGCACCAGCCGGTACGCCCTGCATTGCGCCCGAGCCGCTCCCCCGGGCTCGCAAGACTCAGAACCGTCTTGGTAGAGAGCCTGAAGCGGTCGGCCGCCTCCTCTGTGGTCAACGCCTCGTCAACTTCTGTCATCTTCTTGCACCCTCCGGCAATGGCTGCCTGATGCTAGGACCAGAATACGGAGGGGTGTGACACGGGACGCCAGCAGCGCTCGACGCGAACCGGGGCGGCATCGTTACGCACTACGCGCCAGCAACGCGGGCGCGCCGCAAGGGTCGGCGAGTTCCTCACCCGGCGGTCAACGCCGTCGTCGGCGGGACTGGGAGCGGAGGGGGGCGGCGTCGGCTGGGAGGGCTTCCGCTCTCTGGCTGGGGGGCTCGTCGATCTCCGGTACCGGTTGCTCGTCGGCGAGGGTGGCGGCGATGGCGGCGATGTGCTCGGGGGTGCTGCCGCAGCAGGCGCCCACGATCCGGACGCCGCCTTGCACTGCCCGGTGGGCGTGGGCCGCCAAGACGTCCGGGCCGGCGGTGTAGTGGAAGGTGCTGCCGGTCCAGACGGGGATCCCGGCGTTGGGCTTGGAGATCACGGCGACCTCCGGCAGGGCGGCGTGAATCTCGAGGGCGGCGGCCTCGGTGTCGGCGATGTTGCTGCCACAGTTGGCTCCGAGGGCCGCCAACTGCAGGGGGCCGAGCCTCTCGGCCATCTCCGTCGCGGTCGTTCCCATCATCGTGCGGCCCGCGGTGTCGAAGGTCATCGTCGCGGCCACCGGAAGGTCGCAGGCCGCCCGGGCGCCCCGTACCGCGGCCTCGACCTCTGCGAGGTCACTCATCGTCTCCAGCCACAGCACATCCGCGCCACCCCGCGCCAACGCCTCGGCCTGGGTGGTGAACGCCTCTGCACAGGCCGTCGCGGTCATCGACCCCAGCGGTGCCAGCAGCTCGCCCGTCGGGCCCATCGACCCTGCGACCAGGACCGTCCGGCCCTGTTCACCATGTGTGCCGCACACGTCACGGGCGGCGGCGCGCGCGTTGCGGGCGGCGGCCTCGTTCAACTCCGCCACGCGGCCGTCGAGATCGTGGAGCCTCAGCCGGAAGCTGTTCCCGCCGAAGCTGTTCGTCAGGACCACTTCTGCGCCGGCCCGCAGGTGACCGCGGTGAACCTCACGCACCGTCTCGGGCCGCTGCAGGTTCCAGAGTTCGGGTGAGTCCCCCGAGGTCAGTCCCGACGCGAAGAGTTGGGTCCCGATGGCCCCGTCGGCCAGGACGTAGCCCTTGGCGCCCAGGAACCGGGCGAAGACGTCGCCACCGGCAGTCACTCAGCCAACGGTAACGGCCCGTCCGGCGGTCGAACCGGCACACACTCTGGCCTAGTGTCGCCGCATGGCCGCAGATCTGTCGCACCTGCCCGAGGACTGGGAGCGGGCGCTGGCGGTGGTGGCGCACCCCGACGACCTGGAGTACGGGGTCGCTGCTGCGGTCGCCCGCTGGACCGCGGCCGGCAAGGACGTTCGCTATGCCCTGGTCACCAGTGGCGAGGCGGGAATCGCCACCATGCCGCCGGCGGAGACCGGCCCGCTCCGAGAGGCCGAGCAGCGGGCCTCGGCAGCCGTCGTCGGGGTGACGCACGTCGAGTTCCTCGGCTTCGCCGACGGCTATCTCATGGCCGACCTGGACCTGCGGCGCTCCCTGGCCGCCTGCATTCGCCGCAACCGGCCGGAGGCGGTGCTGTCCATCAACTACCGGGACAGCTTCGGCGGCGGCTCGTGGAATCACGTCGATCACCGGAACGTTGGCCGTGCACTCATCGACGCGGTGCGCGATGCCGCCAATCCGTGGATGTTCCCCGAACTCGCCGCTGACGGCCTCGAGGCCTGGGGCGGCGTGCGGTTCATCGCCTTCGGCGGGTCGCCGGAGGCCACTCACGCGGTGGATGTCACGGGCCACCTCGAGGCCGGGTTCGCCTCGCTGGGGGCGCACGCCGTCTATCTGGCGTCACTCAGCGGGCCGATGGCCGATCCCGAGGCGTTCCTGCGCCCGAACGCCGAAGCCGACGGGCAGCGGCTCGGTGTCCAACATGCCGTGAGCTTCGAGGTGGTCTTCGCCTGAGGGCCGCCTCGGGGCGGTGAGCGCCGGGGGTCTCCACCCGGTGTCCCGAGGGCGCTCGGTGTCGCTCAGCCGGCCGCAGCCGAGGCTGCCGCGTCGCTCCTGTCCCCGTCCCCGGCGCGCTCGCGGGGGTAGAGCAGGTAGGTCGCCGCCGCTGTCAGGGTGAGCAGCGCCGCGGACACGCCCATGGCCAGCGTCATACCCCGGTTGAAGGCGTCGACGGCGCTCTCGGTGAGCGCCGCGGCGCGTTCGGCGGGCAGCTCCCGGGCGATGCGCAGGGCCGCGCCGATGGAGTCCGAGGCGGCGTCCGCGGCCGCATCGGGCAGGCCGCCGGTTCGCCTGCTCATGCCGCTGCGGTAGCCGACGGTCAACAACGTGCCCAATACGGCGATGCCGATCGCCGCCCCGACTTCCCGGGTGGTGTCGTTGACGGCCGATCCGACGCCGGCCTTGTGCTTCGGCAGCGACGTGACGATGACGTGTGTGGACGGTGGCATGAACAGGGACAGACCGGTCGCTGTCGTGACCAGTGCGATCACCATGAGCCAGTAGTCCGAGGCCGGCGTGAGGGCGGCCATGATGCCCAGCCCGACGCCGGTCAGCAGGAGCCCACCGCTGATCGAGGTGCGCGTACCGAAGCGTTGAGTGAAGGCGGGGCTGCGCGGCGCCAGGATCATCATCGTGATCGCCAGCGGCACGTTGCGGAAGCCGGCATCCAGCGGCGTGTGCCCCTGTGCGAACTGGAAGTACTGCGTGAGCACGAAGAACATGCCGACCATCGCGAAGAACACCAGCGTGATGGTGACCGCGCCCAACGTGAACAGGCGATTGCCGAAGTACGCGGGGTCGAGCATCGGATGGCGCACACGGCGTTCCCAGCGCACGAACGCCCAGACGAGCGCCGCGGCGGCGCCGAACATGCCCAGCACCGCAGGGCTCTCCCAGCCCAGCTCGGGACCTTCGATCACCGCGAACAGGAGACTCCCCAGGGCGGCGATCGAGATCAGCGCGCCGACGACATCGAGCGGTCGCTGTTCGTCGTCCCGTGATTCCGGCACGATCCATGCCGTACCCACCAGGACCACCCCGGCCACCGGGACGGCGACTAGGAACACCGACCCCCACCAGAAGAAGTTCAACAGGATCCCGCTGATCGGCGGTCCGATGGCACCGCCCGCGCCGGCGAACGCCGCCCAGATGGCTACGGCCTTGGGCCGTTCGGCACGCGGGAAGATCACCGTCGCGATCGAGAGCGTGGCGGGCATGACGAGCGCTGCCGCGACGCCCATGCCGGCGCGGTACACGATGATCTGGGCGGCGCTCGTGGAGAAGGCGGCGAGGGCGGAGAGTGTCCCGAAGAGGGTCATGCCGATGAGCAGCACCCGCTTGCGCCCCCAGCGATCGCCGAGGGCGCCGAACGGAAGCAGCAGGCCGGCGAACACCAGCACGTAGGCGTCCACGATCCACTGCAGGTCCGAGCCGCTGGCGCCGAGTTCCCGCTGGATCGACGGCAGGGCCACGTTCAGCGAACTCATGCTGATGACCACCATCGTCAGCGACAGGCACAGGATGTACAGGATCAGCCAGCGCCGGGGGTGCGGCCGGATCTCCGGGTCCGGGAGGCCTCCGTCGCCGTGCCGATCCGAGCGTCGCCTGCCGGCGGATCCCGAGCTCATGGCGTGGGGTGGGGGCTCCTGGGCGATGTCCTCAGGCTAGAGGTGCCCGCCGGACGGGCTCCGCCGGCGCCGGCGACAGGGCATCGGCGGCTTCCCGACGGACCGGCCGGTGGTAGCGTCGTCATGCACAACGACGTGAAGGGGGATGACGATGTCGAACGTTCTCGTCAAGCGGATTGTCGGCGCCTACCTGGCGCTGGTGGCGGTGGCGGTGCTGGCTCAGTTCGTGGCGTACCCGCTCTACGCGGATGACCATGCCGATTCCGCTCTCGACACGTGGCTGATTCTGGACTGGTTCATGGCCGTCGGGCTGGCACTGATGCTGCTGCTCACATGCAAGGCGAAGGGGTCGTGCGATGCCGATCCGGGCTCGGATACCCGGCAGTGGATCCGGGCGAACGCCATGTTCTACGCAACGGTGCTGCTGACGATCGCCTTCGTCCCCAACTGGTTCGCCGCGGCCTGGGGCCAGGACGACAACGGGACCGTCTGGCACGTCATCGATACGGTGCTGCCGGTTTTGTTCCTGGTGCAGGCCCGCCGCCTCCTGCGCCCCGCCGCCTAGCCGTGCACCGGGCGGTCGGAGAGGTCGGCGGCATCGCGACCGGCTGCTCCTAAGCCGGCTCGAGGCGCCAGAGGGCGTCGCCGGTGAGGACGTAGATCTCGCCGTCGGGGCCCTGGCCGAAGGACAGCACCGACTTGGGCGGTGCGCCTGAGGCCAGGTGGATCGGGTGGGCGCCCGCCACGTCGTTGTAGCCCCAGAGCGTGCCGTCGCAGAAGTCGCTGTAGAGGTAGACGCCGCCGAGCCCCGGCAGGCGGCTGCCGCGGTAGACGTAGCCGCCGGTGACCGAGCAGCGGGCGTCGTCGCCGTGGCGGTACTCGACGGTGGGGCGGACGTGGCCCGGCGGCTCGGTGTTCGACCAGAACGGGTTGCTGCCCTCGTAGTCGCTCCAACCCAGGTTGGCGCCCCGGCCGGCCCCGCCGTCTGCGGCCGGCAGGCGGTTGATCTCCTCGAGCAGGTCCTGACCCACGTCGGACACCCACAGGTCGCCGTTGGCGCGGTCGAAGGAGAACCGCCACGGGTTGCGCGCCCCCCACACCCACACCTCCGGTGCCCCGGAGACGCCGTCGGCGAAGGGGTTGCCGGCCGGGACGGTGTACGGCTCACCGCCCGGGCCCACCCGGGGGTCGATGCGCAGGATCGTGCCCAGCCAGTCGTGGGGATCCTGGCCTGCTCGCAGCGGGTCGCCGCCGCCTCCCCCGTCACCGAAGCCCAGGTACAGGTAGCCGTCGGGGCCGAAGGTCACGTCACCGCCGTTGTGGTTCGCGAAGGGCTGTTCCAATGTCAGCACCAGGCGCCCCCGGGCGGCGTCGACGCTGCCGTCGGCGGCCACCGGCCACTCCCACAGTTCGCTGACCTGCTGGCGGTTCACCGAGGACGTGTACAGCCGGTCGCCGGCCGGTGAGAAGGTGAGGCCCAGCAGCCCCATCTCGCCCCGGGTGTCCACCCGGGCGCTCATGTCGAGGACCGCGTTGGCGTCGCGGCGCAGGATGGCCGAGGAGTCGGCGCGTCCGCTCTCGCCGCGCAGACGAACGACCTCGCCGTGGCGCAGCGCCACGTAGAGCGACGCCGGCTCCTGGGTCCGGAATGCCACCGCCAGCGGTGCCGGAAGCTCGGCCAGGCGCGTGAGGGAGACGCCCAGCGGCTCGGGGAAGCGAGGTCCCGG
Source organism: bacterium (assembly GCA_028824415.1). Taxonomy (GTDB): domain Bacteria; phylum Actinomycetota; class Acidimicrobiia; order Acidimicrobiales; family CATQHL01; genus VXNF01. Next base: position 4,560 of record JAPPDX010000057.1, on the reverse strand, counting down.
CGGTGTGATCGGGGGTGCCGGCGCGGGATCAGCGGACCCGGTGGCGCCGCCGGCGTTGCCTGTGCCGCCCGCGGCGCCCGAGCCCGTGGGAGGAGTGCCGCCTCCGTCATTGCGGGCGCCCCCAGGTTCGAGGGTGCCGCCGCCGGCAGTGCCGGCGCCGTCTCCGGGAGCAGCGCCCGCGGCGGGATCTCCCCGGCCATCGGCCGGGCCGGTGCCATCGGCGCTCTCGGGTGACGCGTCGGGTTGCCCGTCACCCGCTGATGCACCGCTCTCGGCGCCCTGCTCGCCGGCGGCGCCGGCCGCAGCGGTGCCGGAACCGCCGGAGGGTGCTGCCGGCCCGGTCTCGATTCCGGCCTCCGAACGGGCCTGCGGTTGCGGGTCGCCGATCCCGCCCGGACCCCCGGCGCACCCTGCGGCCAGGAGCACCAGCGATACCAGAGCGACCGGCGCCGCCGGCAGAACAGACCGGTGACGGCGTGTGGCGGGGCCGGAGAGCCGTCGGGACGCGCCGCAGGTCACCGGCGAATTCTCGCGCGGCGGCCGGTGACGGTCGTACCCTTGCGATGGTGACCTCCGAGGGTGTGGCGTCGATGCTGCGGTTCGATGCTCCCCCGCGCCGTGACTGGGAGGACCTGGTTCGACGCTCGCTGCGCGGCGACCCGCCGGACGCACTCGTCGGCCGCACCGCGGACGGCCTCGATATCCAACCCCTCTACACGGCCGCGGCTGTGCCTGCCGGCGACGCTGCGGGCCTGCCGGGGTTGGCGCCGTTCACGCGCGGCGCGGGCGCGTCCCCGGGGCGCTGGGAGTTGCGCCAGCGCCACGATCTGGCCGATCCCGCCGAGACGAGCGCCGCCATCCGGTCCGACATCGCCGGCGGCGTCTCGGGGGTGTGGTTGCGGCTGCGGCGATCGCCGGCCCCCGGTGAACTGCTGGCGGCCCTCTCCGGGGTGAATCCCGCCGAGACCTCCGTGCTGGTCGACGGGGGACCCTGGTTCGCGGCCGCCGCTGAGGCGGCCGCCGCTCTGGCCGCGGCCGCACCGCCGGGATGGTTGATCGCCGGCGCCGATCCACTCGGTGCGCTGGCCCGCCACGGTTTCCTACTGCAAGACCTCGACGAGACACTCGCCGGCTTGGCGCCGCTGGTGGGCACGATCCTGCAGCGGGAGGAGCGCGACGGCGCGCCGGCCCGGCCTGGGGGAGGTCGCTGCGTCACCGTCGACGCCGCTGTCTATTGCGATGCGGGGGCGCCGCCCGCGCTCGAGCTGGCGTGCATGCTGGCGACCGGCGTGGCCTACCTGCGGGCCCTGGAGACCGGCGGCCTCACACCGTCGCAGTCGGCTCCTCACCTCGAGGCGCGCCTGGCGACCACCGCCGACCAGTTCGCCACGATCTGCAAGTTCCGTGCCGCCCGGGCGCTGTGGGACCGGCTGCTGGGGGCCTGCGGCGTGCCGGATCCCGAGCGGCGAGCACTGCGCTGCTGGGCGGTCACCTCCGAGGCCATGTTCGTGGCGCAGGACCCGTTCGTGAACCTGGTGCGCGCCACGGCGGCGGCGTTCGCCGCGGCCGCCGGCGGGGCGGAGTGCATAACGGTCCTGCCGCACGATGTCGCTCTCGGGGCGCCCGGCGAGCGAGGCCGGCGCCTGGCTCGGAACGTCAGTCACCTGCTGGCTGAGGAGACCCACCTCGGCGCCGTCATAGACCCGGGGGGCGGCTCCTGGTACGTCGAGGATCGGACGGCCCGCCTCGCCGAGGTCGCCTGGGAGCGATTCCGGGAGATCGAAGCCTCCGGCGGCATGGCGAGCGCCCTGCTGGACGGCTTGCTGGCGGCCCGGATCGCCCAGGCGGCCGAGCGCCGCAGCGAGCGCCTCGCCGGCGGCGACGAGAATGTCGTGGGTGTCACGTGCCATTCGCCGCCCGCCGGTGAGGCTGATCCGGGATCTGCTGGGTCGCCGTCGTCGGCAGGCGCGACCCCGGCCCCATCAGCCGCCTCCGTGCGCATCCCACCGCTGCCGTTACGACGTCCCGGTTCGGAGCAGTCGTGATGAGGCCTGCCACACGCGAAGCCGTGCGAGGGCGAGGACCGGCGCGGGCTTCCGTTTCGGAGGCCGCCGGAGCGCCACCGGCACCCCCGCCTGCCCGGCCCCGGCACTGGATTCCGGCCGTCGCCGGAATGACGAGTCGGGGGGACGCTGGCGCGGTGGACTCGCTGTGAGCGCTATTCCGGACTTCGCTACCGTTGCTTGGTCGAGCCGAGCGAGAGACCGCACGGCGGCGCCTCCCGCCACCGACGGCGGCCCCCGACCGCACCGCACACCCGAGGGCATCGACCTGCAGCCGTTCTACACGGCTGCAGACGTCGCAGATCTGCAGGCGCCGCACGGCTATCCCGGGCTCGCCCCGTACCTGCGGGGCCCGCACCCGACGATGTACCTCACCCGCCCGTGGACGATCCGCCAGTACGCCGGCTTCTCCACCGCCACCGAGTCCAACGCCTTCTACCGGCGCAACCTGGCCGCGGGCCAGCGGGGCCTGTCGGTTGCCTTCGACCTGCCCACCCACCGGGGCTACGACTCCGACAACCCCCGGGTGACCGGCGACGTGGGGATGGCCGGCGTGGCCATCGACTCGGTCGCCGACATGCAGATCCTCTTCGACGGCATCCCGCTCGACCGGATGAGCGTCTCGATGACCATGAACGGGGCGGTGCTGCCGGTCATGGCCATGTACATCGTGGCCGCCGAACTGCAGGGCGTGGCGCACTCGGCGCTCACCGGGACCATCCAGAACGACATCCTCAAGGAGTTCATGGTCCGCAACACCTACATCTACCCGCCACGGCCCTCCATGCGGATCGTCTCGGACATCTTCGCCTACACCGCCGCGGAGATGCCCCGCTTCAACTCCATCTCCATCTCCGGCTACCACATGCAGGAGGCCGGCGCCACCGCCGACCTGGAGCTGGCCTACACCATCGCCGACGGCCTGGAGTACGTGCGCTGCGGCCTGGACGCCGGCTTGGACATCGACGACTTCGCCCCCCGCCTCAGCTTCTTCTGGGGCATCGGCATGAACTTCTTCATGGAGGTCGCGAAGCTGCGTGCCGCTCGACTGCTTTGGGCCGGTCTGATGCGGCGGTTCCGCCCGGCCGACCCCCGCTCGCTGGTGCTGCGCGCCCACTGCCAGACCTCGGGTTGGAGCCTCACCGCCGACGACGTCTACAACAATGTGGCCCGCACCTGCGTCGAGGCCATGGCCGCAACCCAGGGCCACACCCAGTCACTGCACACCAATTCCTTCGACGAGGCGCTGGCGTTGCCGAGCGACTTCTCGGCCCGCATCGCCCGCAACACCCAGCTGGTGCTGCAGCACGAGAGCGGGACCTGCGCACCGGTCGACCCGTGGGGCGGCAGCTATTACCTGGAGTGGCTGACCGACCGGCTGGCCCGGCGGGCCGTCGCCCACATCGACGAGATCGACGGGATGGGCGGCATGGCCGCCGCCATCGAGGCCGGGGTGCCCAAGGCCCGCATCGAGCAGGCCGCCACTCGCACGCAGGCCCGCATCGACGCGGGCGCGCAGGCCCTGATCGGCGTGAATCGTTATCGCCCTGAGGTGCGCGAGTCGGTGGAGTTGCTGGCCGTCGACAACGCCGAGGTGCTGGCCGCCCAGAAGGCTCGGCTCGCGACGGTCCGCGCCGAGCGCGACCAGGAGACCTGCACCGCCGCCCTCCACGCCCTGACGCGATGCGCGGCGACCAAAGGGGGGAACCTTCTTCAACTCGCGGTCCAGGCCGCCCGGGCGTGGGCGACCGTGGGTGAGATCAGCGACGCCCTGGAGCGGGCATGGGGCCGCCACGTCGCCGAAGTCCGTACGATTTCGGGTGTGTACAGCCAGGCCGCCGGTGCGGACGAGTCCGTTGCGGCGGTGCGCCGCCGGATCGAGCAGATGGCGGCCCGCCGCGGTCGACGGCCCCGCATCCTCGTGGCCAAGATCGGTCAGGACGGCCACGATCGGGGCCAGAAGGTGGTGGCCAGCGGCTACGCCGACCTGGGCTTCGATGTCGACGTCGGGCCGCTGTTCCAGACGCCGGCCGAGGTGGCCCGCCAGGCCGTCGAGAACGACGTGCACGTCGTGGGGGTGTCGTCGCTGACCGCCGGCCACCTCACGCACGTGCCGGAGTTGGTCGCCGAACTGGCCACCCTCGGCCGGTCCGACATCATGGTCGTCGTCGGCGGTGTCATCCCCGAGCGCGACCGGCCGGTGCTGTTCGAGGCCGGCGCCGCGGCGGTGTTCGGTCCCGGCACGTCGCTGACCGACGCCGCCGGCGAGCTGCTCGACGCGCTGGCCCAGCGGGCGTGAACCGGGCGTCTCGGTCGGGGACCCCGGTGGATGCCGCCGCCCGTTCCGGCGTTCGTGGCTGCCGGTCCTGTGACGGCCTGACCGGTTGGGCGTGAGGGCCGTGAGCGCATCCGAACAGAACATCGCCGGTCAGGTGGACAGCCACGTGAACGGGGTGTTGGCCGGTGACCGGACCTGGTTGGCGCGTACCGTCACGCT
>JAPPDX010000035.1 GCA_028824415.1 bacterium | reverse complement strand
GGTGCCAGGCGATGGCCTCTCCCTCGCGATCCTCGTCGGTTGCCAGGTACAACTCGTCCGCCGTTGCCACCAGCTTCTTGAGTTCCCGCACCGCGTCACGTTTGGCGCTGTTCAGCACGTAGAGCGGCTTGAAGTCGTTGTCCACGTCGATGCCGAGCCGCGCCCAGGACTCCGCCTGGTACGCCTTGGGAATCTCCGACGCCTTGGTCGGGAGATCGCGGATGTGGCCACGGGACGACTCGACGGTGTAGCTGTCGTCCAGGAATCGAGCGATCGTGCCAGCCTTGGTGGGTGACTCGACGATGACGACCCGCTTGGGCGAGGCTGTGGCCATGGGCAGCAAGATACGGGCTAGGGGCGTCCAGTCGCCGCGAGCGCCGCAATGGAACGGCGACCAGCGAGTCGCAGCACGATCAACCCCAGCACCGCCGCCACCAGGGAGGCGGCCAGGACGCCGATCTTGGCCTCGTCGCCCGCGGCGGATCCGTCGAACGCCAGCGCCGTCACGAACAGCGCGACGGTGAAGCCGATGCCCGCCACGATCGACACCCCCACGATGTGCAGCCTGCTGACCCCGGCCGGCACGGCACTGAGACCGAGTTTCGTGGCCAGCAGCGTGAAACCGGAGACGCCGACGGTCTTTCCCACCAACAGCCCGAGTGCCACGCCGATGGTGACCGATGAGGAGGCCGCGCCGCGCAGCGAGTCACTGCTGAGCACCACTCCGGCGTTCGCCAGGGCGAAGATCGGCACGATGAGATAACTGACGTACGGATGCAACGCCACCTCGAGACGCTCGGCCACCGAGCGTGACTCGGAGATGCCGAAGTTGGCTCGACGGATGTCGATAACCGAGATGTTCGACTTGTCCTGCAGCCAGCGGGCCACCGAACGGGCATCGGAATCCCGCTGCAGCGGCTTCGCCGGTGTCAGCAGGCCGAGGGCCACGCCTGCGATCGTGGCGTGGACGCCGGAGTTCAGGGTCGCCCACCACACGAAGACGCCGATGATCATGTAGACGGGCCACTGCCACACGCGGATCCGCGTCAAGATGGAGATCAGAACGCACAGCAGCGCCGCCAGCCCGAGCCATCCCAGCGAGATGTCGGAGGTGTAGAAGATGGCGATCACGAGGATCGCACCGATGTCGTCCACGATCGCCACCGTCAGCAGGAACAGTCGGAGCCAGCCCGGAATCCACTTGCCGACCAGCGACACCACGCCGACGGCGAAGGCAATGTCGGTGGCCATCGGCACTCCCCAGCCGTTTAGGTTGTCACCACCCACGTTGAACACCACGTAGACCAGCGCGGGCACCACCATGCCTCCCAGCGCGGCGACCGCCGGAAGCATCGCGTCGCGCGGCCGCCGGAGCCGACCGGTCACCAGCTCGCGCTTGATCTCTAAGCCCACCACGAAGAAGAACAGCGCCATGAGCGCGTCGTTCACGAACCCGTGGAGATCCTCGTCGAAGACCACGAAGTCGCTCACCATGATCTCGATGGGCGTATGCCAGAAGTGCGCGTAGCTGTCTCCGACGGGCGAGTTGACCCAGATGAGGGCGGCAGCCGTGGCGAGCAGCAGCAGGATCCCCCCGGAAGTCTCGATGTGCAGGAAATGCAGCAGCGGGCGGCCCACCGTCCGAGCCAGGGCGCTGTCGCGCCCGATGAACGTCAGGCTGCTTTCCGGCGGCGAGCCCGGGGCGGGGTGCCCGCCAGCCCCCTCCACATGCGTGGCGGGAACGGGTCGTTCCGCGTGCTCGTCGCCCTCGATGTTGCGGTCATTCGACATGACTGTTCCCGACAGACTCTCCCGACGACTCTGGCACGCTAGCGGCTCACCCGCCCCACCGACCCCGCAGGCACGGGATCGGGCGGCGACGCGTACGGTGGCCGGGGGCGACGATCGTGTGCCCCGCGGGCACCTGCTGCGCTTGGCCGACCCGACAACACGCTTGGCCCGCCGGCTAGCCCGCCGAGGTGTGCACCACCAGCCGTACCTCGGTGCCGCGACGGCTCGTGGCGATGGAGTGGTCGTCTGACATAACCCGCATCAGCCACAGGCCCATGCCCTTCTCGGTATCCAATCTGTGAGGGTCGGTCGGATCGGGGGGATCGGGCACCGTCGCCGGATCGAATCCCCCGCCACGGTCGTAGACGCCGATCTCGACCCGTCCCGGACCTCGAACGCAGCAGATCCTGATCGGTGCGGAGATGCGGCGCGCGGCGTGTGCGGCGACGGCGTTGGTGACGGCCTCGGAGACTGCGACCCGCAGGTCCTCGAGGCGCTGCACGTCCACCCCGGCCTGCCGGGCGACGACCTCGGTGACGAAGCGTCGCACCATCGCCACGTACTCGGTACGCGGCGGGATCTTGATCTCCACCGCGTCGCCGCGGTCGTGTGCTGCCGCCATCAGCGAGTGTCCCGGGTCCGAAGGGGCTGACTCCTGTCCGGTTCACAGTATCGAAACGGCGCGCTCGGGCCGCGGCGCGTTTGGTACGAAGCCGTTCAGCGTTCGCTCCGCATGATCGCCTCGCCCGACAGGACCAGATCGTCCAGCACGATCCCCAGGGGGGCGAACCGCACCGGCGAGCGATAATCCAGGCGAACTGCGACGTTGGCGGTGCCCGGCGGCTCCTCGACGTGTACCCGCAGGCGCTGCGGGTCCAGACGCGAGGCCGCCAGCGCCGCGGTCCTCGCCACGCCGGCGTCGTTGCTGACGGCTACGGCGCGGGCCGCCTCGCGGGCACTGTGGGTCACCATGATCTGGTCGCGCGCCGCCAGCGCCAGCTGCGCCAGGAACAGCGCCACGACCATCAGGAGCGGCATCAGCAGCGCCAACTCAACGGTCGCCTGTCCCTGCTGGGCTTGCCGGGCACCGGGGCCGCAGATGGCGCCGGTGCCGCGCCGCTTCACGTAATCAGCTTGCTGATCGATCGGAACACCGCGTTGAGCAGGCGGCTCACCATGTTCGTGTTGCGCGCCCAGTCCAGGACGAGCACAGCGATCAGTGAGACGCCGAGCAGCACGAGGGCGTATTCCGCCGTGGCCTGGCCTGACTCGGCGGCCCGCCGGAGCAGCCGGCGACCGGGCACAGGCCGCGGCGGCCGGATGGTGGTTGAACCTCTGGTCATGGTGGATCCTCCTGGTTGTGGGTTGAATGGCGGGTCGAGGTCGGGGTTGAGATCGCGTCAGAACCGCACGAGTTCCAGCGACTGCGCCACGGTTGGCACGATCGTCAGCAGCACGAACGCCGGGAGGACGCAGAAGGTCAGCGGGAAGAGCAGGCGAAGCGGGATCCGCCGGGCGGCCGCCTCGGCCTGCCGGCTTCGCTCGGCGCGAGCCACCGCCGCGGCCCTCTCGAGCGCGGGCCCGAGCGCGGAGCCGTAGCGCAGGGAGTCGGTGAGGGGACGCACCAGGAGTCGCAACGCATCTCCTGCCGGAACGCGGGTGAGCGCGTCGAGAGCCTCCGCCACCTCGACGCCCAAGCGCATCTGTTGGACCGCCCGGTCGAGCGCCCGCCCGATCGGTCCCCCGAGACGAGGTGCCACCGCCTCGGTGGCGAGCCGCACGCTCAGTCCGGCGCTGGCAGCGAGCGCGAACAGGTCCACCGCCTCAGGCAGTTCTGCCAGAACCGCATCCGCCTCCCTGCGCCGACGGCTTGCGGCTCGCCGACGCAGCACGAACCAAGTCACCGCTGCGACCGCCAGGCCCAGCGAGATATCGATGACGGCCCCTGCAAACAGGGCCACCACCACCGATCCCGCCCGGCGGTCGGCTCCGGCATCCGGCGGGCGCCCGGCGGTCGCACGCAGGGTCCGCCCCAGCGACTCCACCGGCCGGGCGCGGCGGCGAGACCTGGCGGGGAACCCCACCCCGAGGCGTGCCCGCACCGCCGTCGACCGGGGATGCACCAGCAATGCGCCCCACAGCAGCGCGAACCCCCAGGCCGCCGCCAGGAAGGTCACGGGAGCCGCGTGATCCTGTGCATCCAGGCGAAGGCCGCGACGTTCAGGACACCGCCTGAGACGAGGCACACCATCCCCACGGGCGTGCCGTAGAGCGCCGTGACCGAGTCGCTGTCGACCATGGCCGACAGCCCGAGGAAGCAGACCGGCAGCAGAGCGACCAGCAGGCCCGACAGGCGACCCTGCTGGGCCAGCGAGGCGACCTCGCGCCGGGTGGCTCGCCTCCCGCGCAGCGTGGCCGCCACACCGTCGACCGCGGGCGCCCGGCGGCCACCGGTGCTGACCCCGATGGAGAGAGCCGCGGCCGCCAGGTTCACCTCCACCAGCCGGCAACGGTCACACCAACCGTCGAGCGCCGCGGGCAGCGGGCTGCCCGCCCTGACGTCCGCCAGCACCCTGCGGAGATCCGAGCCGAGTGGGCCGGTCGCCGGGAGAACCTCCTCCAGAGCGGCCACCGTGGACACGCCGGCCCGCAGCGACCGGGCGACCCGCTCGAGGAAGTCCGGCAATGCCTCGACCACCAGCCGCGCCCGCCGGTGACGCGCCGCCCACAACGCCGCGGGTGGTCCGATCAGGCCGGCGGCGGCACCGACCCCGGCGCCTGGCGCCGCTGCCAGGAACAGACCTCCGAGGCACCCCAACCCGGCAGCGGCTCCCCAGAGGGCGACGGCGCGGGACTCCCCGCTCACCACGGCGGCGTCGTCCAGGGCGCGCCGCAACCGGCGGCGCAGGCGGCCGGCCGGCGCACCTGCACGCGACTCGCCCTGGCGGTCATGCGTTGGGTAGACCGCCGCGCTGAACCCCTCCTCGCCCGCAAGCGGGCCGCCGGGCAGCCGACCGCGCCGCCGGGTCCGCCAGCGGGACAACTCAACCGGCAGGCGGCGCAGCGCCAACGCCGCCACCACGATCGCCACCGCGTAGCCCAGGGCACTCGTCACGACCCACCCCCTCCTTGCAGGTCGAACCACGCGGGATCGACCGGGGGTGCATCGAGAGCGCGTGGCGGCGCCGCCGGAAGGGCCCGCAGTCCCGATCCGTCGGCCAGGGTGGCGAGCCGGTCGCCGTCGCGGCGCACCTCGGCCACACCGGCGACGCGGCGGGTGCCGGCCGGACCCCGAGCCAGATGGACGATGAAGTCCACGGCGTTGGCGATCTGATCGCGGACGGCGGGCAGCGGCAGCCCCCCACCGGCCATCAGAACCATCGTCTCCAGACGGCCGAGTGCATCCGGCGGACTGTTGGCATGGCAAGTGGACAGGCAGCCGTCGTGACCGGTGTTCATGGCCTGCAACATGTCGAACGCCTCCGCCCCCCGGACCTCGCCGACAAGGATCCGGTCGGGACGCATGCGCAGCGCATTGCGCACAAGGTCCCGCACGGTCACCGCTGCCAGACCCTCGATGCTGCGCGGCCGCGCCTCGAGGCGAACGACGTGGGCGGCCTGCAGGTCCAACTCGGCGGCGTCCTCGACGGTCACGACCCGCTGGTCCGCCGGGATGTGTGCGGCCATGGTGTTCAGGAGGGTTGTCTTGCCGGCCCCGGTCCCGCCGCTCACGACGATGTTCGCCCGAGCCGACACCATCCAGCGCAGCAACGCCGCCACCGGCGGGGAGGCGAAGTCCTCCAACCGCAGGACACGGGCCCCGAAGCGGCGAATGATCAGGTAGGGCCCGTCGACGGCCACAGGCGGCATGACGACGTTGACCCGGGAGCCGTCGGGAAGCCGGGCATCCACAAGCGGCGACGTGCGGTCGGCCCGCAGCCCCAGCGGTGCCACGACTCGCTCGATGAGTTGGTGCAGCGTGGACTCACCGACCGTGACCGCGGTGCGGCGCAGCCTTCCACCCTCCTCCACCCAGACCGTGCCGGGTCCGTTCACCATGACGTCGGTCACCGCCTCGATCCCGACCAGGGCCTCGAGCGGGCCCAGACCGGCGAGGCGAGCCTCCACACGTTGCGCAAGATCCGACTGGACCTCGGGACTCAGCAGCGGCGCACGCTGGCGCACCATCTCGTTGATCTGCTCGAGACCCACCGGCTCGCCCGTCAGGCAGGCCTCCACGACGAGGCCGTGCAGGTCGCGTTCGATCGCAGCGAACGACTCACCACCGGCGCAAGTGAGGGTTTCGGGCATCCGGAGGATCTGGTCCGGTCCCGCGGATGAGCCTCGCTCGCCGCCGCTCATGCCGGGCAGACCTGAGCCAGCGCCCGGTCCAGAGCCGCAGGAACGCGGCTCGCCAACAGTCCGGCATCCACCGCCCGCGCCACCGACGGGTCGACGTCGAGACGGAGCACCACAGGCGCGCCCACCACGTCCTCCACGTCACCTGCGGTGAGCGGCCGACCGGGCTCGGTGAGCAGCACCACACCGGTCGGCTGCAGCGGCGCCCGCGCCGCCCTGCGCAACGCCAGGAAGCAGGCACGGGTCACCAGCCAGGACCGGTCCGCTCCGGCGACGATCCGGCGACGGACGTCGATGTCATCGGCGACCGCGCCCGCGGCCACACCTCCGGTCTCCTCGCCGCCGGGCCGCCACAGGCAGCCCCCGTCCACGACCGTGACCCGATGGTCGGCGGCCAACTCACGGGCCATCACCTCCGCCCGATCGGTCCGGCACAGCGCGCCGGTCCCGCGGTGCAGCAGTGAGAGCCCCGAGGCGACCTCGCGCTCCAGGCGACGCAGCGCATCGATCTGCACCTCGTCGCCGACGTTCAACCAGTCTGCGACACCGGGTGTGGCGGGCTCGGGTACCCCCAACAGGCCCGCTGTGTCGCCGCACAGGTCGACCAGCAGAGCACCGACGTCGGTTGTGGCCGCCCACCGGCGCGCCGCCAGAGCCGCGGTGACCGACGTCCCCGAACCACCCTTCACCGACCAGCACGCAACATACATTTCTGCCTCCCCTTGGTGGCACGCCCATCGACGGGCGCGTCGAACTGTTGAGGGGGAAGCCGGAGCGAGTGAGCGCCTCAGCCGGTCAGCCGGACCGTCGGCGCTGGACTTGACAGGCGCCTCTGGCGCCGAATCCGGGACCGGGCCCGGCTCAGCCGGGAGACCCGATGATCAGGGGATCAGACTTCGCGGACCTTCTTGGCCACCCAGGCCACGAGCACCGCTACCAATACGAAGAGGAAGAACTTCTTCATTGCACGGGAGTATACGACCGTGATTTCCGGTCGCAAGCTGGCGGAGGTGGACGGGAATCCCGTGCCAGCCGGCGGCCACCGCACGACGGCGGCCGTCGCCGGACGATGATCGCCCATCGGGGAATGGCGGAGGTGGACGGGAATCCCGTGCCAGCCGGCGGCCACCGCACGACGGCGGCCGTCGCCGGACGATGATCGCCCATCGGGGAATGGCGGAGGTGGACGGGAATCCCGTGCCAGCCGGCGGCCACCGCACGACGGCGGCCGTCGCCGGACGATGATCGCCCATCGGGGAATGGCGGAGGTGGACGGGAATCCCGTGCCAGCCGGCGGCCACCGCACGACGGCGGCCGTCGCCGGACGATGATCGCCCATCGGGGAATGGCGGAGGTGGACGGGAATCCCGTGCCAGCCGGCGGCCACCGCACGACGGCGGCCGTCGCCGGACGATGATCGCCCATCGGGGAATGGCGGAGGTGGACGGGAATCGAACCCGCCGGACGGGGATCGCCCGTCCCACCCGCTTTGAAGGCGGGGGAGCCCACCAGGCGCTCAGACACCTCCATCTGCGACCCTACCGGGCGCCGGGCGGCGCCCCGCAGGCCGGGCGGGATCAGACGGCCAGCAGGTCCCGGGCGCCGGTGTCCGACGAAGGGTGCCGCAGCTTGGACATCGCCCGTGCCTCGATCTGGCGGATGCGCTCGCGGGTCAGGTTGAAGTGCTCGCCGACCTCCTCGAGCGTGCGCGGCTCGCCGCGGTCCAGGCCGTAGCGCAGCGTGAGGATCTCCCGCTCGCGCTCGTCCAGCGGCGACAGCAGGCGCTTGATCTCCTCGGGCAGCAACGCCGTGGCGGCAACCTCGAACGGCGACTCCGCCGAACGGTCCTCCACCACGTCGCCCAGTTCGGCGTCGCCGTCCTCGCGCAGCGGCTCCGAGAGCGAGAGCGGCTCGGCGGCGAAACGCAGCGCCTCGGTGACCTTCTGCTCGGGCATCTCCACCTCGGTCGCCAACTCGCTGAGGGTGGCTGGCCGGCCGTAGCGCAATTCGAGGCGGGCGCGGGCCTTCTGCAGTCGGGTGAGGGTGTCGCCTGCGTGCACCGGCAGGCGGATCGTTCGGCCCGTGTTGGCGATGCCGCGGGTGATGGCCTGGCGGATCCACCACGTGGCATAGGTGGAGAACTTGAACCCCTTGCGCCAGTCGAACTTCTCGACGGCGTGCATGAGACCCAGATTCCCCTCCTGCACGAGGTCCAGCAGCGGCAGCCCCGAGGCCTGATACTTCTTGGCGATCGACACCACCAAGCGCAGGTTCGACTGGACGAACTGCCGCTCGGCAGCCTCGCCCTCGGCCACCAGCCGGCGCAACTCGATGCGGCGCCGTGAGCTGAGCGACCGGCCCGTCGCCAGATCCTCACGAGCTTCGATCCCGGCCTCGATCTTCTGGGCCAGTTCGACCTCGTCGTCCTTCGTGAGCAGCGTGTACTGACCGATGTCGGTCAGATAGAGCCGGACGAGATCTTCTTCGTCCCTCTCAACCCGCTCTCTCGCCACTGACGATCTCCCAAAAATCAGCAGGTGACCGAAAATCGGTCTCCTGAACCTCCCCTGAACGAGAGCCGCAAGCCCACACTACAGAGCGCGTCGGCGCGTTCAACCGCGCGGCCCGTCAGCACGACAGCTCGGCGAGGCGTCGACCGAGCGTCGCCGACATCCGACGCTGGCTCGGAGCCGTCGCCCGTACATCGAGCAACTCCCGCCCTCGCTCCTCGATCGTCCCTAGATCCTGGGCCACGGTGGCGCAGAAACGCGCCTCGGCAGCCTCGGCCACGTCGCCTAGCTGTCCGGCAAAGCGCTCCAGGGAAGCACGCATCCGGGGCAGCACCACGTGAAGGAGGATGACGAGGCGATCCGACGTGCCCGTGGCGGTCCCCCGGAACAGTTCCTCCCAGCCCGGTGACGGTGCCCGCACCCGCTCGGCGGCCCCCAGAGCCGGAGAGTCGGCGAGCAGCGCCTCCCAGCCGGCGCTGTGCTCGACGAATCGGCGCGCCACCTCGTGCAGGTAGACGGCCACTGCGCCGTCGTCCTCGCCGTCACTCCAGAATCGCAGAGACTCCCCCAGGTGACGCTGCAGCCACACGTAGCGCCCCAGTGCGTCGGTGAGGTCTTCGATCATCATCGAGCTGGCTCCGAACCGCCCGGTCGACCGGTCGGATGCACCCGGCGTGTGCTACGACTCACCGCACGCCGCTCAGTCCCGAGCCTCGCCCCGGTACCGGTTCGTAATGGGAATCCGGCGATCCTTTCCGAAGGCCTTGGGCGTCACCCGCACCCCGGGCGGCCCCTGTCGGCGCTTGTACTCCGCCACGTCGACCAGCCTTCCGACGGTGCGCACGAGTTCGGGGTCCGCACCCGCTGCGATGAGTTCGCCGACGGTCTTGTCCCCCTCGACGAAGGCGCGGGCCACCGGATCCAGGAATTCGTACGGCGGCAGACTGTCCGAGTCGCGCTGGTCGGGCCGCAGTTCCGCCGACGGGGCCTTGGCCAGCACGCCGGCGGGCACGAGTGGCCGGCCGGCGACCTCGTTGCGCCGTTGGGCCAGTTCGTAGACCTGCATCTTCCAGATATCGGAGATCGGCGCGAAGGCACCCGCCGAGTCGCCGTAGAGCGTCGAGTAGCCAACCGCCACCTCCGACTTGTTGCCGGTCGTGAGCACCAGCCAGCCGAACTTGTTGGCAAGCGCCATCAGCACCACGGCCCGGATGCGCGACTGCACGTTCTCCTCGGCAAGACCCGGTGCCAGGCCCGCGAACTCCGGTGCCAGCATCTGCTCGAAGGCGTCGTGGGCCGGCTCGATGCCGATCAGGCGCCCCTCGATCCCCAGGTTGTGACAGAGCGCCTCGGCGTCGGCCACGGAGTGATCCGAGGAGTAGCGCGACGGCATGAGCACCCCGTGCACGCGCTCGGGGCCGAGCGCTTCGGCGGCGATGGTTGCGACGAGCGAGGAGTCCACGCCACCGGACAAGCCCACGCAGACGTCGCTGAAGCCGTTCTTCGTCACGTAGTCCCGCGTCGCCAGGACGAGGGCCGCGTAGACCTCGTCGAGGGGAGCCAGCGACGCCACCGGCTGTGCTGCCGGCAGCGGCTCGGGCGCCACTGCGGACGCGGTGCTGACCGGGATCCGCCGCATCCGGGGGCCTCCGAGTCCCGCCGAGCCGCGGGTGCAGCCGGTCTCGACGTCGACGACGAGGATCTCCTCGGCGAACGCCTTCGCCTGGGCGGTGACCGACCCGCCGGCATCCAGCACCAAAGACCGGCCGTCGAAGACCAGTTCGTCCTGCCCGCCGACCAGGTTTACGTACACCACCGGGCAGCCGGTCCGCTCGATTCGCCGGCGCAGGATCCCGAGCCGCTCGTCGAGCTTGCCGAGGTTGTACGGGGATGCATTCACGTTGACGATCAGTTCCGCGCCGCCGCCGACCAGCTGCTCGACGGCGCCGCCGTCGATCCAGATGTCCTCGCAGATGGAGATTCCCACCGCCACGCCGGCGATCTCGAACAGCGCCTCAGGCGTGCCCGCACTGAAGTGGCGCTGCTCGTCGAAGACGCCGTAGTTCGGCAGCTGGGCCTTGCGCTCCACGCCGGCGGTGGCGCCGTTCGCGCACACCGCGGCGGCGTTGAACAGTGCCCCTCCGTCGCCGGCCACAGGCAGCCCGACGACGGCCGCGCAGCGGCCCGTGGCCGCGGCGATCTTCTCCAGCGCTGCCTGGCAGTCAAGCGCGAACCGCGGTTTGGCCAGCAGGTCCTCCGGCGGGTACCCGCTGACGGCCAACTCCGGGAAGACGGCCACGTCGCCGCCCCGCTCGGACACCTCCGCCAATGCCGCGACCATGCGCTCGACGTTGCCGTCGAGGTCGCCGACGGTGAGGTTCAGCTGGCAGATGCCAACCCGGAGCATTGCCTCAGGCTACCGACGGTGCTCCGGGCCGACCCCGGGGCCCGCTCAGATGGAGTAGTACAGCTCGAACTCCATGGGATGCGGGCGCAGGCGGACCGTGTCGATCTCCTCCCGCTTGGCCTCGACGTAGGACTCCAGCAGCGACTCGCCGAAAACCCCGCCAACACGCAGGAAGTCGTGATCGGCCTCCAGAGCGTCGAGAGATCGGGCAAGCGAGCCGGGAACCGTCGCCACGCCGGCCAACTCCTCGGGGGAGAGCGAGTAGATGTCCTTGTCGAGAGGATCCGGGGGCTCGATGCCGTTCAACACGCCGTCGAGACCGGCGAGCAGGATCGCGGAGAAAGCCAGATAGGGGTTCGCGGACGGGTCGGGGCACCGGAACTCGATGCGCTTGGCGGCGGGGCTCTCCGAGACAAGCGGCACCCGGATCGCCGCGGAGCGGTTGCGCTCGGAGTACACGAGGTTCACCGGCGCCTCGTAACCCGGGACGAGGCGCTTGTAGGAGTTCACGGTCGGGGCCGCGAACGCCAGGATCGCCGCAGCATGGGCCAGTACACCTCCGGTGAAGTGACGCGCCATCTCTGAGAGGCCGGCGTAGTTGTCCCGGTCGTAGAAGAGCGTCTCGCCGTCCTTCCACAGCGACATGTGGACGTGCATCCCCGATCCGTTGTCGCCGTAGATCGGCTTCGGCATGAACGTGACGGTCTTGTGGGCCTGCGCGGCCACGTTCTTGCAGACGTACTTGTAGAGCTGCACCTTGTCGGCCATCGTCAGCAGGTGGTCGAAGCGCATGTCGATCTCGGCCTGGCCTGCCGTGCCGACCTCGTGATGGTGCAATTCCACTTCCACCCCGCATGCCTCGAGGGTGGCGACCATCTCCGCCCGCAGGTCCTGGTGGCGATCCAGCGGCGGCAGCGGGAAGTAGCCCGACTTGTACCGGATCCTGTGGCCGAGGTTCGGATCGTCGCGGGCGTCGAGGGTGTCGCCGCTCGTCCAGATGCCCTCCACCGAGCGAACCTCGAAGGCCGCGCCGTAAGGCTCGTTGTGGTAGTTCACCCCGTCGAAGATGAAGAATTCGGCTTCGGGTCCCACGAAGCAGGTGTCGGCCAGACCCGTGCCGAGCATGTAGCGCACGGCGCGCTTGGCCACCACGCGGGGATCCTTGAAGTACTCGAACCCGGTCACCGGGTCGTAGACCGTGCAGAGCAGGGCGAGGGTCTTGTGCTTGAAGAACGGGTCGATGAAGCCGGTCTCGGGATCGGGAAGCAAGAGCATGTCCGACCGATCGATGGTCTGGAAACCCCGGATCGACGAGCCGTCGAATCCCAAGCCATCGGCGAAGACGTCCTCGGTCAACTCGTGCGCCGGGAGCGTGTAGTGGTGCTGCGTGCCGGGAACGTCCGTGAATCGCATGTCCACGAATTGGATGTCCTCGTCCCGCAGACGCGAAACAACTTCAGCCGGAGTTGCCATTGTCATCCCTCCAGTCGGTCGGTGTCGCCATGCGCTGTCCCCCGGCGCCGTTGACTGGAGACAGCCGAAAGTCTATGAGGATCTCACTCGGATCGTAATCCTCCGATCGATCTCCGATCTCGCGGGAGACGGGCGCCGGTCACGACCGCCGGTCGGTGGGCCAGGTCGGCGGGCAGCCCTTCGCCAGCCACGTGGCGGCGGCCACCGCCACGAACACC
The DNA here is from genome assembly GCA_028824415.1 of bacterium. GTDB lineage: Bacteria > Actinomycetota > Acidimicrobiia > Acidimicrobiales > CATQHL01 > VXNF01. Next base: position 28,765 of record JAPPDX010000035.1, on the reverse strand, counting down.
GCGTCGGAGCCATTGACGGGCTCGGCGTCGCTCGGAGCGATCCGCACGTTCACCGTCGGCGTCTGCGACGCCGTTACGACCCCGAAGGAGCGCACGGTGAGGTCGGCGACCGTGCCGTGTTCGTCGACCGCGATCGCCTCGGAGGTCACGAGGCTGTAGGCCATGTGGGCAGCGCCGATGCAGTAGGAGCGGAGAACGACGTCGTCGAGCGGCCGTCCGCAATCCACCTCCACGTCGATGGTGCCTCCGCTGACGTCCGCCGCGGCGACCGCACCGCCCGGCAGACGCACCGGTCCTGCACTGCCGCGCGCCCCGGCGAGGAGGGCGAGCACTTCGGCCACGCCGGCGGCGCGGAGCGCTCCCGAGGTTGGCGGGCCGGCCACGTCCACCTCGGCCAGTTCCAGTCCGGGCGCCACCGCAGCGACCGCCGCGGCGATACCCGGAGTCCGGACGACCCTCAGGCACCCGCTCCCGTCGGCGTTTGCGCCGCCGGCCACCGGAGGCCGCTTCGACCCCAGCCGGGTCGCGTCCGGCCGGGAATAGACGACACGGACCGCGCGCCCCGTCTCGTCGGCCAGCCGGCGGGCGGTCACAGCCGCCAATGAGGTCTCCTTGCCGCCGAAGGCGCCGCCGTTTGCAAGCGGATCGGCGGCCCGGCCGCCCGGCAGGCACCAGGAGGCGTCGAGTTCGAGGTAGGCCGGTTCGGTCCAGCAGGTCCGGAGTGTTGCATCCCAGTCCCCCGGCGGCACCTCCAGCGGCGGTGTCGCCGCCAACGTGCTGCGCCGGCCCTCGGGTGCGCCGGCGGCGCTTCGAGCCTCCGCGAGGGTCTCGGCCAGCGCCCAGCCGCCCGCCGCTGGGACCGCCACGAGTGCGTCGGCGGGCGCGCTGTCGTCGGCGAATCCTCCCTCGCCGCACGCCACGTGCGGGCCCACCACCTGCGTGCGGCTCCCCTCGATCCCCGCGCGCTGCGCCGCTGCCACCAGGTCGCGATCGGCCCGGACGCCCGGCTCGACGCCCGCCGCCACGGCCTCGAAGGCCTCCATGATGGTCTGCCAACCGGTACAGCGGCAGAGATGGGCGGCGAGCGCCCGGCGTGGATCCGCGCCGGGCGAGCGGCCGAGCAAGCTCTCGAGGCGCAGGATGATTCCGGGCGTGCAGAACCCGCACTGGCTCGCACCGGTGGCGCAGAAGGCGTCCGCCCAGGTCGCTCGCCGGTCCGTGTCCAGCCCCGCCAGCGTCGTGATCTCGCGACCCGCCACACGCCGGGCCGGCGTGACACAGGCCACTCTGGCGGCGCCGTCCACCAGAACCGTGCAGGCGCCGCACTGCCCCTGCGGGCTGCAGCCGTCCTTCACCCCACCGATGCCGAGGTGCTCGCGCAGGAGCGTCAGGAGCGAGGAGTCACCAGCGGGCGCGCTGACGGAGCGACCATCGACAGTGAGGGTGATGTGGTCGCCGGCCGGCGCCGGCATGGAGGTCAGCTGAAGGACTGCCCGCAGCCGCAGGTGCGCTGGGCGTTGGGGTTGTCGATGGAGAAGCCGGCGTTCTGCAGGCTGTCGCTGTAGTCCAGGGTGGCCCCCTGCAGCAGCATGGCACTGGAGGGATCCACGATGACGTCGACACCCTCGAAGTTGGCGCTCTGGTCGCTCTCGTTGACCTCGGTGTCGAAGTACATCTCGTAGCTGAATCCCGAGCAGCCGCCCGGGCGGACGGCCACCCGCAGTGCCAGACCCTCTTCGCTCTCGTCGGTGAGCAACTCGCCGACCTTGCTCGCTGCGGCGGGAGTGAGCGTGATCATTGGACACTCCTTGGTCGATTCCGTGGCCTGCCGGCCCGGTCGTTTCCGCGCCGACACTTCTCGCTGGGACCGCCGGCCCACAGCCGGGACGGACCCGTGGAGCCAGTGTACCCGAGGTCGCCGCCGCGCCTGCAGGGCTGTCGGCGCGAACCGTCCCCGTAGACTTCGCTTCGTGGCCGTCTCCGTCACCCCGGACCCGGAGCCGCCAGCCGGCCCCGCGGCGGCCGCTGAGGTCTCCTCAAGCGCTCCGCCACCGACCGTCGAGGCCGTCATGGCGCTGCTCAGCGACGTCATCGACCCCGAACTCGGCAGCAACATCGTCGAGTTGGGGATGGTTCCCGGAGCCGAGGTCGACCCCTGCGGCCAGGTCACGGTCACCATCGCCCTCACCACCATGGGCTGCCCCCTGCGAGCGCAGATCCAGCGCGACGTGCGCAACCGGGTAGCGTCCCTGGCGGGCGTTCGTGCCGTGGACATCTCCTGGACGGAACTCTCCACCGGGGGCAAGGCCAAGGCCATGGCGATCGCCCGGCGCAACGTCGCCGAGAACGCGCCCGACACCGAGATCCCGATCACCACCAAGGTGCTGCTGATCGCCTCGGGCAAGGGTGGCGTCGGCAAGTCCTCCATCTCGGTGAACCTCGCCATGGCGCTGGCGACCGAGGGGATGACCGTGGGTCTGCTCGACGCCGACATCTGGGGGTATTCGGTGCCCCGGATGCTGGACCTAACGGGCCGGCTCGAGGGCGCCGAGTCCGAGCGAAAGATCCTGCCCCAGACGCGGGACATCGGCGAGGGCATGCTGAAAGTGGTCTCGATGGGCCTGCTGGTCGACGACGAGCAGACGGCCCTGATGTGGCGCGGCCTGATCCTGAACCGGGCGGTGCGCCACTTCCTGGAGGACGTGCTGTGGGGGCCCATGGACTTCCTGGTGGTGGACATGCCGCCGGGAACCGGCGATGTGCAGATGGGGATCGCCAAGCTGCTGCCCCGAGCAGAGATGATCATCGTCACGACCCCCTCGCGCAGCGTGCAGAACGTGGCCGCGCGCGCCGCCAACATGGGTCGCAACAACTACCTGCGCATCGCCGGAGTCATCGAGAACATGACCGCCTACGTCGATCCCGGCGGGACACGCCACGAGCTGTTCGGAGAGGGCGGCGGCGAGGCCCTGGCCTCCGAGATCGGGGCGCCCTTGCTGGGCAAGGTCCCCATCGACCCGCAGGTCTCACCGTCCAGCGACGCCGGGCGGCCGTTCGTGCTGGGCGAGGGCCCCGCCGCGGAGGCTGTCCGCGACATCGCCAAGCGGCTCGTCGAGGAACTGGTGCCGGCCGGCGCCCTCGCCGGGTGCAGCGCGCACCTCGCCGGAACACCTGTCAGCCTGCAACGGCGCGGTCCGTGAACTTCCGCTTCAGCGACGAGCAGCTCGCGTTCCGCAAGATGCTGCGCGATTGGGTGGAGCGGGAGTGCCCGAAGTCGGTGGCCCGCGACCTCGAGGCCGCCGAGGGGCAGTACCCGTACGAGCTCTGGGACACCATGGCGGCCGCCGGCTTCCACGCCATCGGCATCGACCCCGCCTACGGCGGCCAGGGCGGGACAGCCGTTGAGCAGGCGCTGCTCTGCCAAGAGCTGGGACGGTCGCTCGCGGGGCTGACGTGGATCTGGGGCATTTCCTCCTTCGCCGGGGCCAAGTCGCTCAGCGCCTTCGGATCCGACGAGCAGAAGGAGCGCTTCCTCCCCGACCTGGCCGAGGGCAGGCTCCGGTTCGCCATCTCGATGACCGAGCCGGGAGGCGGCACCGATCTGCTCGGGGCCCTGCGCACCACCGCGACGCGCTGCGACGGCGGCTGGCGCATCAGCGGTCGCAAGATCTGGTGCACGGCGGCGGCGCAGTCCGACTACCTGCTGCTCCTGGCCCGTTCGGATCCCAACCCACCGCGCAAGAGCCTCGGCACAACGGTTTTCCTGGTCCCCCAACCCGCCGACGGGCTCGAACTTACGTCGATCCCCAAGCTGGGAATGCGGGCCGTTCCCTCCTATGAGGTGTACTTGGAGGACGTGTTCGTGCCCGACGAGTTGGTGCTCGGCGAGGCGGGCCGCGGCTGGCATCAGCTGCTGGCCTCTCTGAACAACGAGCGGATCCTCGTGGCGGCGCTGTGTTGCGGGGTCCTGGACGGGGTCCTGGAGGAGGCGGTTGCCCACCTGACCACCCGGGAGGCGTTCGGCCGGCGGATCGGCGAGTTCCAGGCACTGCAACACAATGTGGCCGACATCAGGATGTGGCAGCGCCAAGCCGAGCTCATCACCTACGAGGCCGCCTGGCTGCAATCGATCGGCGAGCCCTGCGGGACGGAGGCGACGATGGCCAAGGTCCTCGCCTCGGAGTACGCGGTCGCAGCCGCCGACCTGGGCATCCAGATGCTCGGCGGCATGGGCTACGCCGCCGAGACGGACATGCAGCGCTACTGGCGCGACACCCGCATCTACCGGATCGCCCCCATCAACAACGAGATGGCCCGCAGCCTCATCGCAGAGTCGTGCGGGCTGCCCAGGGGGCTCTGAGCGGGGCCATGGCCCTGGTTTCGTGAACGACCGCCGGAGCACAGTGCCAGCCCCGGCGCCCGAGGGGCACGCCCGACCGCCGAGCGTCGACTCGCTGGCGAAGTCTCTCGCCGCAAGTGGACTGCCGCACGGGCTACTCGTCGAAGCGGCCCGTGAGGCCATCGCCGCCGGCGATCCCGCCGGCGCCTCGGCCCGCGCCGCAGCCATCGAGCGGTCGCTGCTGCAACCGGTCATCAACGCCACCGGCGTGCTGCTGCACACCAACCTGGGTCGAGCGCCGCTGGGTGCCGTCGAGAGTGCCGCGGTCGCGACCCCGCTGCGCTACTCCAGTCTGGAGTTCGACACCCGGCGGGGCGTCCGGGGGGACCGTCACGCTCACGCCGCAGGCCTGCTGGCAAGACTCTGCGGCGCCGAGGCCGCCCTCGTCGTCAACAACTGCGCCGCCGCGGTCACGCTGGTGCTGGGCGCGCTCGCCGCAGGTCGCGGCGTGGCGGTCAGCCGCGGGGAACTCGTGGAGATCGGCGGTGGATTCCGGGTGCCGGAGATCGTGGCGCAGTCCGGGGCGAGACTCGTGGAGGTAGGCACCACGAACCGGACCCGGCGCCAGGACTACGAGGCCGCCGTCGACTCGGGCGACGTGGCGCTGTGCCTGCGGGTGCACCAATCCAACTACCGCATCGTCGGGTTCACCGAGGCACCCGCGGTCGGCGAGCTTGCGAACCTCGGCGTGCCGCTGGTGGTCGACATCGGGTCGGGCCTCCTCGACGAGGCCTGTCAATGGCTGGCGGGCGGGCCGCCGCCATGGCTGCGCGGCGAGCCCGCAGCCCGGCAGACCCTCGCCGCCGGCGCCGACCTGGTGACGTTCTCGGGCGACAAGCTGCTGGGCGGGCCACAGGCGGGCATCATCGTCGGGAACGCCGATCTGGTGACGCGTTGCGCCCGCCATCCTCTGGCACGCGCCTTCCGTGCGGGCGGGCTGGTGCTGGAGACCCTGCAGTCGCTGGCGCTCACCTACCTCCATCGGCGCGGTGATGACATCCCGTTCTGGCGCATGGCAACCCGCCCGGTCGCCGAGTTGCGCTCCCGCGCCGCATCGATCGGCGTCGGCGAGGTGCGCGACATGGCGGCCACCACCGGCGGCGGCACCCTGCCGGGGGTTGAGATCCCCTCAGCGGGCATCGTGCTGCCCGGGGACCGCGCCGGGGCCCTGCGGGATCACGAGGTTCCGGTGGTTGCCAGGGTGGCCGGGCAGCAAACCTTCCTGGATCTGCGCACAGTGGACCCCGCCGACGACGGCATGGTGGCCGCGGCCTGCCGGACCTCCGTGGCCGGCGGCGGCGCGTAGCCGGCAGGATCCGCGGCGAGGGCAGCGTGCACGTCGTCGCCACCGCCGGCCACGTCGACCACGGTAAGTCCACCCTGGTCAAAGCGCTGACCGGCACCGATCCCGACCGCTTCGAAGAGGAACGTCGGCGCGGCCTGACGATAGACCTGGGCTTCGCCGCCGCCGAACTGCCGAGCGGGCGACGCTGCGCCATCGTGGACGTACCGGGTCACATCAGGTTCATCCGGAACATGCTGGCCGGCGTGGGCGCCACCGACGCCTGCATCTTCGTCGTCGCCGCAACCGAGGGCTGGAAGCCGCAGTCGGAGGAGCACTTGCGCATCCTGGAGCTGCTGGGCATCGCCAGCGGACTGGTGGTCCTCACCAAGGTGGACCTCGTGGACAGCGAGCTCGCCGAGATCGCCCGCCTGGACACCTCGGACCACCTGTCCGGCACGTTCCTGGCCGACGCCGAGATCGTGGCGACCGACAGCATCTCGGGTACCGGAATGGAGGAATTCGCCGCCGCCCTCGACCGGCTGCTGGCCCGCACACCGCCGGCGGTGGACGCCGGGCGGCCCCGCCTGTGGGTTGACCGGGCCTTCGTGGCGCCGGGGGCGGGCACCGTGGTCACCGGCACCCTCACCGGCGGAACGATCACCACCGGCGACGAGCTGGCGGTCCGGCCGGGCCGCCGGCGGGTGCGGGTGCGCGCCATCCAGAGCCTCTACGCGGCCCAGGACAGCGTGGGCCCCGGACATCGCACCGCCCTGAACCTCGTCGGCGTCAACCACGGCGATGTGGGGCGCGGCCACGTGGTCGTCCAAGAGGACCAGTGGCACCTGACCCGCACCGTCGACGCCTCCCTGGCCGTGCTGGAATCGCTGGACCACGAGGTGTCCCGGCGAGGGGCCTACGTGGCCTACCTGGGCGCCGGCGAGTTCAGCGTGCGCATGCGCATCCTGGGGAGCGAGTCCCTCCGGCCGGGCAGCCAGGGCGCGGTGCGGCTACACCTTCCCTGCCGGCTGCCGCTGCGGCCCGGAGACCGCTTCGTACTGCGCGAGAGCGGGCGGGCCGAGACGGTCGGCGGTGGTGAGATCCTCGACGTGGACCCGCGCCTTGCCGCCGCGCGGGCTCGGCCCGATCGCTCCGTGGACCGGGTCATCGCCGAGCGAGGCTGGGTACGGCCCGACGAACTATGGCGCCTAACCGGCGAGCGACGTCCGCCCGACCTCGCCGGCTGGGTGGTCGACCCTGCGACGCTGCAGGCCGCCCGGGACGAGATCCGGGCTCGGATCGCCGAGGCCTCGGACCTGGGCCTCGACCTGGCCGTTCTCAGCGAGCAGCAGCGGGCCGTCGCCGAGCATCTCGACGATGTCGTCGTCGAGGCCGGGAGGGCTCGCCCCGCCCGCCACCTCGACACGCTCAGCGAGCATCCATTTCTGGGCGCGCTGGCTGAGCAGCCCTTCGCGCCCCCTGAACCGGCCGCGCCCGGTGTCCCCGCGTTGGCTCCGGAGGAGTTGCGGGAGATGCTGCGGCGGGGTCTGGTCGTGTCCCTGGACGGCGTGATCTTCCCGGCGGTCGCCATCCACCGGGCTGCCGAGGAGGTCACCCGGCTGCTCGACCGCCGGTCCGAGGGGTTCACCGTCGCCGAGTTCCGCGATGCCGTCGGCACGAGCCGGAAGTTCGCCCTGCCGCTGCTGGCGGCGCTGGACGCCGGCGGGGTGACCCGCCGGCGCGGCGACCTGCGCATCGCCGGGCGCCGCCTCCCGGGCCGGACCGGGACCGAGCCATCCCTCGACAGCACCGATTGAGCAACTGGAGGGTTCCCGGCGCCGCCGGAACCGCTTACCGCGGCTCTCAGCGCAGTCGTCGGCACTCAGAACAGCCGGCGACGCTCCTGCTCGTTCAGTCCACCCCAGATGCCGTGAGGCTCGCGGATCCGAAGGGCGTAATCGAGACACTCGGTGATCACCGAACACTGGGCACAGATGGCCTTGGCGCGCCGCTCGCGCTCGGATCGCTCCTCCTTGCCCTCCGCCACCGTGGGCGGGAAGAACACCACTGATTGGGGCCCCCGGCAGGCCGCCCGCATCTGCCATTCGGCGCCGTCGGTGATCGCGCTCACGCCGTCTCCCCAATCACGGGGGCGACCATAGGACGGCATTCGATCCAGCACAAGACGAGATTGAAGATTCGTCCCCGGCACGCGCGCCGATGCCGCTAGCCGGTCTCCTCGCCGTCGGTGGCCTGCTCGTCGCCGGTGCTCTGGGGCTCCTCGGGGACCTCCACCGGTGACACCTCCAGCAACAGCCCATCGATACCGGTGACCTCCACCGGCCCGCCGGGTGGGACCGGCGATGCCCGGAAGGTGCGGGCCCGCCACAGGCTCTCGGCGATGCGAACGATCCCGAACGGATGCAGCGGCTCCACAGCCTCGCCACGCATACCGATCATCCACTCGCGTCCGATGGTGGGCGTGGAGAAACGGCTGCGTATGAGCGGCGGCATGCCTCCCAGAACGCCGAGCATCAGCGCGACGAGCCCTCCCAGCATCGGCACCCACGACATGGAGACCCCGTCGTAGAGCGTCAGCGTCCCGGCGACGACGCTTGCGGTCCCGATGGCGGTCCAGAGGCGGGGCACCCCTGTCTGGACGTCGATGGCGAAGGCGAAGAAGGCGAAGACGATCAGGGCGATGGCGTAGCCGTTGGTCGGCAGCACGGCCAGCCCGTAGAGCGCCAGGATGCCGCTGGCGGCGCCCACGACACCCGCAATCCCCACACCCGCGGTGTACAACTCCAGAAGCAGCAGCGACAGGGCGATGAGCAGCAGCAGGTACGCCAGTGGCGGGCTCGCCACTGTGTGCATGATCCCCCCGACGAACGGCAGGCTCACGAACTGCACCGAGGTGCGCGGTTCGAGGCGGATCTCACCGGACTCGTCGTCGACCACCTCCTCGGTCTCGAAGCCCAGGTCCTCCAGGGTGAACAGGAACTCACCGAGCGTGGGCGCCGGCGCCGGTGCCACACCGCTGGTGGTGGCCTCGCTGTGGCTGACAGTGCGGTCGGCCAGCAGCGGCGCGTTGGATCCCCAGAGCCGGCCGAAGCGACCGCAGTCGAGCACCTGATCGCCGGTCTCGCCGAGCCGCGCCCCGGGCGCCACGCCCACCCGGTCGGCGAGCGCCAGGAGTTGGGCCACCTCGCCGGTGGCGCGCGCTCCCGAGGGACCGACCCAGGCGGTGACCGGCACCCGGGAACCGGCGATCGCCTCGGCGATCGTCCCCAGTTCGGCCTCGCCGACCACGGCCCGACGGCTGTCGACCCGCAGGACCACGGCCAGCACGCCGCTGCCGGGCTGGGAGGCGCCGGCGATGCGGTCGATCACGAAGTCGCTGAGCACCGGATCCATCAAGCCGACGACCTCGACCACCTGGACCAAGTCTGCACCGGGGTCGGGCGCCCGAACCGGGACGGGGACAGTTGAGTCGGGCGGGCAGTCCCCGGCCTGCGCCGCGACCGGACCCGAGAGTGTCAGCAGCCAGCCCGAGCCGGCTAGGGCCACCGCCAGCAAGACACCCCGAGTCCTGGAAGCCCCACGGCGCGCGCCGGGAGCGGGAGGGGAACTCCGGCGCATCGAAGGATCAGGATTCGTCGACGGGCCCGAGCGCCTCGATGGCCGCCGCCATGGTCTCGACCATCGGAACGATCCGGTCGAAGCCCGTCGTGTGCAGCAGCCGGGTGATGGCGGGCCGATCGCAGAGGACGGCGATGGTCCCGCCGCCGTCGCGCACCCGCCGGATGCCGCCGATAAGCGCTCCCAGACCGGCCGAGTCCATGAACGGGACGCCGTTCAGGTCCACCACCAGACGGGCCGTCTCATCGACGCCGTTCAGGGCTTCGCGGAACTCACCGACCGTGTAGGCGTCCAACTCGCCGACAGGGCGGCAGACGGTGTGGTCCTCCGCGACTTCCACCTGAACCTCGAACACGCGGCAACCTCCCGTCTCGCCGGGGATGCTACCGCCCCGGTAGCCTCACGGTATGGCCGACGTGCTGCTTGCAACCGACGCCGATTGGACCTTCGAGGAGGTTGCCGGGGCCCTCGCCGACGACGACACCCGTGTCAGCCGGGTGCGTTCGGGACGGGATCTTGTGGCCGTCACCGAGGAGCTGCAGCCCGAGTTGGTGATCGTGGACCTGCAGATCGGCAGCATGGGCGGAATGGCGTCGTGCCTGGACCTGCGGGCCGAGAGCGATGCCGGGCGGCTGCCCGAACAGAGGGTGCTGATGCTGCTCGACCGGCCTGCGGACACCTTCCTGGCCCGGCAGGCACGCGCCGACGGTTGGCTGATCAAACCGCTCGACGCTTTCCGCCTGCGCCGGGGACGTCAGGCTCTGGCCGAGGGTGGGACCTTATACGAGAGCGCCGGCTGAGCCGCCCGGCGCGGCGGTTCGGCCTTGGTATCCTCGGCCCCCGACGGGCAGTGGCGCAGCTTGGTAGCGCGCTTCGTTCGGGACGAAGAGGTCGTGGGTTCAAATCCCGCCTGCCCGACTCCCCAGCAGTTCCCGGGCGACGGCGGGCGGGCGCCGGAGCGGCGGCCGTGAATCCCGCGGCGGCGCTGCGCAACCGCTTGGCGTGGTCGATCCGCACGGTGCTGTCGGGCAGCGGCTCGCGCAAGTTCGCCCCCACGCCGGGGGCGCCCACCTTGCTTCCGACCGGTGGGGCGGCGTGGCTGGTGCACGCCGAGGCCTCGATGATGGTTGGCGGCATCCGGGCGCTGCTGCTCCAGTCGCTGCACCCCGTCGCCATGCAGGGCGTCGGCGAGCACTCGGACTTCCGCCAGGACCCGCTGGGACGGCTGCGGCGCACCGTGTTCTTCCTGGGCACCACCACCTACTGCTCACTGCCGGAGGCCGAGGCGGCCATCGAGGCGGTACGGCGCGTCCACCTCTCCGTCTCCGGCGTGACACCCGAGGGACGCCGCTACCGGGCCGACGACGCCGATCTGCTGGCCTGGGTTCACGCCACCGAAGTGGACAGTTTCCTGGAGGCGTTCCTGCGTTTCGGGCGCCGCCCGCGCCGTCGCGGCGAGACCGTCCTGACTCCGAACCTGCCGGCGTGGGACCCCAGGAAGGCGGCCGCGGCGGAACTCAGGACGGGCGAGTTGCCCGACCGCTATGTGGCAGAGATGGCCACCGTCGCCGAGCGGTTGGGAGTCGCTGCACCGCCGCGCAGCCGGGCCGAACTGGCGGCGGTCATCGACGGGTTCCGTCCCGCCGTCGCCGCCAGCGAACTCAGCCGGGAGGCGGCCTACTTCCTGCGCGCCTTCCCGCTGCCACCCGTGGCGCGACTTGCGTACGGCATTCTCTTCTGGGCGGCGTTCGACAGTTTGCCGCCGTGGGCGCAGGCTCTCCACGACTTTCGGTGCGGGCCGCTGCGGCGCGCTGTGGTGCGCCCGGCGGCGCGAGCGATGCTGCGCCTCATGGGCTGGGCCCTGCGCGACGCCCCCGATCCCGAGCCCGACGAGTCACCGGGGGAAGCCGCATCAACGGCCGCCCCGCAGACGAGCGGAGCCTCCTAGCCCCACCGTTCCAAGCGAGGCGGTCGGCTACACCGGTCTCGGTAGCCTGACGGCATGGAAGTAGCAGTCGTCGGTGCCACCGGGCAGGTGGGCGGGGTGATGCGTGCACTGCTCGCCGAGCGTGAATTCCCGCTGCAGCGGGTGCGCTTCATGGCGTCGTCGCGCTCGGCCGGGCGGCACCTGGCCTTCAACGGCACGGAGATCGGCGTCGAGGACGCCGAGACCGCCGACTACTCCACGACCGACATTGCTCTCTTCTCGGCGGGCAAGACCACCTCGCGGGCTCTGGCACCGTTGGTGGCACAGGCCGGGGCGACCGTGATCGACAACTCCTCGGCTTGGCGGATGGACCCCGATGTGCCGCTGGTGGTTCCGGAGGTGAACGCCGCCGCGCTGGCGCACCGGCCCAAGGGCATCGTCGCCAACCCCAACTGCACGACCATGGTGGCGATGCCGGTGCTGCAGCCGCTGCACGACGCTGCGGGCCTGCGGCGGCTCGTGATCAGCAGCTACCAGGCCGCCTCGGGGGCCGGGCGGGCCGGCGTGAGCGCCCTGGCGGACCAGATCGCCGCGCCCGGCGGGGCGGTGGCCGAACTGGCCTTCGACTCGCGGGCCGCCGAGGTGCCCGCCGATGGGCCCTTCGGCGCGCCGCTGGCCTACAACGTGCTGCCGGTCTGCGGCGGAGTCGTCTCCGACGGCAGCGGCGAGACCGACGAGGAGCAGAAGCTGCGCAACGAGAGCCGCAAGATCCTGGGCACTCCCGACCTGGCCGTGTCGGCCACCTGCGTGCGGGTTCCGGCCTTCACCGGGCACTCGCTCTCGATCAACGCGGAGTTCGAGCGGCCCCTCAGCCCGGCCGAGGCCGGCGAAGTCCTGGCAGGCGCCCCCGGCGTGGTGCTGGATGACCTGCCCACGCCGCTGGGCGCAACCGGCATCGACGACACCCTGGTGGGGCGTATCCGGCGCGACCCCACGGTGCCGCACGGGCTGGCGCTGTTCGTCGTTGGCGACAACCTGCGCAAGGGCGCAGCGCTGAACGCCGTGCAGATCGCTGAGGTACTGCTGGCAGAACGGCCCTGACCGCACCGCCTGGATTCCGGCCCCGGATCAAGTCCGGCGCAGGCTCTTCGCAGGAATGACGGTCAGAAGGGTGGCGGGGGCTCAGTCGCCGAGGTGCAGGACGACGTCGACCTCGATCAGGAAGCCGGGCAATGGCGTTTGGATCGTGGTGCGTGCCGGCAGTGGCTCGGGGAACGTCTGCCGGTAGATGGCGTTCATCTCGGGAAAATCGCCCATGTCGTGCAGGTAGACGCCCACCCGCACGGCGTCGGCCAGCGATCCTCCGGCGGCGGCGGCAACCGCCGCCAGGTTGGCGAAGGTCTGGCGCGCCTGGGCGCCGAAGCCGCCCTCGGGTATTTCACCGTCGGGCGTGAACGGCCCCTGGCCCGACAGGAACACGAACCCGCCGGCGGAGATGCCCTGCGAGTAGGCCCCCGACGGCTGGGGTGCGGACGCACTGGTGATCGGCTGCTTCGCCATCATTTCCTCCTTGGGGACGGCCCGCCCGGCGGCGGCTCAGACTACGCCAGGAAGTTGTTCAGCACATTGGACGTGATGCGGGAGACGTTGTTGTCGTAGTCGTTGTGCGACAGGCCCGAGAACCAGTTGATGGAGCTCACCGAGAACACCGCCCCGCCGTTGGCGGTCTCGAAGTAGACCATGTCGGCGCGGGCGTCGTCGTTGTGGGTGGCGTCGATGTTGGCGTGCATCACGAAGATGTCCTCGTGGCATATCAGGTAGTAGGCGGAGTGCTCCCCCGCCGAGGTTGCCAACACCAGGGTGTGCGAGGGCGTGCCGAGCCTGTGGTCGACGCGGTCCAACTCGTCGCCGGCGCAGCCGTTCATGACCAGGCCGAAGTCGCCGATGATCTCGTCGTCGCCGACGCCCTCGAAGATGAACGCGGCCCGCGGGTCGAAGCTGTCGGGCAGGCGGCGGTAGCCGGGCGTGTTGGCGTCCCAGCCCTGGCAGGAGAACCCGGTGCCGACGATGGCGTTGGGCGGGCGGCCCAGGTGCCGCCAGATGCCGCACTGCTCGCCGGTTGAGGCGAACTGCGTCTCGCCGGGATGCGACTCCCAGGCCCGGCTGCCGGCGAAGCCGCGCCGGATCTCCACGACGTGGCGACGCCCCGGGTCATACGTGGTGGCCCAGTAGAAGCCGTTGCCGCCCAGGTACATGAACCGCCCGCCGCCGTCCAGATACGCCTCGAGGGCGTCCAGCATGGGGCCGGTCCAGTACTCGGGGTGGCAACCGGTCATGACGACCTTGTACTCCGAGAGGCAGTCCAGCCCCTCGAAGTGCAGGTCCTCGTCGGTGATGACGTCGTAGTCGACGCCCTGGTTCTCCAGCCAGTCCACGAGGTACAGGTCGAAGGCGTAGCCCCGCGGGGCGCCGGTCACCCAGTGGCGGGCGGTGGCGCGCATCGACAACAGAGGGCGGCGGGTGGTGGAGTGGCACACCCCGCTGCCGTCGGTGTGCACGTCGTAGACCGAGCCGCCGAGCTCCACCCGGGCACCCAGGTAGTCGTCGTAGGGGTCCACCACGATGGGGATGTTGGTGAGGTCGCTGAAGTCGTGGCCGCCGCTGAACAGCACCCGTTCGTTGGCGTACGCCAGGTAGCTGCACGTGGGCGCCAGGTAGGCCGCCTTCGCCCGGCGGGCGCCCGGGGCCGGCGTCACGAAGAAGGGGATGTTGTCCTCCTCGCCGCCGGCCTCGTCGGAGGCCTGCAGGTGCACGGCGTAGTAGCCGCTGCGGGCGTCGTCGGGAACCGTGAACCTGAAGTCCTCCTCCCAGCGGCTGTCGTCGAAGTCGTCGTCGTGGAAGTGGATGGCCCCGTACTGCTCCGGCGCCTCCTCGCGGGTGAAGACCGTGGCGTCCCAACTGTGGCCGGTGAGGCCGCGCATCGCGTAGTTGACGACGGTGCCGTCGTGGCCCGAGCCGGTGACATCGGCGACGTCGACACCCGAGGCGTCCGTGGCGGCGAAGTCCCACACCGCCGCGACATCGTCGATCGCCAGCGGGTCGGCACCGCCGGCCAGTGTCTCCAACTCGTCGACACTCAGCGCCCGGTTGAACACGCACGGCCGCTCGATCTTGCCGTTGAAGCAGTGAAAGGCGCCCACCTCGGTGCCGTCGATGCGCGAGCCGGCCGCCAGCAGCAGCGGTGTGCCGGGCTCGCCCGGGGTGGGATCGGCATAGTCGTCATCCGGCGTCCCGAAGTCCGTGGTGGCGGCGAGCGAGGGCTCTGGGCCCCGCTCGTGGATCCGCTGGAACAGGCGCGCCTCGCCGGTGGCGGCGTCCCAGGAGCCCGCCACGAAGTGCCAGCGCTTGGCGGTCGGCCAGGCGCCCAGGGAGAAGTCCGCGCGGCCGACCCGCAGGGTGAGCCCGACGTCGGCTCCTAACTCGGGGATAACGGTGCAGCCGGCGCTGTCCACGTCTGGCCCGGTCGGCATCCCCCTCGGTACGCCGAACCCGAGGCTGTAGCCGGTGGAGCGGCTGCGGTGGGCCACGATGGTCTGCACCCCCGCCTCGGGGACGGTCGGCCAGATCCAGGCGGCGACCGTGAAGCTGCCGGAGACCTCCGGGGCGTCGGGTACCTCCACGTACGATCCGGCGTGCGTGTCCTGGATCCGCCCGGGGTGGCTGCCGTCGGCCGAGGTGGCCACCGGCTCGGCCTTGAAGCCGGGGCTCTGCGGCGAGGTGTCCCCGTGGATGAGCCGCACGACCCTGGACTCGTAGGAGTCGAACTCGGAGCTGACCATCACCCGCACCTCGTCGCCCGGGTGGACGACCAGCGGGTCGGTGTACCCCAGCAGTTCCCGGCGCTGCCGCTCCGACCTGTAGGGGCTCTGTTCGTATCCTTCCGCTATTCGCATCTTCCCTCCTCGTGTCCGTGGCTCCACCCCGTAGGGTCAGACGTAGTTGATCATGGCGCCGCCGTCGATCACCATCACGGCCCCGTTGGTCCAGCGTGACTCGTCCGACGCCAGGTAGACCGCCAGGTCGGCGATCTCGGTGGGCTCACCGAAGCGGCCGACCGGGTAGCGGGCCAGACGCATTTGACTCCCCGCATCGCCGTGGGCGTCATGTACGAGGGCCATGGGCGTGCGGATCGTGCCCGGGGCGATGACGTTGGTGCGGATCCCCTCTGGCCCGTACACGACGGCCAGCGACCGGGTGAGCGAGATCAGCGCCCCCTTGCTTGCCGTGTAGGCGTCGATCGGCTGGCTGCCGCCCACGAACGCCCGGATGGACGACGTGTTGATGATCGACCCGCCGCCGCGCCGCAGCATCTCCGGGATGGCATGGCGGCAACCCAACATCGGACCGGTGAGGTTCACCGCCAGGATGCGGTCCCACACCTCCAGCGGCACGTCGACCACCGAGCCGTCCTCGACGGGGGCGACCGCCGCGTTGTTGTAGAGCACGTCGACACCGCCGAACCGCTCGACCGCTCCTGCCACGACACGGCGCCAGTCGTCCTCGACGCTCACGTCGGCCTCGACGAACAGGGCCTCGCCGCCCGCCGCGGCGATCTCGTCGGCGGCTGCCGCACCGCCGGACCGGTCGACCTCGACGATCACCACACTCCCGCCTTCTTCGGCGAAGCGCAGCGCCGCGGCCCGTCCCTGGCCTGAGCCGGCGCCGGTGATGACGCAGACCTTCCCGTCAAGTCTCATGACCTCAGCGCCCCGGACACGTCCGACAGGATTGCCGTCCACTGGATTCCGGCCCCGGATCGGGTCCGGGGCAGGCTCTTCGCCGGAATGACGAGGAGGGGGATCGAACCACGAGGAAGGGCCGCTCTCATCGCTCAGCGGCTCTCGCCGCGGCCGGTGGCGACCCAGGTGGCCACGTGCTCGCCGCCCTCGACGATCTCGGATTGGCCGAGCATGTGGAACGCCGAGCAGATGTGATTGGGCAGGATCTGCACCCGCTGGCCGATGGTCAATTCGGTGGGCGGACCTTCGCCCGTCCAGCGCAACCAGCCGTGCTCCTCCGAGAGCTGGTACAGCTCCCAACCGGGCAGGTCCACGACCAGGCCGTAACCGCCGGGTGCGCCGGGCACATGGATGCCGAGCCGGTCGTGGCTGACCGACTTGGACCCGGCGTCCAGGATGGCCCTGTCAGGCTCGACGTGGCTGACCACCGTCGCCACCACCCGAGCCGCGCAGCGGTCCAGACCCACCACGCCGCGCAGCACCTGCCCGTAGTCGTTGAAGGCGTAGATGCCCGGACGCACCTGCGTGATGCCGTCCACCGCGGTCGTGTGCCGGGCGGTGGCACTGGAACCCACCGACACCACGTCGATGTCCAGCCCCCGGGCACGCAGGCCGGCGGCGGCCTCAACCATTTGCCGGCCGGCGTCGACCGAGGCGTTGTGTAGACCATCCTCGCCGGGCTTGGAGTAGGCGTGACCCTCGTGCGTGATCAACCCGCGCAGGCGCAGGCCCGGCAGGGGCGCGATGGCGGCCCCGAAATCGGCGGCCTCGACGGCGTCCACACCGCAGCGGTGGTAGCCGGTGTCGGCGATGATCAGCACGTCGGCGACCATGCCTGCAGCCGCCATGCCGGCCCCCAGGGCCTCGGCTCCGGCGAAGGAGTCCACCGAGAGCAGGATGCTCGCCCGTTGCATGAGCCGGCGGGCGCGGGCGATCTTCGCCTCCCCCACGATCGGGTACGCCATGACGAAGCGGTCGAGGCCTGCTTCCGCCAGAGCCTCCGCCTCGCCCAGCTTGGCGATGCAGAGCATCTCCGCCCCGGCCGCCATCTGCAGCTTGGCGATCTCGGGTGTGCGGTGGGTCTTGGCGTGCGGCGCCAGGCCGATGCCCCGGCCGGCCGCGTACGCGGCCATGTCGGCGATGTTGTGCTCCATCCGGGTTCGGTCCACCACCAGCGAGGGCGTCTCGATGCTCTCCGGGATGTCCAAGAGGCCGCCGGCGGGGATCGCCTGCTCAGTCATCGTCTGCTCCTATCACGAACGTGGCTTCGGCGACGATCGGCAGGTCGAAGGGGAGGCTCGCCACGCCCATGACCGTCCGGGCCGGCCGGGCCTGGGGGCCGAAGGCGGCGTCGAGCACCTCGCTGGCGCCGTCCAGCACCTTGGCGTGGTCCTCGAAGCCCGGAGCGGCGTTCACGTAGCCGGCCATCCGGAGCGTGCCGCTGATCGCGGACAGGTCGCCGAGGGCGCCGGCCGCCGACGCCAGCAGGCTCAGCGCACAGGCGGCCGCGGCGGCCCGCCCCTCGGCGAGGCTGAGCTCCTCGCCCACCACACCGCGGTGGGTGAAGCCGCCGTCGGGGCCGAAGGGACCATGGGCACTGAGGTGCAGCAGATCGCCGTGACGGCGGGCGGGCACGTACATGCCCTTCGGCGTGGGCAACGGCGGCAGCTCCCAGCCGGCCGAGCGCAGGCGTTCGATCGGCGTGCTCACGCCGTCGCCCGCAGTTGGCTGCGCAGCACCTGGCCGGGCCGGGCACCGGTGTGGACGTCGGAGTCCTTCACCAATTCGCCGTTCACCAGAACCCACGGCATGCCCTCGGGGTGTTGACGGGGGTTCTCGAAGGACGCGGTGTCGCGCACCCCGTCGGGGTCGAAGACCACGATGTCGGCCCAGTAGCCCGGCCGAAGCAGCCCGCGATCAAACTGCCGCAATCGCAGGTTCGGCAGCGCAGCCAGCTTCCGCACGATCTCCGGCCAGCCGAACATGCCCTCGTCGCGGGCGTAGTGGGCCAGGTAGCGGGCGAAGGTGCCCCAGGCGCGGGGATGCGGGCGAGCGCCGGTCATGATGCCGTCGCTGCCGCCCATGTGGAACGGCAGCTGCATGATGGTGCGCACGTTGTCCTCGTGGCCGACGTGGGTGAGGATGTTGACGTTCAGCCGCTCGTCGACCATGAGGCGGCGGACCGCCTCCCACGGCGTGACCGCCAACTCGGCGGCGATCTCCGCCACACGGCTGCCGATCCAGCGCCGCCCCTCCTCGGTGCCCACGGAGGAGACCTCGATGGCCGACCAATCCATCAGCGCCCCGTGGAAGCCGTCGGTCCCCACGTCCTCCAGCTCATGACGGATGCGCTCGGCGGCGGCCGGGTCCACCAGGTGGGCCAGCACACCCTCAGGTCCCTCGGTCCACGCCCAGTTGGGCAGGAACGCGGCCATGTAGGTGGAACCGGGTACGTAGCAGTAGCTGTCGGCGGAGATCTCCAACTCCCGCGGGTCGATGGCGCCCAGTCGCTCGACCAGCTCGCCGGCCCGGCCCTCGTTGCCAGGAAAGCTGACCTGGCAGTGGGTGAGGTGCAGTGGCGCGCCCGAGCGCAGGCAGACGTCGATCATCTCGTCGTAGGCCTCCATGACGCCGCGCCCGTAGCTGCGGGTGTGGGGCGAGAAGTAGCCCCCGTCCGCGGTGATCTCACGGCACAGTTCGGTGAGTTCGTCGGTCTCGGCGTACATGGCCGGCGTGTAGGTGAGCCCCGTGGACAGCCCCAGCGCCCCCTCCGCCATTCCCTGGCGCACCAGGGAGCGCATCTCGGCCAGTTCGGCAGCGGTGGCTGGACGGTCCTCGGTGCCCACCGTCATCATGCGGAGGTTTCCGTGGGGGATCAGGAACGCCACGTTCAACGATGCAGGCGAAGCCTCCAGGCGGCCCAGGTAGTCCGCCACCGAGCGCCAGCCGTAGTCCAGCCCGGGAGGGTCGCCGACCCAGCCGGCGGTCTGGGTGCGCACTGCGGCGAGCGTGGAGTCGTCGAGGGGCGCATACGCCAGCCCGTCCTGACCGACGACCTCGCCGGTCACGCCCTGCATGACCTTGGCCTCCGAGGTGGGTTCGGCCAGCAACGCCAGGTCGGAGTGCGAATGCATGTCCACGAAGCCGGGCGCCACCAGGTGCCCCGAGACGTCGATCACTCGCCGGGCCGCCCCGGCAGGCCCGAGGGCGGCGATGCGGCCGTCCTCGACGGCGACATCGGCCCGGAACGGAGCACCCCCGGTGCCGTCCACGACGTGCCCTCCGGACAACACCAGATCATGCATCGATCCGGCCCCTGGTCAGCGCCCGCCCGAGAGGTCGTCCCTCAGCGCCTCGCAGACCCAGGACGCCTCAGCCCCGCAGGTTCTGGGAGTCGGCGTCGAATAGATGGCTGCGCGCCGGATCGAACTCCAACCGCACACTGGCTCCGGTGCTCACCTGGGTGTCGGGCGGCATCCGCACCTGCACGGCGTGCCCGGCAACGTCCACGCTCACGAACAGGTCCGAGCCCACCGGCTCCAGGAACCGGACCACGCCCGGCAGACCCTCGGCGTCGGGGGATGCCAGAGTGAGATGCTCGGGGCGCACCCCGAGCTGGGCATCCCCGATGGCGCCGTCGAGGCTCTCGGGGCTGATCCCGTGGACTGCGGGCTCGACGGCCAACTCGTAGCCCTCGCAGCGGAAGGCCGTCGTGCCGTTGTCCCGGTGGAGGGCCCCGCCGATGAGGTTCATGGGAGGGGCGCCGAGGAACGTGGCCACGAAGGTGTTGGCCGGCACGTCATACACCTCGGTGGGGTCGCCCATCTGCTGGATGCGACCATCTTTCATCACGGCGATGCGCTGGCCCATCGTCATGGCCTCCACCTGGTCGTGGGTCACGTAGATGGTGGTGATGCCCAGACGCTCGTGCAGGCCCATCAACTCAAGGCGGGTCTGCAGGCGCAACTGCGCGTCGAGGTTGGAGAGCGGCTCGTCCATCAGGAACACCAGTGGCTGGCGCACGATGGCCCGGGCCAGGGCGACCCGCTGGCGCTGGCCGCCGGAGAGCTGCTCGGGTAGCCGCTTCAGCAGAGCCTCTATCTCCAGCATCTCCGCCGCCCGCTGCACCGCCTCGGCGATCTCCTCCTTGGGCATGCGGGCCGTCTCCAGCGGGAAGGCCACGTTCTTGTACACCGTCATGTGCGGGTACAGGGCGTAGTTCTGGAACACCATCGCCACGTTGCGCTTGGTGGGATCCTTGAAGTTGATGAGTTCGTCGTCGATGAGGATCTCACCGGCGGTGGCGTCCTCGAGCCCCGCTATCAGTCGCAGGATCGTGCTCTTGCCGCACCCGGACGGGCCCAAGAGCACGAGGAACTCCCCGTCGGGGATGCGCAGGGTCACGTCCTCGACGGCTTCGACACTGCCGAAGTGCTTACTCAATTGGCGCAGGATCACCTCAGCCATGGCGCCTCCGATTTCGTCTCTGCGTCATTGCTTCTCCGGGTCATTGCTTCAGGGCACCGGCCATCGAGGCCTGCACGAACCACTTCTGGAAGAACAGGAACACGATGGTCACCGGCACGATCGTCAGGAGCGACGCCGCCGCCAGGATGCCCCAGTCGGTCACGAACTGCCCCTTGAGTGAGGCGATGCCCACCGTCAGGACCCTGAACTCGTTGTCCGTCGCCGCTACCAGGGGCCACAGGTAGCTCGCCCAGGTGAGCATGAACACGAAGATGCCCAGCACCACGAGGGCCGGCTTGATGAGCGGCAGCACGATCTTGGTGAAGATGCGCCACTCGCTTGCTCCGTCCAGGCGCGCCGCCTCGTAGAGGCCGTCGGGGAGGGTCTCGATGAACTGGCGCATCATGAACACCCCCAGGGGGGACACGGCACTGGGGAGGATCAGGCCCAGGTAGGTGTCGATGTCGATCCAGTTGCCGATGATGGGCCAATCCCCGATGGTGTTGACCGTCAGGTAGGTGGGCGCCAGCACGGCCGCCACCGGCACCATGAGCGTCGCCAGGATCACGAAGAAGAGCACGTTGCGCCCCGGGAAGCGCAGACGGGCGAAGGCGTATCCGGCCATGGTGTTGGTGGCCAGGGTCAACAGAGTTGTGGAGCCGGCGAAGATCAGCGTGTTGACCGCCCAGCGCACGTAGCTGGTGCTGGAGAAGAGGAAGCGGTAGTTCTCCAGCGTGGGCTCGCTGGGGATCCACTCCGGCGGGTAGGTGAACAGCGAGACGCTGTCGCGGAACGCCGGCGAGATGAGGTAGAAGGCCGGACCGATGGCGATCACGACGAACAGCGTGAGGATCACGTAGGCGATGATCTTCCGGGTGCGGTCGCTGGCGCGCCTGGCCCGTCCCGCCTCGGCGAGACGCTCCGCCATGGCGACCGCGTCGCTGGACTCCTCCGGCGCCGCGGTGACGGTCACATCCGTCTCTGGCACATCGGTCGTCACGTCGCCACCCCGTCACGCCTCGCGCTGGCGTCGCTTGCCCAGAGCCCAGAACGACAGACCGGTGAGGATCAGCACCACGATGAGCAGCCCAATGCTGGCCGCATAGGCCAGCCCCGTGTCCTGGAACGCGAACAGCCGCTTGTGGATGAACCACACCACCGTGGCGGTGCCGAGCCTCGGGCCACCGTCGGTGAGAACCTTCACCGAGTCGAAGAGCTGGAAGTTGAAGATGACGGCGATCACCAGGGCGAACAGCAACAGCGGGCGGAGCGTCGGCACGGTGATGCGCCGGAACCGCCGCCACTTGCCAGCTCCGTCGATGCGGGCGGCGGCCTGCAGTTCCTCGGGCACGCTCTGCAGACCCGCCAGGTAGAACAGAACCCAGAATCCCAGGCCGCGCCACACCTCCACCGCCACGATGGTCAGCAGGGCGTGGGGATTGTCGCCCAGGAACGCCACGCCATCGCCTCCGAACACTGACCGCTTGAGGAGGTTGAGGATCCCGAAGTCGAAGTTGACCATGAAGAACCACATGAGGGCCCCGAGGATCGGCGGCGCCAGCAGCGGGAAGTACAGCGCCACCTTGAAGAAGTTGCTGCCCTTCTTGTAGTGGTTCAGGAGCGAGGCCAGGAAGATGGCCAGGGTGAACACCACCGCGATGGCGATCACCACGTAGATGCTGGTGTTCTTCACCGCGGTGCGGAGTTCGGAGTCGCCGACGGCGCGAGTCCAGTTGTCGAAGCCGACGAAGACCCGCTCGTCCCCTTTGATGAGACCGCCCTGATTGAAACTCAGGAAGACGCCCCAAACGGCGGGGATGGCCAGGAAGACGCTCCAGATGAGGAGGTACGGCGACAGGAAGCCCGCGGCGCGCCGGACGGTGCGGAAGCGATAACGGCGGGCCCGCCAGCGGTACTCGGCGTCGCTAAGGCTGGGCGCCGCCCAGTCGTCGGCCACCGCCTCCTGTACCGGCGCCTCGACCGCGGTCATGAAGTCCTCGCGGTGGTGTGTATCCCGGGAGGTCGCACCTTCACGTGCCTGCCTCGATGTCGAGAATGTGCAAAGTGATCGGTGTGCCCGGGGACCGGCAGCCCCTCATCGGAGCTGCCGGTCCCGGACCGTGAGTATCAGCGGTCGGCCCCGCGGTCTTCACCGTCGGGGCCGACCGTTGCGTTGGTTAGCCGCGCTCCAGGATCTCCGCAGCGCGCTCTTGGGCTCCGGACAGAGCGTCGTCGACCGACACCTCACAGGAGGCCGCCGCCTCGAGTGCCTGGCCGTACTCGTCCAGGATCTGGGCGATGTTCGGGTGCGTGACCAGACCATCCCAGGAAGCCAGGACCCACTCGAGGTTCCTCTGCAGCTTCTCGTTGCCGAGGAACGTCGTGATGTCGTCCCGCGGCGAGATCCAGCCGTAGACCTCGTTGTAGGCGGTCATGAACTCGGCCGAGCTCAGGAACTTGGCCAACTCCCAGGCGGCTTCGGGATTGCTGCTCTCCGCGGCGACCGACCAGTGGCCCGTCGTGGAGAACATCGTCTGGGTCCCGTCGGGCGCCCCGACCGGCGGTGCGATGTCCCAGTTGAAGGGCAGGCCCTCGTCCTCGAAGGCGGTGACACGCAGAGGCTCGTCCAGCAGCATTGCCAGCTGGCCGCCCTTGAACAGCGAGATGCCTTCCTCACGGTTGTACTGACCGATCGGCGGCTGCACCCCGTGGGTGCAGATGAGATCCACGCCGAACTGCGTCGCCTGGCGCACCGCGTCGGAGTCGAGGGTCGCCGACGTGTAGTCGTCGGAGACGATGTCGCCACCGAAGTTGTGGACGTTCTGCAGGTTGAAGTACCAGTTGAAGTCCACGGTCGTCATCGGCACGTGGAAGCCGATGGCGTCGGTGTTCGCCTCCACGGCTTGGGCCGCGGCGATGAGTTCCTCAGTCGTGGACGGGACCCCGCTCACGCCGGCCTGCTCGAGCAGGTCCAGGTTCACGAACATCACGGTGCTGCCGATGATGATCGGGACGCCGTACAGCTTGCCCTGGTAGAGGCTGGCGTCGATGGCACTGTCGATGAAGTGGGCGCGCTCGGAGGCGTACTCCGGGGCGCTCATCAGCGGCAGCACGTCCATGAAGGCGCCGCGATCACCGAACAGCGTGAGGTGCGTGCTCACCTGGTAGGTCACGTCGAACGGGTCGTCGCCGGCGAAGCTGGCGGTGTAGGTCGACTCGACGTCGCCCCACGGAACCACCGTGTGCTCGACGTTGATGCCGGTCCGCTCCTCGAAGGGCGCCAACCACGTCTCGAACAGTGCGATCTCGTCCGCACCGTGCGGGGCCTTGCCGAACTTCAGCGTGACGCCCTCGAAGGGCCGTGCCGTCGCCGCGATTGCCGCCTCGGCCTCTTCGTGCGCAGCCGCAGCCTCAGCCTTCGCGGCCTCGGCGTCCGCGATCGCCGCTTCGGCCTCTTCGTGCGCAGCCGCAGCCTCCTCCTGCGCAGCGTGGGCCTCTTCGTGCGCAGCCGCAGCCTCCTGGCGGGCTGCAGAGGCTTCGGCCGACGCTTCGGCAGCCGCCGCCTCGGCAGCCGCCAGAGCCGCCTCGGCCGCCGCGACCGCCGCCTCGTTGCCCTCGGCCGTGGCCTGGGCGAGATCGGCCGCAGCCTGCGCCGCGTTGGCCGCTGCAAGTGCAGCCGCCGCGTCGGCAGACGCCGCCGCCGCATCAGCAGCAGCCGCAGCTGCCTCCGCCGACGCCGCACCAGCATCCGCGGACGCGGCCGCGGCATCCGCAGACGCTGCTCCGGCGTCTGCGATCGCCACACCGGCGTCAGTTGCCGCCCCCTGGGCCGTACTCATCGCCGCGTCGGCCGACGCTTCGATGTCACTCGTGTCAGCCGCGCAGGAGGCCGCTATGAGCCCCAGCACCGCCAACAGCACCAGCCCAAGAGCCGATCCCCGTCTCCTAAACAGTTTCATCCGTCTTTCCCCTCTCGGTGTGACGATGTCGTTCCCGCCAGTGGTCCTCCCCGCAGAACCGCGAACCCCGACCGAGTGGGGGACGCACCCCCGCCGGGCCAGAACCCTCGGCGCTGTAGCATCGTTCGACGATCTCCACAGGAAGACCCAAAGGCGGATGCCGACTATAGATCAATACCCCCCGGTACATCCAAGGCGAGTCCGGGGGCCCTCTAGTCTGGGAACGTGCCCGCGGTGAGTTCGCCGGAGCAGCCGCTGAATGCGCTGCTCACCGGCGCAGCCGGACACCTTGGGCGGCGTATCGCGGCCCGCCTGGCGGCGGCCGGCTGCCGCCTGGCTCTGTGCGATGTCGACGCGCCGCGGCTGGCGAGGGTTGCCGCCGAACTCGGCGACGGACGAGCGGGGAGCACCGACTCAATCCGGACGATCCCGGCCGATGTCACCGATGAGGTGGCGGCCCGGGGCGCCGTCACCGGCGCCGAAGAGTCGCTCGACGGACTCGACGTACTGGTCAACGCCCACGGCGTCGAGGGCCCCGCCTCGCCGGTGGAGGCGCTGGTACCTGCCGACGTGCGTCGCACGTTCGATGTGAACGTCATGAGCCTGTTCTGGCTCTGCGGCGCCGCCGCCGAGATCTTCAAGGCTTCCGGGGGCGGTCGTATCGTGAACATGGCCTCGGGCGCCGGGCTGGCCGGGGGCGCCTTCACCGGCGTGTACCACGCCTCCAAGCACGCCGTCGTGGGCCTGACGCGTTCGCTGGCGCTGGAACTGGGGCCATCGGGAATTGTCGTCAACGCCGTCTGCCCCGGCTTCGTGGAATCGCCCATGGTGGACCGCATCGTCTCCGCGCTCGGCGACCTGGATCTGCCCACCGAGTACGCCCACATGGTGCCGCTCGGCCGCTACGCCGACCCCGACGAGGTGGCCGAGACCGTCCGCTACCTGGCCTGCGAGGCCCCCGAATACATGACCGGCGCCTGCCTGGTGCTCGACGGCGGCCTGCGCGCCTAGAACAGCCACTCCCCAGCAGGGCGGCTCATTCCAGCAGGCTCGGCAGATCCCGGCGACGGATCTTGCCGGTGTCGGTGCGCGGGAATTCGTCTACGAAGGCCACCTGGCGGGGTCGGCTGCGCCGGTCGAGTCGGGTCGCCACGAGATCGGCCAATTCGTCAGGCCGAATTGCGGCGCCCGGCGAAGTTCGCACGACGGCTACGGGCGCTTCGCCCCACTCGGGGTCCGGCACACCGAACACAGCCACCTCCTCGACATCAGGATGGCTGGCCAGCACACGCTCGATCTGGGCGGGATGGATGTTGACACCCCCGGAGATGATGACGTCCTTGCTCCGACCCACCAGCATGAGGTACCCACCTGCATCCGCGGTGGCCAGATCGCCAGTACGCAGCCAACCGTCGGAGAACGCCGCGGCCGTCGCCTCGGGATCGTCCCAGTACCCCGACATGAGCTTCGGCGCGCGAAGCAGGATCTCGCCCACCTCTCCGGTGACGGCGTCGCCACCATCGAGTCTGCGCAGCCGCACCTCGACGCCGGGCAGCGGCCGACCGATCGAGCCGAGACGGGGGTCGTCGGGCCCCGCCAACGCCCTGTGATCCTCAGCGTCGAACCCGCAGACGACCGCACAGGACTCGGTCAGCCCGTAACCGTGGTAGAGGCCGCACGGCAACTCCTGGCGCATCCGCAGGATCAGCGACCGCGTGCTCGGGCCGGCGCCATAGACCAGCAGCCGCAGCGACTTCAGCCGAGCTGGGTGGTAGTCCTGGTGATCCAGGATTCGCTGGACTTGTGTCGGCACGGCGATCGTACCGGTGATCCGTTCACCCTCCACGACACGCAGCCACCCCTCCGGCGAGAAGCGAGGCAGCACGACGTGGGTGTGCGCGCCATGGAGCATCGTGAAGATCCGCAGCCCCGCGGTGGCGTGATACAGCGGCGTCGAACTGAGGTAAACCTCATGAGAGCCGAAGCCCTGATCGCGTTCGGTCATGGCGGCATTCCGGGTGACCGCCTCCTGGCTGAGGCATACCCCTTTCGGGTCGCCGGTCGTGCCGCTGGTGTAGATCATCAACGCCGTATCGCCTGGATCGGGCAGCGGGAGTGAGGCCTCGGTGGTGTCCGGCTGCCGCAGGGACACCGCTGCCTGGTAGTCGGCGGAACCAACGACCAGAGTTTCGAGTCCGGCGCGCCGCAATCCCACCGCGCCGTCGGCGTCCGCGAGCCCCAGGGCAGGCCGCGAGTCGTCGAGCAGGCGCGCGGTCTCCGCCGCGGCCATCGTGACGGGAACGGGCACGCAGGCCGCGCCCAACCGAGCGGCCGCCAGATTGGCGTCGAAATGCGCAAGGCCGGCCGCTGCCCGCACCACCACGCGGTCGCCCCGCCGAACCCCCCGGCCGGCCAACCAGGCCGCCATATTCTCGCTGCGGGCCAGCAACTCGGAGTAGCTCAGCCGGGGACCGCCGTCGATGACGACCGCCAGTCGCCGCGGAGCCTCCGACGCGGCGCGCCGCAGTAGGTGCGGGACCAGATTCACAGGCAGTCCAGCACTGCCGACAGTGCTAGCCGGCCAGCACGACGCGAACGTGCCGAGGTCCCCGCAACACGTACCCGGTGTCGGCGGGCACGTCGCCGGCGAATTCCACCCGCTCGAAGCGCTCGAGCAGCCGGCGCATCACGACCTCCATCTCCAGACGCGCCAGTAGCGAGCCGGTGCAGTGGTGAGCTCCGGCGCCGAACGGCAGAATGTCGGCCTTCGGGGTGAACTGCCGGAACGCATCCTCCCTGAAGCGGTCGATGATGAAGCGCTCCGGGTCCGTGAACACCGCCTGATCCCGGTTCGCTGAGCCCACGAGCGCGAAAAGCTTGGCGCCCGCAGTCAGATCCACGCCGCCCAGTTGCGTGTCAACGACGGCTTGGCGCACCAGACCGTGTGCCGGCGCGTTGTATCGCAGCGACTCCGCGCAGGCCGGTACGACCAACCCGGGATCGGCTCGCAGCCTCTCCCAATGACCGTTCAGCAGCAGCGCCTTCTGGAGGTTCGACAATGCCCGGGAGGTGGTCTCCACGCCCGCGGCCAGCAGCAGCGAGCAGGCCGAGGCAATGGTGTCGTCGCTGAGCGGGGCCCCCTCGAACCGGGCCGTGCACAGGTCCGACAGCAGGTCATCGCCGGGCTCGGCCCGCTTGGCGCGAATGACCGACTCCAGCCATTCCCCCAGTTCGGCGCGGGCCTCGCGACCCCGGCGCTCCACCTCGGGATCGTTGCGAATGTTCGACACGCTCGCCTTGCCGATGGCGTCGTACCACTGTCGGAAGGCCGCCACTTCCAGAATGCCCATGAAGGTGGCGGTCATCTCCATGGGCATCTCGGTGTTCAGCACTTGGTGCAGATCCACGGCCTCGCCCACGGGAAGGCTTTCCACGATGCGTCCGGTAATCCGCTCCGCCAACTCCCGAAGGTCGCCTTCCATGCGGCGGCGGCTGCGAATCCAGCGGCCCAGCACACCGGCATGGAAGCTGTGCTCGCGGCCCTCCATGTGCAGGATCACGCGTCCATGAATCATCGAGGACCCGGGCCCGAAGGCCAGGGGCTTGAAACGCTCCCCGTCCTCGAACACCGTCCTGACGTCGGTGTGACGGGTCACGACCCAGCTTGCGGCGCCCTCGCTCCAGAACACCGGCTCCGACGCGCGCGCCTCGCGGTAGAGATCGAACGGCTCGGCGTCGTCGAAGAGCACCGCGGCGAAGCGCTCGCCCAGCGAATCACCGCCCGGCGCGGGACCGGTCGGTTGCGTCGCAGCGGTGGCGGTCCGGCTTGCAGGCACGACAACAGTGTAGGAACGGCACACCCGATCGACCAGACGCTTGCTTGGCAACGACTGCCGCCAGGACTAGTGTCCGACGCCGACCCACAGCCGCAATCCGAGGAGGAAGAACTGTGCGGAAGATCGGATTCCTACTGTTCGCGCTCGCTCTCGTAGCGGGCGCCTGCGGGGGCGAGGACAGCTCCCCGGCCGCCCCTCCGGCGCCGGCCGAGCCGGCTCCGGCCGCGTCACCGTCACCCGACCCGGCGCCCGCCGAACCGGCCGCGCCGCCGGCGCCGGCCGACACCGAGGCGTTGCCGGAGTTGACGTTGAGTGTCGGACATTCGGGTGCGCCCGACGGGTTCGCCGACATCGCCTCAGTGAAGTTCAAAGAACTCGTGGAGGAACGCACCGACGGCCGATTCACCGTTGAGGTGTTCCCGAGTGGCCAGCTCGGCGGCGAGCGCGAACTCGTGGA
>JAPPDX010000124.1 GCA_028824415.1 bacterium | reverse complement strand
CATGGAACACTTGGACCAAGGGCAGCTTGCAGTCATCATCCAGGAAGGCGTCCAGCAGACTCCAGTTGCCGTGGCCGGGCAGGCCGGTCACGTAGGGCACGCCGTAGGTCTTCAAGGCTTTGGCGATGATCTGTCCGGTTGTGAGAAGCACGTTGGGACTCCTTCAGGTAGCGGCTGGCGTGGCGCAGAGATTGCGCATACGATTGCGCATAGATGCAGAGTAGTTGGGCCAGACAGCGCGTGCAAGCCGTGCCCTGCTGGTGCCCTGATCGTGAGCGGCCTGCAGTATCAGCCCTGTTCAGCGCGGCTATACTGGGAGGGTGACGATAGAACGGATGAGATCAGAGCGACTGTCGTGAGCGAACTGGGCCGAGGGGCGCGCATCATGTGCGGAGGTACTCGCGCACAATGCGCTATGGCCATCTCGGCTGTCGGGTGCCGCGCCGCTGGAACGGTGAGCGACTGATCGGATGGACTCGCCCACAACCGACGTCACCCCGAAGGCGTCCATTTCCCGTGTCACCAGCAAGGAGGTCGCGGTTGCCGCCGGCGTGCATCAGTCCACGGTGTCCCGCGCGCTCCGCGGCGATCCCGGCGTTGCCGACTCGACGCGCTCGATGATCAAAGAGCTGGCGCAGGCTCTGGGCTACGTACCGAACCGCTCGGCTAGGACCCTGCGGGAGCAGGGCAGCCGGGTCGTCGGCGTCATGGTCGACAACCTCGACAACCCCTTCTACCACCTACTCCTGGCGCACATCCACCGGGGGGTGTCCGAAGCCGGCTACTCCACGGTCCTGCTCGTGGATCCTCTGCACCGCAGAGCCGACTTCTCCCGGCTCGAGAGGCTCCTCGACTCATCGCTCGACGGTCTTGTCGTCTCCACCGCCGCTCTCGACAGCGATACGCCGTCCAGGCTGGTGCAGCAGGGGATCCCGATCGTGCTGGCGGTGCGGTCGGTGCCAGGCCTCGACGTGGACATCGTCGAGCCCGACAACATGGCGGCGGGGCGAGAAGCAGCCCGCCACCTCAGCGAACTCGGCCACGAGTCGATCGCGGTGATCATGGGCCCGGCGGTGGTCTCGACGAGCGCCGAGCGGCTACGCGGCGTCCTCGACGTGGCCGGCGACGCCATAGCCCCAGAGAACATCGTCCACGGCCAATACAGCCACGACTCAGGCCAGTCCCTGCTCCAGCGCGTCATGCAGCGCAAGGATCCTCCCACCGCGATAATCGCCGGCAACGACATCATTGCCATCGGCGTCCTCGACTCGGCCCGCCGGGCGGGAATCCGCGTGCCGGAGGACCTCTCGATCATCGGCTTCGACGACATCCCCATGTCCTCGTGGCACTCGTTCCGCCTCACCACCGTTCACCAGGACGTCCAGGGCATGGCCATCCAGGCCGCCCGCTGCCTCATCGAGAGCATCCAGAATCCCGACCACCGCCCCGCCCACTACCGCTATCCCGCAAGCCTCACAGTCAGAGGAACCACCGCCCCACCCAGTGCTGCACAGCCTCCGCGCTGAGACCCACAGCCTCAAACGTCCGTCCGGCGACCTGCCGAGCTTCGCCGGTTCGGCTTGCCTCGCTCCGGAAGTGACCGCCGTTGCAACATGACGGTTAGTTTTGTGACGAAAGTGACCGCGACTGCAATGCGGCGGTTAGTTTGGGAGGTGTGGGGAGGTACGTCGACTGCGTCCACGACGGTGTTCTCGGGCCGGAGCCGTACCGGGCGCTGGTGCCCCACGGAATCACCGGTTGGCGCCCGGAGCTGAGCGAGAACACGGTGCGGCGGGTGCGGGCCGCAGGTGATCGGATGGGGGAGTTGGCGGCCAGGCTGCCCCAGCATCGCGCTCTGGAGTGGTGCCTGAACCGCTCCGAAGGGATCGCGACCAGCGACGTGGAAGGGGTCTCAACGACGCTGCGGTCCCTGAGCCTGCTCGAATCGTTGCGGGCCGAGCGCGACCGCCAGCGCCAAGAACGCGACAGGCAGGCCCTCGGAGCGGTGCGGCTCGCCGCCCACGCTGTTGCGGTCGGGCGCCGAACAGGTGGCCCGGTGCGTGTCTCGGACCTGAGCGACATGCACAGACGGCTGTTTGACGGCACCGGGGTGCCGTTCGAGCCCGGAAGCCTGCGCAGCGACGCCATCTGGGTCGGGCCGAGGGGCGCCACGCCGCCCGAAGCGCTGTACGTCGCGCCGCCAGCAGAATACTTGCTCACCCTCTGCGAGGACTTGGCGGACTATGTGTCAGCGCGCGACCTTGAGCATCCTTTGGTCAAGGCCGCGATCGCCCACTTACAGTTCGAGACTATCCATCCGTTCCCCGACGGGAACGGCCGGGTCGGCCGGGCGCTGATCCACTGCATGCTGCAACGCAGCTGGCCGACGGTGATTCCCGTGCCGCTCTCGGCTGCCATCGCCGAGCGCAAGCAGGATTACTTCGATGCGCTGCGGCCTTACCAGACCTACACGGGCGGCAGCGAGAGCCAGGTGCGCGACGCCTGTGGGGAGGCAGCGGTCTCATTCCTCGCCGATGCGGTCGCTGTCGCCTGCGGCTACGCCGAGTCGGTCGGCCACGTCATCGCGGGCATGCAGGCCAAGTGGAACAGCCTGGGCCTGAGGTCGCACTCGGCGGCGGCGGCCGCGCTGGAGGCGATGGCCACGATGCCCGCGGCGAGCGTCTCCTATCTCGGGGACGCGACGGGCCGCAGCGCCCAGGCGGTGAGGAGAGGGCTTCGCAATCTGGTATCAGCAGGGGCGGTGGCCGAATCGCGGGACGAGGACACGGGCCGCAGAGTCTTTGAGGTGCCCGAGATGCTGCAGGTCGTCGATCACCGCCAGAAGCTCTTGCAGGTCTGCTGGCGTTCGCACGAAGCAGGTCTGGGACTCTCCGCAGCCGAACTCGTCGCCGGGTGGCGCCGGGGGGTCATTGGCACCTGAGGTTCATGATGGACCGGTTGCTGCCGACGATTCGCAGGCCCAGCAGGTTGGCCCAGTACTCGGGAATGCGCATCTCGACGAAGAAATGGCGGAAATCGCCCGCGGGGCAGTGATTGGTGAAGGTCATGGCGCCGGTGTTGGGGTAGGCGGTGACGCCCTTCAATGGAACACAGAAGCCGCCCTTGGTCTGCTCCACGGAGTTTTGGCCCACATTCATGCGGGCCTGGAAGCCCGCCTCGCGCCACACGTTCGTCGTGCCGTCGTCGAAGAACGAAGCGGGGGCGCCCTGGGAAAGGCCCCCTGCGTAGCGGACTTCGGTAGTGGGGCTAACAGCCACCGGAATGATCTTGTACTCGTAGGTGAAGCGCCTCGGCACCGGTTTGCTCAACTCGAAACTGAACGGCACGCAGCCCTGCGCCGAGTCGCCCTGGCGCGTCCAGTTGATGCCCTCGAGCCCGATGCCGTACTGAGCGACCGTGATGTTGACGTAGCCCGACTCCGAGCGTTGCGGCGGCGCTTCTTGGACTCTGACGATGATCCTGCTGCTGGCGCGGCACTCCATGGTGCCGCCGCTGCTGGTGGGGCAGTCGCTGCTGCCGTCCTTGGCCGTCACCTTGAAGGTCGTGGCGCTCGGCCTGTCGAGCGTGGTGATGACCAGCTCGCCGGACTCGATGCGCGCGCTCGCCCCGGCGACCGTGGCGCCGCCGTGAATCTCGCTGGTAACCGTGTAGTTCAACGTGTCGCCGTCGGGATCGTTGAACTCCGCCGACAAGCTCAGCCGCTCGGTGACAGCCCCGAACACGTCCAAACTGCTCGGCCACTTGTCCAAGCGCACCGGACGCCTGTTGGGCTGCTGGTTCTGAGACGGTTCCGCGCTGACGGCGTCGAACGGCAACTCGTCGTCGGCATCCTCGCCGGGATCGTCGCCGCCGTCGCCGGGATCCATCGCCGATGGCGGGAGGTCCGAAGGCGTCCCGTCGCCGGACAACGACCCGAAGAACACAAGCGCGTCCGAGTCGGACTCCGGCCCAGGCGACGGCGCTGACGGCCCTTGCTGCGGCGACGCATCGGTCGGCGCGCCGTCGTCGGACCCGGCGTCGGCATCAGGCGAGGGATCCGCGGCGCACGCCCGCGCCGCCGCCAACACCCCCACCCACAACTCGGTATTGAAACGCCGCCCGGCGCGACGCTCGATCTCGTCCAAGCTCATCGCCCCCGGCTGGCAGAGAACCGCAGCCAACGCCCGCTCCCATCGCTGCTGCGCGTTCTTCTTGCCTTGCGCTTCGAGGGAGGCGATCCGCTCCTCGATCTGAGCCACCAAGCCCGACGAAGGCTCCGTCTCCTCAGCGTGCGCCGGTGTCGCCACCGCCAGCAAACCTGCGGCGATCGCCAGCACCAGCCCCAGCCGCAACATCATCCGCGTACGAGACGAACGACTGAGGTCGGGGGGGGGGGGGGGGGGGGGGGGGGGGGGGGGGGGGGGGGGGGGGGGGGG
>JAPPDX010000032.1 GCA_028824415.1 bacterium | reverse complement strand
CCGGTTCCCCGCTTGTGCTGAACAACGCGCAGAACACCCAGACCAAGCCTTCTACGGCGGTCAGGCCATCGGCGTGAACTATCCGCCGCTGGGACACGCATGGATGCGCTTCACCGACCCGGTGCACGGCCAGATGGCCGCGGTCGCCGTCGGGCTGCTGGTGCTGCTTCCTTGGGGGGCGCTGCGGCTGTCGCGGGCCGTCGGGCACACTCCCCGGGCGCCGCGGGCTTCCGTCGCGGCGGTGCTGGTCCTCGCCGCGGCGTCAGGCCAGATGCATTGGCTCCTCCCCGGGTTCCACCTTCAGTCGACCTTCTTCGGGTCTTGGCCCGTCATGGTCGCGGTAGTCGTCGGGCTGCACGCGGCTGCATGGGCAGCACGCCTGGAGCGACCGGCCGCATGCGGCGCGATGGCCGGCATCGCGTTGCTGTTCAACGCCACCGTCGTGCCCGGGGTGGCGGTCGTGTGCGGCGTGTTACTGGCCACCAGCGGCGCTTCCTTCCGCCAAGCGCTCCGCTGGGCCGCCACCGCTGGCGCCGCGGCACTAGCGGTGAGCGCCTGGTGGCTTATGCCGTTCCTGCACGGCCGGGAGCGCCTGGGGCGCTGGGAGGTTCCCCTCTCAGAAGCATGGAGCTACATCGGCTCATGGGGCACCGCAGTTCTCGCCGTCCTCGCCATGTCGGCCGCATGGGCCGCCCGCCGCGGCAACAGATCCGCCCAACGCCTCGCCGGTGCCGCCCTCGCCGGACTGCTGGCAACTGTGGCGGCCGACTACTTCGGCTACCTGCGGCCGGAGCGCTGGCTGGCGTTCCCAATTCTGTTGGCCGCGCTGGGGGCAGCCAGCCTGTTCTCGGACGAGCCCGAGGATGAGATGAGACCAGTCCGGCCGGCCTGGGTAGTGCTCGGCGTCGCCTTCCTGATCGTGCTCGTCGTCATTACGCGGCGCGTCGAGGCGTTGCCCTTGGGCCTTTGGCTGATGTGGCGCCCGCGACGCGACATCGCCTGGGGTGCCGCTTTGGCCTGGGCCGCCATGCTGTTCTGGGTTCCGTTCTGGGCTCTGATCCGCAACCCCGTGCCACCCGAGAGCCCGGCGGTCACACTCGTGGCAGCAGCCGCCTCAGACGGCGAGCCCAGCAACGAAGCGCTCGTGTATTTCGATCACTTCCACGATTCCACCTTTGGCGACGTAGCAGTCTGCCGGTGGCTCAACCCGTGGCGCCCAACGGGCGAGACCAGCGGGAGGCTTCGCCCCCTGTCCGGCCTTTACCGAGAGACCAGCGCGACCTCCGAGTTCCTCGACGCCGGGTTCCACTTACATCGCGGCACGTATCGAGCAACCGGTGGATTGCGCCCACACTGGTTCGAGGCATGGGAAGCGGCAGGCAGACCAACGTTGCAGGCACTGGCGGCCGCCGAGGCTCTCGGGGTCCGCTGGCACGCCACCTGCGACGCCGACGGCGAAGCGACGGTCACCGAGTTGCCCGGCATCGCGGCCACGGGCGTGGCCGTCGACCCCCGCCCCGACTACAACTCCTGGCACCAGTCGGCCGCCGAATGGTGGATTGCGATCGGAGCCGCCGGCGACGGCCAGCGGTTCGAGATGATGCCGCAAGCGAGAACGGTGCCGGTGCGATGGTCGGGACAGACTCACGGCCATCCCTCCGATGAACCCGCCGAAGGAGTCGTGCTCCGCGCCGCCGGGGACCGCCTCGCTATCGACGCCGAGGGGGCCGGATGGGTGTGGGTTCGGGTTCCCTGGGATCCCTACTGGGCCTCCGCGAGCGGCACACCGGTGCTGAAGGGCGGGCCGGGCCACCTCGTGGTGTGGGCGCACAGGGGCACGACCGAGCTTCGGTGGTCCGTGCCAGGAACCGTGGACGCAGCCGCGGCGGCAGTCACGGGCGTCGCACTGCTCTCGGCGGCAAGCCTGTCGATCATCAACCGCCGTCGAGGCTGGGACCCGGATCCTGGGCGCTCCCGGCCCGCAGCGGCCGCAAGCGAAGTGTTCGCTGACACAGTGGACGGATGGATCTCCAGCGGGGCACGCAGGACACGCGACGCCGTGACACGGTTCGCGCCGAGAAGGCGCGGATGAGGGTGGTTGTGAGCGTCTCCTTCTCGACCTACGCTTCGGTCGCCCTTAATCGCAACAAGAGGCAATGGAGAACTCGCGATGACCATTCTCATATCTGTAGCAGTCGGCGTCCCCTGCCTGGGCGTGCTGGCGTTCCTGGGGATGCGGCGGATCCAGTCACTGCCGTTCGCCCGGTCGCTGGCCCTCGCCCGAGCGGCCGACATGCGAGGCATCGCCCTGCAGACGATCATCATCATGGTCGTGCTACTCGCCATCGCCGGATCGGTCGCCGCGGTGATTCTGACGAGGGCCGGCGAAGAGACCGAGCGTCTTGACGACTCTGAGTCAGTCGCCGCCTACGGCATCAGCAACGAAACGGGCTGCCGCCTCGGCGGCTACGTATGGAAGACCACCATCGTCCCGACCACCGATACCGATTTGATAGCCGCGATCACACGGGCACGCCCGGGCTGGAATCGTGCAAGCGATCCCCACTGCGCGCCGAGTTAAGGACACCGGTTCGAGTCGGTGCTCCCATGCATGCAGTCGAGGCATCCAGATGCCCGAGGTCTGCCTCGTGGGGCTGTAGGTGACCGAACCGACGAGAGGCCCAGCGGTGGAGCATACGGAGGCGGACCGAAGGCCTTGCTTTAGTCTCAGCCTCAATGCAGTCTAAGCCTCGGTCACCGGACGTGCCCCCGGTCGGTTCTGACCAGCGGGGGATGGCGCTTCAGACTGTGATCATCATGGTGGCGCTGATCGCGGTTGCGGTGGCGGTGTCGACGGTGATCCTGACACGGGGTGGGGAAGTTGCCGAGGACTTGGAGCGTCAGAACGTCACCTTCGACCCGAGCCGGTTCCGGACCCAAGCGTTATGCGTGGAGTACGACTACTCGTGGGATACCTCTGACACAGCCAATCCCGTATGTGTGGACCCGTAGGCGTCGCCACCGTAGACGCGAGCAGCCGCTGTTCGTCCCTCGCGGGCTGACGGTGGCGTGAGTTGGCGGGCTGACCGCAGCCGGGCCCACGGTCACATAACTGTTCGCCGGGCCGGTGACGCCCGCACGGACCCGAAGCGGTCCGCTCCGAATGCTGCACGCAGCCGGTGCCGGGACGAGCGGGGCGAGGCGCTCCCCGCCGCGGTGCTGTTCACGGGGGTGCTGTTCATGGTGCTCATCGGGATCCATGTGGTGATCCTGGCGATGGCGCGCACCGCGGTGCAGTCGGCCGCCGACGCGGCGGTGGCCGCGGCGCAGGTCGCCGGGCCGGGCCCAAGCGAGTGCGACGACGACCCACAGCCGGAGACGGCGCGCCAGTGCGAGGGCGCGCTGGCCGCCCGCATCGCCATGGCCGCCTCCAGGAACTCGATCGTCGAGACCCGGCCGCCGGCGGTGGACGTGGAGGAGGACCGGGGCGTCGTCAGCGTGATCGTGTTCGGCGGGACCATATCGCCGGTGTTCGGCGGCCTGGAGGTGACCGCCGAGGCCTGCGGACCGCTCGACGACGTGCCCGGAGCGCGGCTGACCGGCATGGACGCCTGGCGATGCTGAAGCGGCGCGGCCGTCCGGGGGAGGCCGGCTCGGGCATGGTCATCGGCGTGGCCATCATGTTCCCGATGCTGGTGGTCGTCATCATGGTGCTCCAGGTGGTGGCCGACTCGTCGCGGATCGAGCAGGCCCTCCAGGCCACCGCCAACCGCACCGCCCGCACCGCCTCGCTGTGCTGCCACAACACCGGCGGCCAAAACGGCGCGGAGGCGGTGGCCAAGGCGAGCCTCCAAGCGGCCCAGGCCGACAACGCCTACAACCGGGTGCGCTGCAACAACGACCTGGCCGGCGACAGCGACGTCGTCTTCCAGGACGTCGACGGCGGCATCGTCACGCCCGGCCCCTACACGGCGGTGCCGCCGGGGGGCACGGTTCACGTGTTCCTGACATGCGCCGTGCCCCCCCAGCTTTTGGGCGGCTTCGTCCTGCCGCTGTTCGACGCCGCGCGCACGGTCGTCGGAACGGCCACCATCGACCCCTTCCGGCACCGGACGGCCACATGATCCGCCCAACCGCCTCAACGGACCAGCGCGGCAACTATGCGGTGTTCATCGCGGTGATCGTGACCGCGCTGCTGTTCATGGGCGGGCTCGCATACGACGGGCCCCGCCTCATCGCGGCGCGCCAGGACGCCGCCCACGCCGCCAACGAGGCCGCCCGGGTGGCGGCGGCCACCATCGCCAGCGGCGGCTCCCTCCAGCAGGCCCAAGCGGCGGCCCAGCGCCGTGCCGACGAGACCGGGCTGATCTACGGCCAGGACATCGACGTGATCGGTCTTGACTGCGTCGGCAGCCGCGTGCAGGCCTCCATCGCGTCGCGGTACGTCTACTC
>JAPPDX010000123.1 GCA_028824415.1 bacterium | reverse complement strand
TTGCGCTGCTCCTCCATGAGACAGATCACCGGGTGCGGCGTGCGGGGATCGAACTCGGTGGAGTGCGCCCGCTCGAGGTCCAGCACGTTGCGCGCGAACTCCACCGTCATGACCTGCATGCCGAGGCACAGGCCCAGGCAGGGGATGCCCCGCTCCCGGGCGAAGGAGGCGGCGGCGATCTTGCCTTCGATGCCCCGCGACCCGAACCCGCCGGGGATGACGATGCCCTCCAGATCCGCCAGCCGGCGAGAGGTCAGCAGACCTTCCACCTCCTCGGCGGGGATCCAGTCGATCTCCACCCGCGCTCCCCGCGAGCAGGCGGCGTGGCGCAACGCCTCGGCCACCGAGAGGTATGCATCAATGAGCCGGACGTACTTGCCCACCAAGCCGATCCGCACAACGGTTGAGGCGCCGTGCATGCGCTCGCTGAGGATCTGCCAGCTGCTCAGGTCGGGCTCGCCGTCGAAGCCCAGCAATTCTCCCACGACGCCGTCAAGGTCCTCGTCGTGCAGCACCAACGGGAGGTCGTAGATGTGGTCGGCGTCGGCGGCGTTCACGACCGCGGAGATCGGTACGTCGCAGAGGTTGGAGATCTTGCGTTTCAGGTCGTCGGTGATGGGTGTGTCGCTGCGGCACACGATCACGTCGGGCTGGATGCCCCGGCTGCGCAGCTCGGTGACGGAGTGCTGGGTGGGCTTGGTCTTGTGCTCGCCGGTGGGGCCGATCATCGGCACGAGCGTGACGTGCACATAGCACACGTTCCGCCGCCCCACGTCGAGGCGGACCTGGCGGATGGCCTCCAGGAACGGCAGGATCTCGATGTCGCCGACGGTGCCGCCGATCTCCACGATGACCACGTCCACGTCGGGGCGGGCCACGCCCAGGATGCGGCGTTTGATCTCGTCGGTGATGTGCGGGATGACCTGCACGGTGCCGCCGAGGTAGTCGCCGCGCCGTTCGGCCTCCAGCACAGCCGAGTAGATCCCGCCCGTGGTGGCGTTGGAGTCCTGGGTGAGGTTCTCGTCGATGAACCGCTCGTAGTGGCCGAGATCCAGGTCGGTCTCACCACCGTCGGTGGTGACGAACACCTCGCCGTGCTCGAAGGGATTCATGGTGCCGGGATCCACGTTGATGTACGGATCCAGCTTCTGCATGGTCACCCGCAGGCCGCGCGCCTTGAGCAGGGCACCCAGGGATGAGGCGGTCAAACCCTTGCCGAGCGAACTCGCCACACCACCCGTCACGAAGATGTGCTTCGTCACGGGATGCCAGTTTACTTCACCGGACGGCGCCGTCGCGCTATCGCCCCCGACTGCTCATCGGCGGCCCTGCACCATGGGAGCACTCCACGGCCTCGTCGCCATCTAGGAGTTCGGAGCGCGAGTCGCGACGCGCACCTCGTGGACCGCGATGCCGATCGGGTCGGTCTCGGTGTAGTTCCCGGAATCCACACTGCTGCCACACTCGATCCGCATGTCCGAACCACCGCATGCGAACAGTTCTTCCAACCCGGAATACATCGCCTCGGCGTCCAGACCGCTGGTCGGCAGCAGACCATCCAGATCGTCTTGCAAGCCCAGGTCGCCCGGGGTTGCGCGCCACTCCGCCAGTCGATCTTCCAGCGTTTGCCGATTATCCGGATTGCTGAGGTAGGTGTTGATCCGGGAAGCGTCCGCCGGAGAGATGACCTCTCTGCCCGTCCCCTCCCACTTCGTGCTGACCCATCCTGCTGCGGCCTCAATCTTGAAGTAGCCGCTGCGCGTCGGTGTCCATCGGCACCACACCGGCAGATCCCAGTTGCAATCCACTATTTCGGTCAGTCCCTCGAGCCGCTCCTCCTGGGCTGCGGGAGCAAGACTCGGCCACCAGGCGAGGCCGCGATCCAAGGTCCGATCCATCTTCTGTTGGGGTCCAAGATTGTTCCACCAGTCCAGCGCCGTCGGGCTGATCAGCAAGAGGATGTCGCTCTCGTCCACGGGGCTGTCGGGCCACAGTTCCCGGATGGTCAACTGGAACTGCGGGAACCACCTGAAGGCGCATTCCCCGAAGGTCGGACCCACGTTGGAGACGCCGGCCAGAGGAGGGGCAGAGGGATCGATTGCGCCGAATCGCGCCATGATGTCGCCGAATGACCCCTCCGGACTCGCCGGATAGGGCAGGTGCCAATTGCCCGCGATGACTTCACCGGGATCGCCCTCGCGCCGACCGGGTTGGAACCTGAATCGAGTCTCGCGATCGTCGACCGGGATGTCGAGGATGTCGAATACCAGAGGCGAGTTGACGATCGCCGCCCGGGAGAAGTGGGCCGACGACCATGTCAACCGCCCACGCGCGGGATCGGCGCAGGACGATCGAGCGAGGCAGGCGGCAGAGAGGTTGCCGTTCGGATCCGGGTCACAGACACTCACTCCCACGTCGAAGTCATCCTTCACGAGGAGCAGGTCCCGCAACTCCGAGCTCGCGCCAACCGCTCGTACATTCCCAGTCAGTTCCCGCGGACAATCCGGCGGCACCGGACTGAACGGGAGAAGAACGCACGGCTGGCAGCCCTTGCCGCGCACCTCGCCAGCCGAGACCGTCTCGGCTTCGAAGTCGGCCTGGAGTGCCCGGCAGTGGATTGTGTCGGCGATGGCGCTGCAGCCCCCGGTGCGCGTCGCACGCTTCAGACACAGCGCCATAGCCTGCCCGCACTGGGCAGCCGGCGGGCTCGTGCGATGGCATGCGGACTTCAGGAATCTGGCGTCGAACTGGCACCAATAGTCACTCGACGTTCCCGCTTTCGGGTTGGCCGTCAACGCGGTGGTCGGATTCGGTGGATCCTCGGTCAGGAACTGGGTTGCGCAGTCCACGGTCGTGGGCTGAGTCTCATAGTCACTGCCGACATAAGCCGCACAACTCTGCGCGACGAAGAAGTCGGGGGCTCCGGCGCCGCAGGGGTCCGGCACGGCGCCCCCTGGGGGTGGGGGCGGTAGGTAGCACTGGTTGAACTCGTTTTTCGGCTTGTAGAGCCCTGGGCAGGTCCATCCGCGACGCACGATCGCCTCGCAGACGTGCGAGTCGGTGCGCACACCAATGGTGCAGGCGGCCGGTCGGAGAAGCCGGCAGACGGCGACAGTCTCGGTGACGCCGCTGATCGTCCGTTGCTCATCGGTCAGTTCGAGGACAACACCGGTCATGTTCGTGCATTCGTTGTAGGCCTCCTGATCGCTGTCCTCCAGGACCCGCAGTTCACAGAATCCGGGGTATTGCGTCAGGGTCAGCCCGTCGGT
This sequence comes from bacterium, assembly GCA_028824415.1. GTDB lineage: Bacteria > Actinomycetota > Acidimicrobiia > Acidimicrobiales > CATQHL01 > VXNF01. The sequence continues at coordinate 1,309 of JAPPDX010000123.1, read as the reverse complement.
GTCTTGATACAGCGTCGAGTAACGGAGTCGGTAGCCCGCTACTAACGGAGTCAGTGGACACGGCTCGTCGCGGTACAGGCACTGCGATTCGTCGAGGCTGTTCGGGGTGAAGACCACCGGACTTGTGGGGCAGGAGGCGAGGTTGCCGTCGCGCACGCCTGGAGGAGGCGACTGCGCCGCGACCTGCGCGTGGCCGGCGATGTCCTGCGGGTGACCGGGCGGCCTCGTGGTGTCAAGCGGGGCGAGCACTCCGAGAAGCGCCAGGGCAGCACACACGACCGCGCGGTGCATCCGCCTCCCGGCTCGGTTCCGCGTCGAGCCGTTGCGGCCGTGCGCGCGGTGGTGAGGCGGACCGGAGCGACCTGTCACACCCCCCACCGCCTCGGACACTCGTTGGGTCCGCCGGGCGGCGGCGAATCGCAGAGCTCCTCGGTGCTGACAGTGCGGCCCACGTGTGTCCAGATCTGGCCCTCCGCTGCCCAGCCCTTCGCCGCCTCAGCCCACTCGGCCGCCCAGGCATCCATCTCGGCGCAGGTCCCGGCAGCCCGGTTCGTGACGCCTGAGACTCTGTAAGAAAGGTCCTGGACAGCATCCTCGAGGCCCACCGAGATCGTGAGCAGGAAAGCTCGAAGGCTGGCCGCGACCGGCGCCTCGTCGAAGAACTCACCTTTGCTCGTACCGGCGCCGGGATGGCCGAGCGTCGTGCAGGCGACGGCCAACGCACCGGCCGGGCCTGCCGCGACGATCGTCACCTCGTCGGGGAAGGAGGGCCTGTCTGCGCTTCGTGTGCCGCCGTCGAGGTGTGCAGCCAGCAGGCCCAAGCCGTCGGCGCGGGCCGAGCCCACCGCTGCGACCGCCACGCAGAGTTGCCCAAGCACGTCGGGCGCTGTGAGCACGTGCGACAGGAGGTACTCGTAGCGCATCACGGAGAGCGCCGCTGCGGCAGAGACGTCTCCCAACACCCCATGGTCTCCCGTGGAGGCGGGTTCGGCGATGGCATCGAGTTCCCAGGCGCTGCCGCAGACCTCAGGGGGGAACGCCCAGTCGAAGTCGGGTGACCAGATGGGCAGGTAGCCGGCGCGCAACTCTCCCAGCGGTGTCCGCGGATCGGCAGTGGGGTCGAGCGGTGGCAGGGCGGCCGCGGCGGGAACGACTTCCACCACCGGGCCGGCATCCACACCCGGACCGGGGGCCGCCGCAGGAGAGTCGACGGTCGGCACCGGCGGGTCGCTGCCGCAGGCTGCCGTCAGGGTCACCACGGCTGTCACCGCACTGACGACTCGGACGGCTCGAGGAATGGATTCCGGCC
>JAPPDX010000024.1 GCA_028824415.1 bacterium | reverse complement strand
CGACTTCTCGGCGCTGCGGAAGACGCCGACGGGGACGCGCTCCACCCTGTCCGGCTACGGGCATCCGAACGTCGTGGCCTTCCAGACCCGGAACCCGCTTCACCGCGCCCACGAGGAACTCACCAAGAGGGCCGCCGCAAGCGTGGACGGTGTCCTGCTGCTGCACCCGGTGGTGGGGCTCACCAAGCCCGGGGACGTGGACCACTACACGCGCGTCCGCACCTACGAGGCGCTGACCCGCCACTACTACGACCCCGACAGGGTGCTGCTGTCGCTCCTGCCGCTGGCGATGCGCCTCGCCGGGCCCCGCGAAGCGCTGTGGCACGCCATCATCCGCCGCAACTACGGCGCCAACCACCTCATCGTCGGCCGTGACCACGCCAGCCCCGGGCTCGACTCGGAAGGCAAACCGTTCTACGGCCCCTACGACGCCCAGGACATCGTCGACCGGTTCAGCGACGAGACCGGCGTGGTGGCCGTCACCTTCCACGAGATGGTGTACGTGCCCGACGACGACAGGTACGAAGAGGCCACGGCGGTTCCCGAGGGCGTACGGACCGCCTCGATCTCCGGAACCCAGGTGCGCGAGGAGTATCTGGGCCAGGGACGGCCCCTGCCCGGCTGGTTCACCAGGCCCGAGGTCGCCGAGATCCTCGCCGAGAGCCATCCCCCCAAGCACCGCCAAGGCGTGTGCGTCTGGTTCACCGGCCTCAGCGGCTCCGGCAAGTCCACGACCGCCGAGGCGCTCACGGACCTGCTCATGGAACACGGCCGGCAGGTGACCCTGCTGGACGGCGACGTGGTGCGGACGCACCTGTCCAAAGGTCTCGGCTTCTCCAAGGAGGACAGGGACACCAACATCCTGCGGATCGGGTTCGTGGCCTCCGAGATCGTCCGCCACGGCGGGGTGGCGATCTGTGCGGCCGTGAGCCCGTACAGCGCCACGCGCAACGCGGTGCGAGCCCTGGTCGGCTCCGAGCGATTCATCGAAGTGTTCGTGAACACGCCGCTGGGCGTCTGCGAGGAGCGCGACTCGAAGGGCATGTACGCCAAGGCGCGCCGCGGCGAGATCACCGGCTTCACGGGTATCGACGACCCGTACGAGGCCCCCGAGAACCCGGAGCTCACCCTGGACACCGTCCTGAACTCGGCGCGGGACAATGCCCGCCTGATCCTGAACCTCCTCGCCGGGGAACGGTTCGTGCGATCCTCGTCCGGCGAGGTGGTCCCGCCCGACGGCGCCTGAGCGGCCGCAGGACGCCACCCGCCACTGCCGGACAACTCGACCGACGAGGTGCCCCATGGGAAAGCTCGCAATCGGCCTCATCGGCCTGTTCCGGAGGATCTCGCTGCTCGTCTGGAGGCTTCGAGGCAAGACACCGGACGACGTGGCCGACCGGCGCGTCGTCAGCGGCGAGTCCTGGAACGAGTTCTGTGACGCGCTGAAGGCCGCAGGCGCCGCGCTGACCTTCCCCGGGACCCCGCGTGATCCGTTCAACCAGGCCGAGGGATATCGCTACCTCAGCCGGCTCGCCCGGGCCGGGTTGATGGCGTTCGTCGAGCACGCCGACGCCGCTGCACCCGTGCTGCATCGCGTCGTCGACGAGACCACGAAGATGGGCGCGGACAATCCCGACAACTTCTACCTGACGGCCGCGCTGGACGGCGGCTACGACTACAAGATCACCGGGCGTCGCAACACGATCGCCTACTTGAGCTTCGGGACCCAGTCCGGCCACTACGGTCAGGGTGGTGGACTTCCCCCAACCGGGTACATCGAGTCCGATGAGATCCAGATGGACGGCGACGGTTGCTTCGAGCTGGTGGTGAGTGCCACTCCCAGCGACGGCAACTGGCTCCCGATGACGGCGGAGACCGGGGCCCTGGTGGTCCGCCAGACCTTCGGTGACCGCGACACCGAAACCCCGGCGGAGCTGACCATCGAACGCATCAACCGCGGCCCCGAGGGGCGCCGCGCCTCCCACCTCACGGCGCGAGCCCTCGACGAGGGGTTGCGGAAGGCGGGGGCGCTGGTGGCCGGCGCGCCGCTCCTGTTCACCAAGTGGGCACGCGACTTCCAGAAGCACAGCAACGAACTGCCGATGTTCGACCCGAAGGTCTCGCTGGCCGCCGGCGGCGACCCGAACATCACCTACTACCACAGCCACTGGGCGATCGCCCCCGACGAAGCCCTGCTGATCGAGGTCACACCCCCAGAATGCGAGCACTGGAACTTCCAGCTGAACAACTACTGGATGGAGTCACTGGACTACCGCCATTTCAGGATCCACACCAACAAACACCTCGCCCACTGCGAGGACGACGGCTCCGTGCGACTGATCGTGGCGCACCGGGACCCCGGCCTCCCCAACTGGATCGAAACCGCGGGCCACACGTCGGGAACCATGTGTTTCCGGTGGGTGCGAGCGAAGGAGCACCCGCAACCCCGCACCCGGCTGGTCAAGCAGGACAGCCTGCCGGAGCCGGCGCCCTGTGAGATCGATCCCGCAGTCGGGAGCACCGCGTGACGTCAACGGACTATGCGAACCCGTATCGCCCCCTGGCAATCAGGTTGTTCAACCGGATCAGCAGGGCGGGGCGGAGTGTCGAGGGGCCCGGTCGGCTGGACGTCGATTCGCTCGTCGACTCGGCTCGCCGGAAGACCGGGTTGGCGGACTTCGGTGCGGACGAGCACCTCCGCGCCCTGGGCGTGCTCGTCGAGTCGATCAACGCTGAAGCCCGGCTGACCGCCACCGGGCAGCTGATGCAGAAGTCGCGGCTTTCCACCGCGCTGGTGAACCGGTTGCAGATCCAGGAGTTGTTGAGGCGGCATCCCGAGATCGACGACATCTACCTCGGCAGGATCGTTCTGGTCGCCGGACTGCAGCGCACCGGCACCACGTTGCTGCAGCGCCTGCTGAGCTCACATCCGGAGATCCGAAGCATCTCAGGACCCGAAGTCCTGAACCCGGTGCCCGATCTCGACGACGTCGAACGCGGGGAGAGAGCCCGTGCGAGGCGTGCGGTCCTCGCCAAGCGGGCCTTCTCCTACCTGGCGCCCGAGTTCACGGTGATCCATCCGATCGACCACGACCAGCCGGAGGAGGAGGTCCTGCTGATGGATCTGACCTTCATGAGCCAGTCGGCGGAGGCCACCATGCACGTGCCGAGCTATTCCCGCTGGCTCGAGGGTGAGGATCACACATGGACCTACGAGTACTTCAAACGGGTCCTGAAGGTGCTCTGCTGGCAGCGCCCCGGCCGGACCTGGGTGCTCAAGACCCCGCAACACATGGAGCACCTCGACGCATTCAAGACCGTGTTCCCCGAGGCCACGATCGTGCAGACCCATCGCGATCCCCGGAAGACGGTCGCCTCGTTCTGCAGCCTCGTGGCCCATGCCCGCGGCATGTTCAGCGACTGCGTCGACCCGTTCGAGATCGGGGAACACTGGTTCCGGAAGACGCGCAGGATGGTTCAACGGTCGGCACAGGCCCGGGAGGATGCAGGAGACCGCCGATTCGTCGACGTCTCGTACTACGACCTGACCAGGGATCCGATCGTCGAATTGCGGCGGATCTGCACCACCGCGGGAATCGCCTTCGACGACGTCGCCGAACTCACAGCCACTCGCTGCCTCCAGGAGAATCCGAAGGACCGCTTCGGCAAGCACGTCTACCGGCTGAGTGACTTCGGACTGAGCGAGCAGATGGTGGACAAGGCCTTCTCCTCGTACCGGGAGAAGCATGCGATCCCGATCGAATAGGGCCCGTTCGGAATAGGGCCCGCTCGAAGTCGGGCCCGTTCGAACAGGCTCGCACCAGGCCGCCACCGCGCCGGCGGTCGGTTCCGGAGGCACCGAGCACCATGACACGAAAATCTCCGAAGAGCCGCCGCGGCAACGTGGTCGACGCGATGACCAAGGCCATCCACGACCTCAGGGATCTGAAGACCCCGGGTATCAGTCCGCCCGCTGAAGACGTCCGGATCGACGGCAGGACCTGCCTGATCACGGGGGCCAACAGCGGACTGGGCAGAGCCGCGGCGATCGAACTGGCGAGGCGCGGTGGGGACATGATCCTGGCTTGCCGGCCAGGTCACGCCGGGATCGAAGACGAGATCAGGCGACTCTCCGGATCCGACTCCGTGAAGTTGGTGGAGGTGGATCTCTCCGATCTGCGCTCTGTGCATCGCTGCTGTGACGAACTGCAGCGACGGGGCATCCGCATCGACGTCGCGCTCCTGAACGCCGGCTGCATGTCGCGCCGGTCGCAGAAGACACCGCAGGGATACGAGGTCATGTTCGCGGTCCACTTTCTGGCGAACCGGGTGATGATCGACCGGTGGCTGACCGACGGTGTCATCTGCCCGTCGAGCCGGCCCGGCGAGACGCCGCGGATCGTCTTCGTCTCATCGGACTCGCACCGGTCCGCTCCACCCATCGATTTCGATCGCTTCGGGGCATACACAAAGCACGGGATGTCGCAGAGCATGCAGTGCTACGCCGGGAGCAAGCTGGTCCTCTGCACCTTCGCCACCGAGCTCTCCCGCCGGCTGAACCCCGGCGAGAGCGTCGGCGTGGCGGTGCATGCGCTGTGCCCGGGCGGCGTCGCCACGAACATCGTCAAGGACGCTCCCAGACTCCTGAGACCGGTATTCAACGCCTGGCTGCGGCGCTTCTTCCAGAAGCCCGAGGAGGCAATCGGACCGGTCCTCCACCTCTGCTGCGCCGAGCAGGCCGGAAACTCCACCGGCATGTACCTGCACATGATGCACAGGCGGCAGGTCTCGCCCGACGCGGCTGATCCGGCCAACGGGGCCCGCTTGTGGGAGGCCAGCGAGCCCATGGTGGCCGGATCTCGGGAGTCTCCCTGATCGAGACCCACCGGGGTTAGGCCAGTTCGGCGGCGGCTTCGGTGGCGGCCTCGATTGTTTCGTCGATGTCGGCGTCGCTGTGGGCCAGGCTGACGAAGATGGCCTCGTAGGGGCCGGGGGCGAGGGCCACACCGCGGCGGAGCATGGCCTGGAAGAACGGCGCGTACAGGCCGCTCGCCACTGAGGCGCTGGCCTCGTCGAAGTTCCGGGGCGTCTCGGCGCCGAAGAAGAGGCCCAGCAGCGAGCCGACACGCGGCACCACCGCTGCCACTCCCGCGGCGCTGAAGGCATCCTCCAGGCCGGCCGCCAACCGCACGGCGACCGTCTCGAGGCGGTCGTAGGCGTCGGGGCCGAGCGCCTCGAGGGTCGCCAGCCCGGCGGCGGTCGCCAGTGGATTCCCCGAGAGGGTGCCGGCCTGGTAGACGCCGCCGAGCGGGGCCAGATGGCCCATGGTTTCGCGACTGCCGCCGAAGGCGCCCACCGGCAGGCCCCCGCCGATGACCTTGCCGAAGCACCACAGGTCAGGGCGGATGCCGTAGAACTCCGTGGCGCCGCCGCGGGCCAGCCGGAAGCCGGTGATCACCTCGTCGAAGACGAGCAGGGCCCCGGTGCCGTCGCATGCCGCCCGCAGGCCCTCCAGGAAGCCCGGCGTCGGCGCCACCAGACCCATGTTGGCCGCCACCGGCTCCACCAGCACCGCCGCGGTGGCGTCGTCGATGTCGGGCACCACGTTGTAGGGGGCGACCACGGTGTCGGCCACGGCTCCCGGTGTCACGCCGTCGCAGCCGCTGAGGCCCTGGTTGGCCACGCCGCTGCCACCGGCCGCCAGCAGCGAGTCCGAGTGGCCGTGATAGCAGCCGGCGAACTTGATGATCTTGTTCCGGCCGGTGGCGCCGCGCGCCAGGCGCACCGCCGACATGGCCGCCTCGGTGCCGCTGGAGACCAGCCGCAACATCTCGAGTCCCGGGATGCGGGCACACATCTCCTCGGCGAGGCGCACCTCCCGCTCGGTCGGGGCGCCGTAGCTGGTGCCGGCGGCGGCCGCCGCGGCGACGGCAGCGATGACCGGCGGCGGCGCGTGGCCCAGGATGCCGGGGCCGTAACTCTGGACGTAGTCGATGTAGCGATTGCCCTCGGCGTCCCAGACGTGGGCTCCGTGCCCCCGGGCGACGAAGTAGGGAGTGCCGCCGACCGAGCCGAACGCCCGCACGGGCGAGTTGACCCCGCCAGGGAGCACCGCGCAGGCGCGTTCGAACAGTGCGGCGTTGCCGGCGAGGGTGTCGCCGGGGGTGTCCTCGGTTGGCTCAGCCACCGAGCGCCTCGGCCAGCTCCGCGGCGAAGTAGGTGAGGATGAAGTCGGCGCCGGCTCGCTTGACGGCGGTCAACTGTTCGAGTGCAACCGCCGGCCCGTCGATCCAGCCACGTTCGGCGGCGGCTGCGATCATGGCGTACTCGCCGGAGACGTGGTACGCGCCGAGCGGCACGTTCACCGCGGCACGGGTGCGGGCAATCACGTCGAGGTAGGTGACCGCCGGCTTGACCATGACCATGTCGGCCCCTTCGGCCACGTCGGCCAGCACCTCGACGAGTGCCTCCCGGCTGTTGCGCCAGTCCTGCTGGTAACCCTTGCGGTCGCCGCTGCGGATGGTCACGTCCACGGCGTCCCGGAACGGCCCGTACAGCGCCGAGGCGTACTTGGCGGCGTAGGCCAGGATGGCCACGTCCGGGTGCCCGGCGCCGTCGAGGGCACTGCGGATCGACGCAACCTGGCCGTCCATCATCCCGCTGGGCGCGCACACGTGGGCGCCGGCGGTGGCCTGAGCCACGGCGGCCCGCTGGTAGATGGCGAGCGTGGCGTCGTTGTCCACCGACCCGCCGGCAGCGAGGATTCCGCAGTGCCCGTGGTCGGTGTACTCGTCGACACAGAGGTCGGCCATCAGCACGACGTCCTCGCCCATCTCGTCGCGCAGTCCCCGCAGAGCAACCTGCACGATGCCGTCGGCGTTCCACGCCTCCGACCCTTCGGCGTCCTTGCGGGCCGGCACGCCGAAGAGGATCACCGCCGGCACACCCAGGTCGCGCAGGCGCCCAACCTCGGTGCGCAGCGACGCGACCGTGTGCTGCACGACCCCCGGCAAGGACGGCACGGGCTGCGGTTCGTCGATCCCCTCACGCACGAACAGCGGCGCCACAAGGTCGTCGGTGCGGAGAGCCGTCTCCGCCACGAGCCTGCGGAGCGCTTCGGTGCGGCGCAGGCGGCGGGGACGCTGGGTGGGGAAGGGCACGGAGACCGAGTCTACGAACGGCACTCCACGATCTGCCGGGCCGGCACGGCGCAGACGGGTCCTGACGGTCTCAGCCGGCGTGGGCGACGAGGGCGGCGACCAGGCCCTCGACGGTGTACTCGGTGGCCTCGATGTGAACGGTCAGGTTCCGGCGCCGGGCGGCTGAGGCCGTGACCGGCCCGATGGCTGCGACCGTCTGGGGCACCGACAGCGGCTCGGGCTGGTCACAGAACGCCTCGACGACCGAGGGCGACGTGAAGATCACGGTGTCGCAGGTGGCCACCGCGGCGCGCTCGGGTTCAGCCAGGACACGCGGCCGGGCCCGGTAGGCGGCCACGACATCGACCGACCAACCCTTGGCCCGCAACCCGGCAGGCAGCACGTCGCGAGCAACCTCGGCCCGGACAACCAGAACCCGGCCGGCGCCGGCGGGCTCGCCGGAAGGCGGGAAGGCGTCCACCAGCGCCTCGGCCACGAAACGCTCGGGCAGCAGCGAGACCTCTGCGCCCATCTCGCCCAGCTCCGCAGCCGTGGCGGGACCGATGGCAGCGATCCGCAGACCCCCCGGCAGGTCGTCGCCGCTCAGAGCCTCGGCGAATCGCCGCACACCGTTCGCAGAGGTGAGGACGAGCCAGTCGTAGCCGGCCAGACGTCGCACCGCGGCGGCGAGCGCGATGCCCCCGTCGGTCGGCGGCAACAACTCGATGAGAGGTGCGAGGACGGGCTCGGCCCCCGCCGCCCGCAGAACCTCGGCGCTGGCGAGCCCCTGCGCGGCGGGCCTGACGACCAGGATCCGTCGCCCCATCAGGGTCCGCGGTTCACGCATCGCCGCCGCGCTCCGGTGTTCCCCGGCCCGATGACCGTGTCGGATCGCCCCCCAGCAGGGTCTCGGCCAGTTCTCGCCCGGCCTGTTCGCCCTCTCCACCCCGCACCGTGGCGCGCCGCAACGGCTCCCCCTCGGCGGGCGCCAGCACGCCGCGCAGAGCAACCGCACCGCCGGCAAGGTTGGCGTGGGCGCCCGCCGGCACGCTGCAGTCGCCTCCCAGGGCGGCCAGGAAGGCCCGCTCGGCGGCGACGCAGCGACGCGCCACCGGGTCTTCGATCGCACCCAGCAGCGTCCGGAGTTCGGCGTCCTCGGCCCGGCACTCCACCGCCAGGGCACCCTGACCGACCTGCGGCACCATCAGATCGATGTCGAGGACGTCGGTGACCGCCGGCGTCCGGCCCAGGCGCTCGAGGGCGACGAGCGCCACGACGATGGCATCGAAGCCTTCCGCCTTGGCCAGGCGCGTGTCGATGTTGCCGCGAAGGTCGGCGAACCGCAGGTCCGGCCGCTGGGCAGCCAACTGCACACGCCGGCGCGCCGAGCCGGTGGCGACGACGGCACCGGGCGGCAGGTCGGCCAGACGAGCGCCGACGAGCACATCGCGCACCTCGCCCCGCGGGGGGATTGCGGCGATGCAGAGCCCTTCGGGCGTCAGCGCCGGCAGGTCTTTGGCCGAGTGCACCGCCACGTCGGCCCGCCCGTCGAGCACTGCTGCCTGCAACGCCCGAACGAAGACCCCCTTGCCGCCGATGTCCGCCAGGGGAGCCTCGGCCAAGCGGTCGCCCTCGGTCCGGATCGGCACAGCCTCCGTGACCAGTCTCGGGTAGAGGGCCGACAGCATCCGGCCCACGGCTGCGGCCTGCCAGCGAGCCAGCGGGCTGGAGCGGGTTGCCACCCGCAGCCGCCGCGATGAGTCCGGTGCCGGCAGCCCGGAGGAGAGACGTTCAGATGTCGAAGAGCTCGCGGAGGGCACCGGCCAGCTGCTCGCTCCCACCGTCGGGGGCGGCTTCCTTCAGGCGCACGGTGGGCTCGTGCAGGACCTTGTTGACGATCCCGTGCACCAGCGCCTCGACCGTCCGGCGCTGCCCGGCGTCCAAAGAGGCAAGACGGGCGTCGAAGCGTTCGAACTCCGCCTGTGAGATGTCACAGATGCGCCGCCGGAATTCACTGATGAGGGGCGCCATGTCGCGCTCCGCCACCTGATCGCCGTGGCGCTCCGCCTCGGCGGAGACGATTGCCCAGGCTCTGCGGACGTCCGCTTCTGAGTGGCCGCCGTTGGCGGCGGCGAACGACCGCACGTCTGACATGTCGCAGAGCCTCAGACCATCGAGCGCGGCCGCAGCAGGGTCCACGTCGCGAGGCACGGCGATGTCCACGACGAGTAACTCTCGCCCGCCTCGCTCAGCCACCACCTTCCCCAGGTCATCGAAGTCCATGACCAGCGAGGTGGCCGCCGTCGAGGTGAACAGGACGTCGGCGGACACGAGTTCGCCCGCCAGCTCGTCGAGGTGGACGGCGCGCGCCCCCAGCATGAGTGCCAACTCCTGCGCCCGCTGCCATGAGCGGCTTGCCAGAATCAACTCTGCGTCGCGAACCGGGGCGATGGCCTTGGCCATCCCGCCGCCCATCTCCCCGGCACCCAGCACCGCGATGCGCCGACCGCCGAATCCTCCGAGGTGTTCAGACGCCAGGGCCACTGCCGCCTCGGACACCGAGGTCAGCACACGCCCCAGGTGTGTTTCGGCCCGGACCCTCCGGCCGACTCCCAGCGCCTGCCGGAAGAGGGGGTTCAGGTTGCCGCCGGCGGTTCCCGCCGCTTCAGCGGTCTGCCAGGCCCGTTTGACCTGACCCTGGATCTCCGCCTCGCCCACGACGACCGAGTCCAGCCCACTCACCACGCCGTACAGATGCCGCACGGCTTCGGCGCCGTACAGCGAGTAGACCGACCCTCCCATGTCGGTGACGGCCACGGAGGCCTGCTCGGCGAGGTGGTCGTAGATGTGCTCGTACGCCGAGTGGAACTGCTCGGCCCAGGCGTACACCTCGAGCCGGTTGCATGTCGTCAGCACGACGGTCTCGTCCACATTCGGCAACTCGTCGAGACCGGCAAGGGTCCTGGGCAGATTGGCGTGCGGGGCGCTGAGGCGTTCCAGCAGCTCCAGCGGCGCCGTGCGGTGATTCAGGCCGATGGCGAGAACGGACACGCGCTAAATCTAGCGACCGGTTTGCGAGACCCGCCCCGGGGAGAGCCCAGGCTCGAGGAGATCCTCCAGGCCGCCCGGGACGTGGCGGCGCTGGTAGAAGCTGAGCACCTGCAGTTCGACGGCCAGGTCCACGTTGCGCACGCTGACACCATCGGCGGTTTTCACGACGACCGGAGCGAAGTTGAGGATCGAGCCGATGCCGACGGCCACCATGCGGTCAACCACGTCCTGTGCGGCCCCGGCGGGAGTGGCCACGATCCCGATCGCGATCCCGCTCTCCGCCACGATCCTCTCCAATTCGTCGAGGTGCCCCACCGGCACGCCCGCGACCTGCCGGCCGACCTTGTCCGGATCGGTGTCCACCAGCGCCCGCACGGGAAAGCCTCGATCCTGGAATCCTCCGTAGTTGGCCAGCGCCGAACCGAGGTTGCCGAGACCGGCGATGAGCACGGGCCAGTCATGGGTCAGACCCAGTTCCCTGCTCACCTCGTAGAGCAGATGCTCGACGTTGTAGCCCACGCCACGGATACCGAAGGAGCCCAGGTAGGAGAGATCCTTGCGCACCTTGGCGGCATTCACGCCGGCAAGGGTCGCCAGGCGGGTCGAGGAGACCGTCGTGGTCCGGGTGGACAGCAACTCCAGGAGAACTCGCCGGTAGACGGGCAGCCGGGCCACGGCCGCAGCAGGGATCGAGTTGTAGCCGTCGGCCCCCGGGTCTCCCGCGCGCATGCCGTGAGGCTAGTGAGACTTCTCTAATTCACAAAGTGTCGGTGGCCCTCAGCGCGCCAGGAAGAAGATCTGCAGGACACCGGCCACGAGCACGGCGACGAGCAGGACGGCGATCACGATGGTGGTGCCGTGTCTCATTCCCCGCCTCCGGTCCGGCCGCCCAAACGCACCGACACGGTACCGGCGCCTCCTGCCGCCGCGCTCCTGCGGTCCCCGGCGTCCCCCGATTCCTCGAGACGGCTGAGCGTCACCGCCGAACCCGGCTCGAGAGAGAGTTCGGCGGCGCAGTTGCGGCGATCCTGGGCGAGGGAGACGAGGCCGTAGGAGTCCACCACCAGACCGACCTCGCCCGCCCCGATGGCGGCGTAGGTGGCGGCCCGCCGCGCCGCGCGGCTGTCATCGGCCGTCCGCAGTCTCAGCGAGTCGCCCAGGTGCGCCAGATCTTCGGGGTCCACGTTCAACTGCGCGTTGCCGTAGTGGTCGACCCAAATGACCTCCGCCTCGACACGGTCGGGATGCACTGCTGCGTTGGCGACGATGCCCGGCATCAGCCCTGCGGGATCGAGTTCGGGACCCAACTCGGTGAGCGGCACACCGAGGGCCAGGTGACCGGCGGCGGGTCCGAAGACGTCGCGGCCGTCGAAAGTGCGGGCCGTCCCCGCGAGGCGGTACCGCTCGTTGCACAATTCCACAGCGCGGGAGGCACCGCCCACGAGTCCGACGGCCGGTGCCAGCAACCCGTTGTCGGGACCCACCAGGACCGACGAGCCACCGCCCACCTCCACGGCGATGGGCCGGCGGTTGGTGCCGACGGTGGGGTCGACCACCGCCAGAACCACACCGGGATTCAGGTACTGCGCCGCTCTCGCCAGGGTGAGGCCGCCGCCACGGATGTCGTAACGGCCGACGTCGTGGCTGATGTCGATGATCCGGACGTCGGGCGCGATCGACCAGATGACCGACTTGACGACGCCGACGAACTCGTCGGTCAGCCCATAGTCGGAGAGAAAAGAGACCGTGCGGTAGCGCAGGGCGTCAGACGGCTCTGGTATAGCGGTCCGCCAGGTAGGCGTCCACGTCGGCCTCGTCGATCCGGTACGACTTGCCGAACCGGACGGCCGGAAGATCGCCGGCCTTGATGAGTCGATACACCGTCATCGTCGAGACGCGCACCAACTCCGCCACCTCTGCCACGGTCATGAACCGGGGCCTCTGTTGTTCGTTGTCCATGTCTCCCCCTACTCCGCGGACCACACAGTACGCAGGCGCAACACCCTGAACAAGTCGAACAGGCCACGCTTGCGCCACAGTGACCCCAGCGCCGGCAGGGGCAGCGCGAGCGGGACGGCTCAGGATCCGCCCAACTCCACCGACCGCCGGGTGGCGGCCGCCACCGCAGCTGCAAAGGCTCCCCGGACGCCCTCCTGCTCCAGGACTCTGATCCCCTCCGCGGTGGTGCCTCCAGGTGAGGTGACGTCGGCCCGCAGCGCCGCCGGTTCACGATCGGCTCGTACGAGCAACTCGCCGGCGCCCCTGATTGTCTCCCGCACCAGACCGTCGGCGACCTCGGGGGCCAGTCCCTCAGCCACACCCGCGGCTATGAGTGCCTCGGCCACAAGGAACACGTATGCCGGACCCGAGCCTGACAGACCCGTGACCGCGTCGAGTTGCACCTCGGTGGTGACCTGCACGGCACCCACGCTGCTGAGCACGTCGACGGCCCAGCTCACGTCGTCTTCGGAGGCGGAGACACCGGGGGCCACCGCCGAGGCGCCGGAACCCACCAGCGCGGGCGTGTTGGGCATGGCGCGAACCACCCGCGTCCCGGCACCCAGCCGGCGCTCCAGCGAGGCCGTCCGCACACCGGCGGCGATCGACAGCACGCGGGGCGGCCCCATTGCCCCGAGAGCGCCGGCGGCAGCTTCGATGTCGTTGGGCTTGACGGCGAGTACGGCGTCGACACCCGCCTGCGGCGCCTCGCTCACCAGTGTCCGCGGGTAGCGGCTGGACAGTTCACGGCGCCGCTCCGCCAGCGTCTCGATCACCGCCAGTTCGTCGGGTTGGGCCCAGCCCTCGGCGATGAGGCCGCCGAGGAGCGCCTCGCCCATCTTGCCGCCGCCGATGAATTGCAGCCGGAGCCCCACGTCCGCACCCTAGCCCGGCCCCCGGGTCCCTCCCGTCGAAAAGGGGCGCCGGACCGGTCGCTTCCCCGAGAGAGCCGGCCCGGGCACCCCCTTCTGTGGTGGCAGAATGAAACATATTGAAAGATCATGTATATGTCAACTAGTTTAGCTATTTTTATTATGTTTCAATGCTATCTATGAGCCAGCCACCGACCTCCCGTCAGCCGCGGAACCGGCTGGCGTAGCCAATGCGCATCGCCGGTCGGAAATGCCGCTCGGTGGCTTCGTAGACGGTGCCCAGGATGCGATCGAGCTCGCCGTCGTCGACATCGCCGGCCGCGACCTCGCCGAGCAGGAACACGGCGTCCTCCGCCCCGATGGCGAAGCGGGCGCCGCGCAGCTTCAGATTGTGACGCAGACAGTACTCGTAGAGCCGGGCGTGGTTCTCCTCGGGGGCCGGCACGAAATAGGTCTCGAAGTGCAGCGAGCGCTGCTGCAGTGTCAACCAGACGGAGAAGACGGACTTCTCCTCGCCGAGCAGCCGAACGTACCAGCGCCGCAGGGGTGGCTCGGCCCGCTCTACCGAAGCGACGCAGGTGTCGGCGGCCAGCTGGCGAGCGGCCCAGGCGTCTATCCGTCGTTCGATCTCGTCGAGTTCGGACGGCGTCGCCGGCCGGCGAGTCATCAGGCCAGGCACTCCACGAGCCGGCGCTGGCGCAGCTGGTCGTAGCAGCCGGCGAGCAGCCCGGCGGTGGCGTCCCAGGAGTAGTCCCTGGCGACGGCGGCCGCTTCGAGCGCCATCGCCGCGGCCGTGAGTCGGTCCTCCAGGATCTCCTCCACGCGTTCAGCCCACAACCGGGGATCACGGTCGGACACGAGGTAGCCGGTGCGACCGTGACGTACGAGCGTCCTGAGACCGCCGACCGCTGCTGCCACCACGGGTGCGCCGCAGGCGGCTGCCTCCAGCGCCACGAGCCCGAACGTCTCACTCCGGCTCGGCACCAGGACCACATCGGCAGCCCGGTAGTAGGTGGCGAGACGGTGGTGCGGTTGGGGAGCCACGAAGCGCACCCGGTCGGCCAGGCCGGCGGAGCCGACGAGGCGGCGGACCCGTGCAAGTTCGGCGTGGCCCTGTGCGCCGCTCGGGCCGCCCACGACGAGCAGCCGGGTATCCCCCAGATCCCCGCCGAGCGAACCCAGCGTCTGCACCGCCAGATCCAGGCCCTTCAGGGGTTGGATCCGGCCCACGAACAGCAGGACCGGCTCGCGGCCCAGGCCCAGGGCCGCCCGGGCACCCTCGGGATCGCCGGGCGAGAACAGGGCGTGCTCCACCCCCGGCGCCACGATCTGCACCCGGTCGGCGGGCGCGCCGTACAGCTCCACCAGATGGTCCGTCTCCGCCGGCCCGGCGGCGCAGACCACATCCGAGCAGGCCACCACCATCTCCTCGGCATCGGCGCGATGAGCCGACTCCGTCTCGCCGAGCCCCTCCTTGACGCGGCCGAGAGTGTGGAACGTCGTCACGAGCGGCCGGTCGAGAGCGTGTTTCATTCGGTGGCCGGCAACCCCCGACAGCCAGTAGTGCGCGTGGATGGCATCCACACCTCCGCTCCGACCAATGTCGGCGAGGACACCCTCTGTGAAGGCGTCGAGCGTGCCGGCAAGAGCCTCCTTCGGCAGGTCGGGTGGCCCCGCGGGGATGTGCACCACCCGCACGCCGGGCTCCACGTGGATCTCCGGGGGCAGGTCGTCCCGGAAACGGCGCACGTACACCGAGCATTCCAGCCGGCGATGAGCCAGAGCCGCGGAGAGCTCCCGCACATACACGTTCATGCCGCCGCTGTCGCCGGCTCCCGGCTGGACCAGCGGGGAGGTGTGCAGCGAGACGACCGCAACGTGACCCGTGCGGCCGGCCCCGCCGGACACGGGCGGCAGTGCGGCAATCTCGTCGCCGGCGGCGACTGCCTCCGCCAGGTCGGCGGGCTCCCCGTTGCGCCAGATTCGACAGGAGCGCAGCTGCTCCTCGAACGCCGGACCGAAGCGCGCCGTGGCCGCCTCGAGCACCTCGGCGACCGTCGCTCCGCTGAGCTCCACGGCGCTGACGCCGGCAGCCTGACGCACGGAGGCGAAGAGACGCAGAGTGGGCACACCATGAGCGTAGGAGTGACCGCTGCCACTGGCACAGTCGTTGACCGGCGTCCGGCGGTATCGTCGCCACTCGTGGCCCGACTCCTGCTGCTACGACACGCCGAGAGTGAATGGAACGCCCAGGGGCGCTGGCAGGGCCAGGCGGACACGCCGCTGACCGACCGCGGGCGGCGCCACGCCGCCGAGGCCGGACCGCTGATGGCGACATTCGAGATGCTGGTGTGCTCGGACCTCTCCCGCGCCCGCCAGTCAGCCGAGATCATCGCCACGGGTGCCGGGATCGACGAGATCCACATCGAGCCGCGCCTGCGCGAACGAAACGCGGGACCGTGGCAGGGCCTGACCCGCGACGAGATCGAGCAGGGCTGGCCGGGCTATCTGGGCAGCGGCCGGCGCCCCGCCGATTACGAAGCGGACGACCAACTCGTGGCGCGGGCGGACGCCGCCCTGTCCGACATCGCCCTGCTGGCGGACCGCAGGGGCGCATCGGAGGTGCTGGTCGTCACCCACGGCGGGGTCATCAGTAGCCTGACCGTGCGTGCCGGCCTGGAAATGGTCAGGATGCCCAACCTCTCCGGGCGCTGGGTGACCGTCGACGACGGCGCGGTGTGTGTCGGCGTGCCGGTCACCGTCGGCGATGCCGACCGGCACAGCTCCGAGGCCGTCGAAGCCGGCCGTCCGCCGCCGAGATCCTGAGTCGGTCCGGCCCGCGGGTAATCGGCTCGCGGAATCCGCGGCGCGGCGCCGACCAATTCCGCGCCTTCGGCGCTCGGCCGAGCAAATCCGCGCCTTCGGCGCTCGGGACGTGCCGCGCCGGGGCGCTCAACTGCGATAATCGGGACGCCCCCGTAGCCAAGCCCGGCAAGGCATCGGACTTTTAATCCGCAGATCGTGGGTTCGAATCCCACCGGGGGCACGGCGGAGCCCGAACCTGTTCAGGGTGCGCCAGACGCCAGGTGGGTCGCCGTAATCTGGCAATGTGGCACCTTTGCGAGCATGGGGCGGCCCAGCAGCCGTTGTTGTGGCGCTGCTCATGCCGGCCGTACTGGCTGCCGCCTGCACAATCAGTTCGGAGTCTCCCGACGCGGCCGCTCTGCGGGGCCCCGCGAGCGGGACGACCACGACCGCCGGCGCCGGAGGCGAGCCGGACAGCGGCGCGCCGGCTCCGGGTGCCGCCGAGCAGGCGCAGGAGCAGGAGATCCCCGTCGGCGACGGCACCACGGACGCGACGGAGCCCGAGGCAGCCGAAGCTCAGGCCGGCGGGGACGTCCCGGAGGGCGGGACGCCCGGTGACGCCGCCGAAGTCGAACCTCCCACCACGACGGTGGCCGGCGAGCAGGGGTCCGCGACAGCGCAGCCGGCGGGCGGCGACCAGGCCTCCGAGCCGGCCGGCGACCAGGCCTCCGAGCCGGCCGGCGACACCACCACCGTGGATCCGGCTGAGGACGCTGAATCGGGGAACGACGGCGCCGGCGCGGGTGAGGAAACGCCGGCGCCCACCACCGGAACGCCCAACGCCGCCGAAACCGCTTTCGATGAGCGGTCAAAGGTCTCGACGGTGGGTCTCGGCGCGGTGTTCTTCGGCATGTCCCCCGAAGAGGCCGCCGAGCGGGTCGGCACGGTCTGGGCGGGAATACCGGAGGGTGGGGCGGACTGTTACGTGATCACCCCGGCCAACGGGCCTCCCGGCGTGGCCTTGTGGGTGTACCACGGGACCGTTGAACGCGTCGACATCGACACCCCCCTGCTGCGCACGCCGTCCGGGCTGGGGGTGGGCACCCACCTCGGCGAACTCCGTTCGAGCCTGGGAGACAAACTCATTGTGGAGGAGCATCCATACCTGGCCGGATGGATCCTCGCCACGTTCGTCCCGACCGACCCGAACGATGCCGCGTTCCGCATCGCCTTCGACATCTCCGGCGGGGAGGTCATCCGCTTCCGGGCGGGGCGAACCGAGATCGTGGGGCTGGAAGGCTGTGCGTAGAACGCCGAGTCGCGCTGCGGCACTCGACCGCATCAGTCTCAGCCTGCCACCCGAGCCGGCTTCGGTCCCTCTCGCCAGCGCCGCGGCCGTCGGGCTGCTGCAGCACCGGGCCGGCGGCGAGGCGCTGGGCGCACGCCTGGCGGCGGCGACCGCCGACCTCCTCGGCGCCGGCCTGACCCGGGCGCGCCCCCGCGATCGCCTCCTCGTTCACTTCGACCTCGGGACCGATTCGGTCATCACCACGGTGGAACTCCGGCGGCCGGGGCGCTGGCAACCCGGCGGGTCATTCCTCGAGAGCGCCGTCCTGAACTTCAATCAGGACGGCGCCGGGAGCCGACGCGGGACTGGCGGGCGAGCGTCGCACAACTGATCGGCGGCGCACCGGCGTGCCTGACGAACCGGCCTGCCTGACGCGCCGGCGGGCCTGGCGCACCGCCGGGCTCGGCGCGCTCAGCGACCGGTCGAGCCGAATCCCCCGCTGCCCCGCTCCGAGGGAGGCAACTCGTCGACCTCGCGCAACTCGGCGACCGTCACCGGCTGGATCACCAGTTGGGCAATCCGTTCCCCCCGCTGCACGGTGAACGGCTTGCCGGGATCGGTGTTGACGAGCAGCACCTTCAACTCGCCGCGGTAGCCGCTGTCGATGAGACCGGGCGTGTTGAGGCAGGTCACGCCGTGATCGCGGGCCAGACCGCTGCGCGGCTGGACGAAACCGGCGAACCCGGTGGGAATGGCGACTGCGATCCCCGTCGGGACGAGCGCCCGGCCTCCCCCGGCGGGCAGCTCGGCACCCGCCGCGGCTCGCAGATCCAGACCGGCGTCCCCGGGCCGCGCGTATGCGGGCAGCGGCAGGTCGGCCTCTAGGCGCTGGATGAGAACTGCAACCTCCCCGCCGTCGGGGTGCGGAAAGGGGATCGTGAGAGCCATGGCGGGACCATAGAACGCCACTGCGACAGGCGGACCTGCTCGCCCCGTTTCCCGGTGGGATCCCGAAGATGTCAAGTCTGGTCCCCCAGAGCAGGCGCCCCCGTCCCCAGGTTTCGCCCAGGTCACCCGCTGAGCCGGGCGACCCGCGAATCCAGGTGGCCGGCCGAGCCGGACGGCCGACGACGATTCGAGGCCCCCTCGCCTCGCTAGCATCCGGCCCGTGCTCGTGTGGATCGATCTGGAGATGACCGGCCTCGACGCCGACCGCGACCACGTCCTGGAGATCGCCACGGTCGTTACCGACGACGACCTCAACCCGGTCGGTGACGGACTCCAGCTGGTGATCCACCAGCCCCCCGAGGTGCTGGGCCTGATGGGCGACGTCGTCAGCAAGATGCACCACGACAGCGGGCTGACCGACGAGGTGCGACGCTCGACGCTGAGCCTCGCCGAGGCCGAGCAGCAGACCCTGGACTTCATCCGCCGGCACATCCCCGAGCCCGGCAAGGTCCCGATCTGCGGCAACTCCATCGGTATGGACCGGCGGTTCCTGAATCGCTGGCTGCCGGAGATCGAGAACCTCCTCCACTACCACGTCGTGGACGTCTCCTCGCTCCAGGAATTGGCCGCGCGCTGGTATCCCACCGCCGCCAAGAAGCGGCCGGCGAAGCGCAAGGGACACCGGGCGCTCGACGACATCCTGGAGAGCATCGAGGAATTGCGCTACTGGCGAAACACTGTCTTCGCACCGGTTCAAACATCGGAATAGGCGCTGTTCGAGTCCTTCGCAGCGGCGATAGGTTGACCCGGTGAGCGATGCGGAACCGGACGAGCAGCCACCGCCACGACCGCCTCGCCAGGAACGGGAACCCGCCCAAGCCGAGATCACCGAGATCGCACCCGGCGTTCTCCGCTCCCAGTTGCCGGTGAACCTGCCCGGCATCGGTCACGTCAACTGCTACTTCCTAGAGGATGAACGGGGCGTGGCGGTCGTGGACCCCGGCCTTCCCGGCCCGGCCTCATTCACGGCGCTCGAGCAGCGGCTGCGGTCGGCCGGGTACGGCATCGAGAACGTGCACACCGCCGTCATCACCCACTCCCACTTCGATCATTTCGGCGGGGCCGAGCGGCTGCGATCCCTCGCGGGGGCCGAGATCCTGACCCACGAGTCGTTCCGGCCGGTCTGGGAGTCGACCGAGGTCGCCGAGCCTCTCGAACTCCCGGCTGGCGAGGAGGAGAGCGGCGATGCCCGGCGCCCTCCCTGGCTATCGCTGCGGAGAAACCCCTGGGGCACCGAACGCGAGCCACTGCCGGAGAAGGAATGGCGCACCTGGGAGGAGATCGCCCGCGACGATCCTCGCTGGTTCGCCACGCCGCGCCCCACACGCACCGTGGTCGACGCCCAGGTGGTGCGGCTGGCCCGCCGTGAATGGCTCTGCCTCCACACTCCCGGGCACACAGAGGACCACCTCTGCCTCTTCGACCCCACCTACGGCATCCTGCTCTCGGGCGACCACGTCCTGCCGACGATCACCCCCCACATCAGCGGCCTCTCCCCGCACCCCGATCCTCTGGCCCGCTTCTTCGATTCGCTGCTTCGCATGGGCGAGATCGACGGCGTGACGGCGGTGCTGCCGGCGCACGGGCACCCGTTCGAGGATCTCAGCGGCAGGGCCAAGGCCATCCGGCGCCACCACGAGCACCGGCTGACCACGATCCGGAGCACCGCAGAGGAGTTCGGCACGGGAACGGTCCCGCAGTACATGACGCGGCTCTTCTCCGAACGCTCGTGGGGCAACATGGCCGAGAGCGAGACCTTCGCCCACCTCGAGCACCTCCGCGTGCTCGGCGAGCTGACCGCCACCCAGCGCGACGGTCAGACGGTCTTCTCGGTGGCCTGAGGACGTGGAACCCGCCGCCAGGGTTCGCCGACCGCACCACACGCGCGGCACGCGTCGCATCGTGGGTGGCTGGGCCGTCGTCGCCCTGCTGCTGGCCGTGTCCTGCGGCGGAGACGCTGCCCCGCCCGAGGAGACCGAGGAGACCGTCGAGCCCGCCCCGGAGACCGTCGAGCCCGCCCCGGAGACCGTCGAGGCTGCCCCGGACGGGGACCACCGGCCGGTCCCCGAGGTGCGATTCAACTACTTCGACGGGTCCGAGGGCACGCTCGCCGATTTGGCCGGCACGCCGGCGGTGATCAACTTCTGGGCCTCGTGGTGCCCGCCCTGCATCACCGAGATGCCGGCCTTCGAGGCCGTGCACATCGAACTGGCCCCAGACGTGGCTTTCCTGGGATTCAACGTCGGCGACGAGCCGGGCGCGGCGAGGGAATTGGCGGAGAGAACCGGCGTGACCTACCCGCTGGCGGAGGACCCGGACTCCACGATCTTCCAGGCGTTCGGCGGGTTCGGCATGCCGACCACCGCCCTCGTGACTCCGGAGGGCATGATTGTGCACGTGATCAGCTCACGGCTGCGGGCACAGGACCTGCGGGCGCTCATCGCCGAGCACCTGGGCGTGTGACCGCCGTGCGGCAGAGAATCGCCCCGTGAACACCGTCAGCCTCACCACTCTGGCAAGCCTGGCGCTCTCAGCAGGGTTCATCTCCGCCTTCAACCCGTGCGGCTTCGCCATGATGCCCGCCTACCTCTCGTACTTCCTGGGCATCGAGGGTGACAAGCGGCTGAACCCCGCCCAGAGCATCTTCCGGGGCCTCGGTGTGGGGCTGACACTCTGCGCCGGGTTCATGGCGGTCTTCGCCGCCATCGGCGCCCTCGCCTCGACGGTGCTCAGCCGCAGCGCCATCGAGAGTCGGGTGGCGTGGGTGACCTTCGTGCTGGGAATCGTCATGGGCGCACTCGGCATCGCCATGCTGCGAGGCTTCGAACCCAAGTTCCGGCTGCCGAGGATGCAGCGAGGAGGCGAGAGTCGTCGGCTCTCGTCGATCTTCCTGTTCGGCGTGTCGTACGCCATCGTCTCGCTGGGGTGCACCATGCCGGTGTTCTTCGGAACCGTGGTCAGCGCCTTCTCCAGCAGGGACTTCTTCGACGGGCTGCTGGTGTTCCTCGCCTACGGCGGCGGTCTGTGCGCCGTGATCAT
The DNA here is from genome assembly GCA_028824415.1 of bacterium. Lineage (GTDB taxonomy): Bacteria > Actinomycetota > Acidimicrobiia > Acidimicrobiales > CATQHL01 > VXNF01. The sequence continues at coordinate 22,004 of JAPPDX010000024.1, read as the reverse complement.
GGTCCTGACGCTGGCGATGGCGGTCGCCCGGACCGAAGTGATCGCCAAGATGCGCCGCATCCTGCCGCACGTGAACCGCATCTCGGGCGGTTTCCTGGTGCTCGTCGGCGGCTTCCTGGCCCTCTACGGCTGGTGGGAGGTCCAGGTGCTGCGCGGCAACCTGATGACCAACGTCCTCGTGGACCTCTCACTGGACGCACAGACCGCATTGAGTTCGTGGGCGTCCGCGGCGGATCCGGCCCGGTTGGCGGTGGCGGCGGGCTACATCGTGATCGGGATCGTGCTGATGGCGTTGCGGCCGAGCATGCAGCCGCGCGCCGCCCGGATCGCCCTGGTGGCCTTTGGCGTGCTCTGGCTGGCCGTCGAGGGTGCCTACTACCGCTTCGATCTGTTCGTGCTGCCGATCGTCCGAACCATCGCCGACATCCCCGAGCGCGTGGCCAACTGGTCCGACCCGCTGCGCTGGGCGGTGCTGTTCGAGATCCTGGCCGCTGTGGTCGTCGCCCTCATCGTCTGGCTCCGGTTGCGGCGGCGGCTGCGCTCGGCGCCCGAGGCTCCCGCCTGAGCGGCGCTCAGCCGCCCGCCCGCTCCCGGCGAAGCACGCACCAAGTCGCCCAGAGCGCCTCGCTGGCAGTCCCGTTCCAGCGGCCCGGCAGTGCCGCCGCCACCTCCTCGGCCGGGAGATGGATGGGCGTGCGCTCCCCGAGGGTGTTGAACCAGAGCACGGCCCCGTCCGGGCGAAGCACGCGGTCCACCTCGGAGGGAAACAGGAGCATGTTGATCAACGCCACGACGTCGACCGAGTCGTCGGGCAGCGGCAGCGACGCCCCGTCCGCCCGCACCCTGGGCGCCAGGTCGGGCGGTGCCAGAGCCAGCATGCCCGCCGAGATGTCCAGGGCGATGGTGGTCCGGAAATGCGAAGCCAGGTGCACGGTCCCGAACCCCGTGCCCGAGCCCACCTCCAGGCACAGCGCCGACGGGTCGAGGAGGCCGCGCTCACAGGCGTCAGGGAGGCCCACGAACTCCTCGGGTCGCAGGCGGTTCTCCCAGTCGGGTGCCAACTCATCGAACCGCTCGGTGATCTCCGCCGCCGTGGCGGGGGTCCAGGACGCCTCGTCGCCGGCCACCAACCGGGTCACCTCCCGCACCGGATGATCCGAGCCGTCCAGATCGGGCAGCCCCTCCGGCGCCGCGATCATCGCCGGCAGGTGCCGGATCGCAGCCTCTTCGCCGTCCCCTCGCATCTGGTTCCGGAGGCTCGCTAACCGGCGACGCCCAGGGCGACCGCCGCCCACCTCACCGGATCACCTCGAGTCCGCGCATGTACGGCCTCAGCGGCGGCGGCACCTCGATGGAGCCGTCGGGCCGGCGCCACGTCTCGGTGAGCGCCGCCCAGACCCGGGGCACCGCCAGCGCCGAGCCGTTCAGAGTGTGCACGAGCCGGGTCCCCCGCCCGCCGGCGGGGCGATAGCGGACATTGGCGCGCCGGGCCTGGTAGTCGCTGAACCAGGAGACGGACGAACACTCCAACCAACGGTCCGTGCCCGGCGAGTAGACCTCGATATCAAAGGTTCGGGCCGCCGCGCCCCCCAGGTCGCCGGTGCAGATATCCACGATCCGGTAGGCCAGAGAGAGTTCGGCCACCGCACCCTCCGCCCGCTCGAGCAACTCGGTGTGCATCGCCGGGGCCTGCTCCGGGGTGGCGTAGGCCAGAATCTCGACCTTGTCGAACTCGTGGACGCGCAACAGGCCGCGGGTGTCGCGGCCCGCGGCACCGGCCTCACGCCGGAAGCAGGAGGTGTGGGCCATGAGGCGCATCGGAAGATCGTCCTCGACGAGCACCTCGTCGCGACACAGGGACGTGAGCGGCACCTCGGCTGTCGGGATCGCCCACAGGTTGTCGCGTTCGAGGTGGTAGGCGTCATCGGCGAAGCGCGGCAGGTGGCCCGTGCTGGTCATCGTGTCGGTGTGGACCAGGGTGGGAGGCCGCACCTCCTCGTAGAGATCGGCGTTGCGGTCCAGAGCGAACTGCACCAGGGCGCGGGCCAGCATCGCGCCCTCGCGCCGGAACATGGCGAACATCGCCCCGGACAGCTTGGTGGCGCGCTCCACATCCAGGAGACCCATCTCGGCGGTGAAGTCCCAGTGGGGGACCCGCTGGTGGGGGCCGTAGCGGTCGGGGGTGAAGTTCTCGACTCGAAGCACCGGGTTGTCCTCCGCGCCGGCGCCGACGGGGCAATCCTCGGCGGGCAGGTTCGCCACCCGCATCAGCAGGTCCTCGAGGCGCCTGCCCAACTCATCGGCCTGCGCCGCCACCGCCTTGGTCTCGTCGCCGAGCATGCGGCTGCGCTCGGTGGACTCGACCGCCTCGCCGCGACGGCCCTCCCGGTGCAGTTTCCCGATCTCAGCGGAGAGCTGCTTCACCTCGTGGCGCAGGTCGTCGCGGCGCGCCAGCAGGTGCCGGCGCCGCACGTCGAGGTTGAGTGCCTCGGCCAGCGGCCCAGGGTCGTCGCCACGCGAGGCGACGGCGGCGCGGACACGCTCCATGTCACTGCGCAGCAGGCGGACGTCAAGCACCACAAAACCGTACCGGCAGGGCACCGCGAGCCGTCAGCAATTGTCGCAACGACGGCGCAGACACCCACCATCTCATTGCGCAGCAGGCGGACCTCAAGCACCACCAGACCAGACCGGCCGGGCGCCCGGAGCCGTCAGCAAATTCAACGACGGCGGACGATCGCCGCCGCGACCTTTGGGGTTCCCGCTCCTACAGTCCCGCGGCCTCCACCGCCGACGGATCGCGGTTGTAGTGCTCGCGGTAGCGCTTCACGAGCCACCGGTTGATCTGCTGCAGCGTGGTCTCCTGCCACGAGTACGGCCCCCGGGGCGCGAACCGCGAACGCAAACCGACCTGCACCATCGTGTCAGCGTGAATGTCGGCACCGTTGAAGTTGTCGACGTCCGCCCTGGCCTGCGCGAAGCGGACGTCGAACAGAGGCATGTCGACGACCCTGGGGTGGAAGAGATAGCCGATCTGGATGGAGATGCTGCCCGCGCCGGTGGGAATGACGGTGAAGTAGGCAACCTGATCCGGCACGATCGCCAGAGCCAGCGTGGGCGGCACGAGCGCGAAGTTCCAGTGCCAGCGGTCCTCGGTGGAGAGGTGGGGGAACACCGGAAACAGCGGCTCTCGCGTCAGGTTGAACGAGGCGTCCTGCTTCAGGGTGCGGTTCGAGCGTGAGATGTGGTTGTCCCGCTCCTCGTCGAACGGCCAGAACGTGGCATCGCTGCACGGCATCACGTCGCCGATGCCGCTGTGAAGCCGGTTGTTGTGGTAGCCGTCGACGAAGTTCTCCAGCATCACCTTCCAGTTCCACGGCAGGTCCTCGAAGGTCCCGCCGTCCAACCACACCGTCTCGGAGAGTCGGTAGTTCTCGAGAATCCTCGTCAGCCCGCCGAGCGTGGGCGTCAACGCCGGCGCCTGCTCGTTGAACGTGATGAAGATGAACCCGTTCCACGTCTCGCTCTTCAGCCGGGGAAGGCCGAGGCCGGACTTGTCGAAGTCGACACGCTGCTCCATCGCCGGCGCGCCGAGCAGTTGACCGTCGAGCCCGTAGACCCAGAAGTGGTACGGGCAGCGGAAGTTGGCGTTGTTGCCGCTGCCCTCGGCGACGATCATGCCCCGGTGCCGGCAGACGGCCGACAGGACTCGCACCTCGCCGTCGTCGCCGCGCACGGCCACCAGCGGCTCCTCGAAGAGTTGCACGGTGAAATAGTCGCCGGCATCGGGGATCTGCCCCTCGTGGCCGACGCAGACCCAGTCCCGTTCGAAGATGGCCTGCCGCTCGAAGCCGAGGAACTCCTCGGAGGTGTAGCAGGCGGGCGGCAGCGTGATCGCCTCGTTCACATCGACAGTCGAAGCCTCCAGGGCTTCCAGGAAACCGTTCCCAGCAGTCACAGCCAGCCAACCTCCTGCCTCCGGGGGCGTCGCAGTGTTCGACTGTCGCACAGCAGCCGGTCAACCATAGGTACCTGCCCGGGCAGGCTCAAACCGCACCGGTCGATCCGATCCGATCCAGACCCTGAACGTTGCGGTTGCAGCCGAGACCCGACCAGCCGCAACTCAGCCGAAGTCGCCGCCGCTCACCCAGCGGTCGAACGCCGGCTTGATGACGGTGTCCACCAGCTCGATGCGGGTGCCGTCGCGCGTGAGGTAGTAGGCGAACAGCCGGCGGTCCCCGTGAAGTCCGCCGGCCTCGAACTCCATGCCCTGGGATTCCACGAGTTCCGTTGCAGCGCGCATGTCCGACGTCCAGTAGCCGGTGTGGTGGTACAGCACCCGATCTGTCTGCCAGACACTGTCCGCGCAGTTCTCGACGAGCTCCAGGTACGGAGGCTCACCGAGGGAGTACGTCCAGTGAACCGGCGTCTCGCGCACCTCTCCCCTCCACTGGATGTTCACCACGGCGGATTGCGGCTTGGACCAGCCTTGAGCGGTCATCGGCGCCCAGGTGTCCATGGCCGCGGCCAGATCGGGGACCACGAGAGCGACGTGGTAGAGGCTGAGCAGGTCGGTCATAGACGGGCGCTCACTCCCCGCCGACCCAGCGGCGAATCAACCCGTCGTACTCGGAGGTCTGCATTGTGATGCCCTCCTGACCCATGCCCATCGTCATGAGGGTCTCGAAACGCCCCCGCAGTTCAGCCACCAGCAGTTGTTTCGTGAGGCGCAAAGCGATGGGGGGCTTCGCGAGCAGGGAGGCCACCACCGCATCTACTTCCTCGTCCAGCCGCTCCGGTTCCACGACCCGGGTGATGAGCCCGCCCTCGGCGGCTTCGGTTGCGGTGACGGGGCGGCCCGTGAGCAGGACCTCGCGGGCCCGCATCGGCCCCATCAACTCCATGAAGAGCATGCCGGCCCCGTCACCGGGCACGACCCCCAGATCGATGTGCGGATCGGAGAACTTCGCCCGGCTGGAGGCGTAGGCGAGGTCGCAGGCAAGCGCGAACACGGCGCCCAACCCGATGGCAGCCCCGTTGACCTTGGCCACCGTGACTTGCGGGACCTCCAGGAGGCGGGTCACGATGCGGGTGGCGTCCTGGACGATCCCGATGACCTGTTCCTCGGTGCGCTCCAGCACGCCGCCGATGTCGCCCCCGGCGCAGAAGGAACGCCCGGCTCCGGTGAAGACGATCACCCGCGACGGGTCATAGGCCAGTGAGGCGAAGAAGAGCGGGAGGTCGTCGTGGGCCTCGTCGGGGAAGGCGTTGTGTTTCTCGGGTCGGTTGAAGGTCACGACGAGGCAGTCCCCTTGGCGCTCGAGCGCGATGTACGGGGCCACCCCGTCGGGTACGTACAACTCCCGGCCGCCGCGGTTCACGAGAACTCTTCGATCATGGCCTGGTGTATGTGCAGCACACGGTCCTCCTTCACGCTCAGGCAGGCCCGCTTCAGCACACCGGACTCCAGGTTCCGCTGGATGAGCGGTGTGAGGGCCCGGTCCTCGTCGAACGTGGCTTCGTAGTTCCGGACGATCTCGGCGCGGAGTTCTGCTGAGGAGATCTCGCGGCTGATCAGAATGCGCCAGTCGACGACGGTCCGATCGATGGCGACCGGATAGTGCGCGATGAGGGCGATGGCGTAGGGGAAGAGGCTGATCAGATGGGTCGGGAAGACCCAACACTGCACATTGGCGGGAAGACGGTCGCCGAGCCCGCCGGGGAGGTAGGCGCCGACGAGTTCGGGTCGGGTGATCGGGACGATGGCGGTGCTGTGCGGTCCATCCCGCTGGACGAGCGTCCCGGCGTTGTCGAGGATGCCGCGGGCCGTACGGCTGTGCAGGTGGTCGATGTGGTAGGTGTCGATACCGCCCTCGGTGGAGATCTTCCAGTTGGCGTCCACCTGGTAGCGGCGATGGCTCTCCAGCGAGTAGGCGCCGATGTCGCCATTCTGGATGGCGTAGCCGACCGAGCCCAGCCAGGACTCCAGGTCGGGGGCGTCCGGCGACTCGTTGATCCAGACCAGACCGGCGTGCTCCGCCACCTGCACGGGTGTCAGCCGGATGTTGCTGTCGGCCGAATCGGGGAAGTGTTCCGGCGATGGCCGACCGGCGAGCCTGCCGCGCAGGTCGTAGCTCCAACTGTGGTACGGGCACACGAACCTGCGGGCGCTCCCCGAGCCGAGTTCCAGGTCGCCGACCGGCCCGCCCCGGTGGGCGCAGACGCCGTAGAACCCGCTGAGCGTGCCGGGCCCCGAGCGGGTGACGATGACCGGCCGGCCCATGAAGTCCCAGCGCACGAACTGCCCCACCTCGGCAAGTTCGGCCGAGGTGCAGGCCAGATGCCAGGTCCGGCGGAACACGGCCAGCTCGCGGCGGTAGAAGTCCTCGTCCAGATAGTCCGAGATGTCGATGAACGTGGCCTCGTCGGGGCTCGGCCGGGCGGCACGGCGTCGCTCCTCCTCGGACCGTTCGGCCAGCGTGGCGGGGTCCAGGAATGTCTGGATGTCGATGGTCACCGCTCACCTCGCTCCGCGGACCGTCCCTGCCGGCGAGCACCATAACGCCGACCGTCGACCTCTGGCCGCCGTGAGCGCGCGCCCGGCGTCCGGCGAAGGGTCTCCAGAGCCGCCCGGAGGCGCCCCGGGGCGGCGTTCAGGAGGCGGACGACGGTTGGTACGACGCCCTGGGGCAGCAGGAGCATGACGATCACGAGGGCGATGCCGTGGGCCAGTTGCGTGGGTCCAGGACCCAGGTCGAACCAGAACGGGATGTACCCCAGGACGAAGGCGCCGGCCACGGGACCGAGCAGGGACCGACTGCCCCCCAGTATCACCATGAGCGGGAACGCCACCGTCGCCAGGCCGGTGAACAGGCTGGGAGCCACCGAGAAGTTCTGGTAGAGGTACGCCACACCTGAAACGCCCGACAGCCCGGCCGTGAGCGCGAAGGCCAGCAGCTTGTTGAGCCGCACCGGCTGGCCGAGCGACCGGGCGAGGACCACGTTGTCGCGCGCCGCCATTAGGCGCGCCGCGAACGGCGTCCTCTGGATCCACCACACCAATGCCAAAGCGACCAGCAACAGGGCGAAGAAGAGTTGATAGAGCTCCCGCGGGTCGAAGAACGCGAAGCCGAAGACGCTCCCGGGAGATTCGATCACCGTGATTCCCGAGGTCCCGCCGGTGACGGACCGCCAGTTGACCAGCAGGAGGGCGAGGAAGTCGGTGGCCACGAATCCGACGAGCAGGAACTGCAGGCCCGTCGTGCGCAGGATCACCGCGCCGACCACGAAGGCAACCACCATCGCGGCCACGATCGCCAGCGGCAGCACCGTCCAGAATCCCCAACCCCACTCCCGTGAGGCGTAGGCGCCCATGTAGGCTCCCACCCCCCAGAACGCCCCGTGCACGAACGAGAGCTCGCCGGTGAGTCGGTAGAACAGCCCGACGGCGCAGGCCTGAATGGCGAACAGGGCGGCGAACCCGGCGATGGTGCGCCCCTGGAAGCTGCCGACGGCCACGGGAAGGAAGATCCCGAAGCCGAGGAGTGCCGCGAAGACGACCGTGGTCCACGGCCGGTAACGCGGCACCGGCGGGGGCACGAAACCTCCCGCCATCTCGGTGGCCGCCGCCTTGCGCCCGAAGAAGCCCGAGGGCCGCAGCACGAGGATGCCGATGATCAGCACGAAGCTGATCGCCGGGACCCACTCGGTCCGCCAGTAGGCCTGGCCCATCGTCTCCGACATGCCCAGCACAAGCGCGGCGAGGCCGGCACCCGGCACCGATCCCAGGCCGGCCACGAGCGCCACCGCGAACCCCTTGATGATGAAGAAACCGCCGTCGAACGGCGAGATGGGGAAGATGAGCGCCATCAACCCGCCGGCAAGCGCCGCCAGGGCCGTCCCGCCGACGAACGTGGCTCCAGCGACCCGGCGCACGGGCACGCCGAGGTGGGAGGCGGCGAGCGGATCCTCCGCCGACGCCCGCACCGACCGTCCGAACCTACTTCGCTGCAGGAGAGTGAAGAGCCCGACGGTCAGAGCCGCCGCCACGATGACGATGACCACGTCGGCGCGCGGGACGAAGATGTCACCGATCACCCAACGGCCGATCACGACCGGCCGCAACTGCTGGGAGGACGGGCCCCAGATCTCCACGGACCCCTGCTGCAGCAGGAGAAGCACCCCGAGTGTCACGAGGAACGACGCGAATGCGTTGTCCCCGAGGCGCCGCAGCAGGAGCGCGTCCATCACGAAGGCCATGCCGGCCACGATGACGACCGCCAGGATCACCGCCGGGACGTACGGATAGCCGCGATTGTTGACGAATTCCCACGTCAGGAGCGCCGCGAAGACCAGAAACTGGCCGTGTGCGAAGTTGATGTTGCGCGTCTGGCCGAAGACGATCGTGACACCCACTGCGATCAGGAAGTAGAGACCGCTCAGCGTCAGGCCGCCGATGGCGGTCTCTATGAAGAGGCTCACGGGCCGTCCCGGCTGACCATGATCTCGCCACCGAAGTAGGCGTCGCCCAGCATGGACTCGTCGAGGGAATCGACGGCGCCCTCGAAGACCAGGCGCCCATGCTGGACGAGTCCCACGCGATCGGCGAGGGAGAGCGCCATCCACACGGTCTGCTCGACCATGAGGACGCTGGTGTCGAAGCGGCGCCGCAGCTCTCCCAGGAGATCCACGAGGCGATCCACGATGACCGGGGCCATACCCAGCGAGGGTTCGTCGAGCAACAGGACACGCGGCCGCGCCATCAGCGCGCGGCCGATGGCCAGCATCTGCTGCTGACCGCCGGAGAGGTTCCCGCCCGAAAGTCTCCGGAGCCGCTTCAGGTCCTCGAAAATGTCGTACATCTCCCCGAGCCGATCGGCCACTTCCGGGCCCCGGCCGATCGCGCCCAGCAGCAGGTTCTCCTCGACGGAGAGGGACGAAAGGATGCGTCGACCCTCCAACACGTGCGCAACGCCGGCGCGCAGAAGCCGGTCGGGTCGCCGGCCGGCGATACTCTCGCCTTCGAGTCGGACGGTGCCGGCCGTCGGCTGCAGGACCCCCGAGATCGTGCGGAGCAAGGTGCTCTTGCCGGCGCCGTTGGCTCCGAGGACGGCGAGCACCTCGCCCTTGTCGAGGTGAAGGTCGAAATCCTCGAGCACGGGGTCGCCCCCGTAGCCCACCGTCAGGCCGCGGATCTCCAGGAGCGTCATCGGCGCAACGAGACGTTCTCGATGTCGCCGCTACCCAGGTACACCTCGGCCACGGCCTCGCTCGCCCGCACCTCGGCGGGGGAGCCCTCGAACAGGTTCTCACCGGCGTCGAGCACCGATATGCGATCGCACAGGGGCATCAGGAAGGGCATGTTGTGATCGATGATCAGCGTCGTCCCGCCGAGGTCGCGTATGCGCCGGAGCAGAGCGTCGAGCAGGACGGACTCCTCCGGGTGCAGGCCGGCGACCGGCTCGTCGAGCATGAGCAGGTCGGGCGCGGTGGCGAGCGCCATGGCGACATTGGCGAGACGTTGGATGCCGTACGGAGCCACCCCCATCGTCTGGTCACGGCGCGCCCCGAGGCCTGCCAGTTCGATGATCTCGCCCGGATCGGTGGGGAGGCTCGTGTCTTCGGGGATGTTGCGAAGCCGGCGCGATCCGCACTGCTGGGCCCGCTCGACGCCTTCGAGCACGGTCAACTCGGGGAACATCATCACGTGCTGGAAGGTGCGAACCAGCCCGAGACGGGCCAGGACTTCCGGCCGCCGACCCGTGACCCGCTGGCCCTGCCAGATCACCTGGCCCGAAGTCATCGGCAGGAACCCGCTGATGCAGTGGAACAGCGTCGTCTTACCCGATCCGTTCGGGCCGATCAGCCCGAGAATCCTGCCCTTCGTGACCGAGATGGAGACACCGTTGAGTGCCCGGACCGCGCCGAAGGTCTTCGTGATGCCTTCGGCGCGGAGGAGCGGCGGCTGGTCGCTGCCCACCCGGCCCCGCTCCGATCCCCCGGGGCTCAGGATTCCGCCGCGGCGGCGAAGTCGGGCATCTCGGTCTCGGCCTTGACCCGGTGCCAGAGATCGGCGGAGCGGCGGGTCCAGTCCGCCTGGGCCTGGAAGTGAGGCTGGACCTCGGAGGCGAAGAGCTCCCAACTGCGGTGCACCTTGTCGCGCGGCGCGAACCACTCGGTGGTGATGAGGATCGTGCCGAAGCCCCCGCAGGACTTGCTGAACTCCGCCAGCTTGTCCCGGCAGGTGGCGGGACTGCCGATGATCCACTCGGACCGTTCCGCCATCCGTTCCAGCGTCACGGCCGACGTGGGCTCGGTGGGATGATCCTTGTAGAGGGCGTCGAGACCGACGAGCGCGAAGTAGTACTCGCCGTACACCTCGTCCGCACGGCGGCGGATGTCGTCGAACGCCTGACCGTCGGTGTCGGCCACGTAGACACAGCGGTTGATGCGCCAGTCCTTGCGGTCCGGGGGAGGATTGCCGTGCTCGGCGGCCGACTGCTCCACGATCTCCCAGTGGGCCTGCAGCGCCTCACCTGTGTAGATGAACGGGCTGATGGGGATCAGCCCGTACTTGCCGGCCTGGCGGAAGGCGTTGCCCGACGCCGACCCGGGCATGGCGATCGGCATGTGCGGGGTCTGGTACGGGCGAACCTGTATCTCGCCGTCGTTCACGCTGTAGAACTCGCCCTTGAACGTGATCGGCCCTTCGGTCCGGTAGAGCTGGAGAATGAGGTCGAGGGCCTCGTTCGTCTGCTCGTACATCTTGGTCCGATCCACGCTGTAGAGCCGGCTGTCGGTCGGGATGATCGCCGGCCCGAGGGCGAGTTGGGTCCGGCCGAAGGTCATCTGGTCGAGCATCGCCATCCGCTCCGCCACCTGGACCGGATTGTGCAGCGGCGGGGGGATCACCGCGGGACCGAGCTTGATGCGCTTGGTGCGCTCGGCCGCGGCCGCCAGGAACAGCTCCGGCGCCGGGATGTTCTCCCAACCGCCCGAGTGGTGCTCTCCGAGCCAGATCTCCGAGAACCCGAGGTTCTCGACGAACTGGATGGCCTCGAGGGTCCGCTGGTACGTGTACGCGATGTTGTTGCCCGGCGGGTCTATCGGCTGGATGAAGAGTCCGGCATCCATGGCAAGAATTCTCCTGGGTCAATCGGTCGGGCTGGATTCAGGGGGAGGGGTCGCCCCGATACGCGGCAGGACCTCCTCGCCGAACGTGCGGATGCACTCGTAGCTCCGCGCCGGATCCGGGCCATCGTTCATGCGGAAGCGCATGACGATGTAGTCCACGTCGTAGGTGTCGCGGAAGTACTCGAGCGACGCCGCGCAGTCCTCGGGGGTCCCGATCACGAGCGTCGAGCGCAGGTTGTCCACGTTGACGTCCTCGCGGCTCTGGATCCGAGGGTCGTGGGAGAAGATCCCGTAGTCGTAGTAGAAGCGCATCTCGTCGACGTAGTACTGCCCGAAGATGGCTTCGGCCTCCTTGCGGGTGTCGGCGACGAAACCGTTGCGCATGAGGATCACTTTGGGGTTCTCGACCCCGTGGGCGGCCGCCGTCTCGCGGAATGAGTCGGTCTGGCGCCGGAACGTCTCGTCGTGCAGCGGGAACGGATCGCCGCACCAGCCCGTCGCATAGGTGCCGGACCGGGCAATGGCGGCGTCCGACTGGCCCGCACCCCAGATGGTGGGGTGCGGCTGCTGATACGGCTGCGGCGTGAGGAGCACGTCGCTGTAGTCAAAGTGCTTTCCGGAGAAGCTGAACGGTTCCCGTGACGTCCAAGCCGTCTTGATGACTTCGACGGATTCCTTGAAGCGGGACAGTCGGGTCTTCTCGTCGATGCCGAACATCTGGAAATAGCCGGGGTGATACCCCATGCCGGGTGAGTAGGTCAGCCGGCCACGTGACACCTGGTCGATGAGCGCAGTGGTCTCGGCGACGTGCATCGGGTCCCAGAGGGTCACGACGTTGCAGAACGTGGCGAGGCGAACCCGGCTGGTGCGAACCGCCAGCATCCCCAGCAGCAGGAACATGTCACCGAAGAAGCACTCGGTGCGCATGTGCTGCTCGCCCACGAACAGACCCTCGAACCCCACCTCCTCCCCCAGCAGGGCCTCGGTGAACATCACGTCGTGTGCCTCGCCCACCTCGTCGCGATCGGGCAGGGGACGGTTCTCGGGGCCGAACAGGCCGGGAACGAACAGGCCGACGCCGAACTGTTCCAGGGAATCTCTCATGCCGTCACTCCACCTCTGGGATCCTGTGTCGCTCGCGGTCGAAGCAGCCGGCGACGCCGGAGGCACGGAGTTTGAACTTTCGCACCTTCTCAGTGGGGGTCTTGGGCAGGACCTCCATGAACTCCAGGTAGCGCGGGACCGCGAACGCCGGGAGCCGCCGTTCAGCCCAGTCCCAGATGGCGTCAGGGTCCGCTGCGGTGCCCTCGGCGAGGGCGATGCAGGCCTTGAGTTCGTCCTCGCCACCCTCGAAGTCCGACGGCACCGCCACGACCGCCACGTCGACCACACCGTCGTGCTGGAAGAAGACCTCCTCGAGGTCCATCGAGGCGATGTTGTGGCCGCGCCGTCTCAGCCGGTCGTGCTTGCGGTCGATGAAGCAGTAGTAGCCCTCGGCGTCGCGACTCATCACGTCCCCCGAATGGAACCAGAGGTTGCGCATGGCCTCCAGGGTCAGGTCGGGGCGGTCGTAGTAGCCCTTCAGCAGGATTGACGGGATCCGGGGACGCACACACAGCTCACCCTGCTCGCCGATCGGCACCGGATTGTCCTCCTCGTCGAGCAGTACCACGTCGTAGAACTCCTCGGAGACCTTGCCGACGCTCGCCGGGCGGCTCTCGTCGTAGTCCGCCATGGTGATCATGCCGATCTCGGTGCTGCCGTAGGAGGTGACGATGTGGGGGACGTCGAAGCGGCGCTGGAACTCGGCGATCTGCACCGGGGGGGTCGGACACGACCAGAGCCGCTGGAGCGGGTTGTCGGCATCGTCGGGTCGCTCGGGCTGCTTCAGGATGAACGACAGGATCACACCGAGGGAGATGGTGCAGGTCGCGCCGACCTCTCGGATCACCTCCAGCCAGTTCGTGGTGGAGAAGCGCTCCTGGTAGTGCACGTGGGCTCCGCCCAGGAGAGCCGCATACGTCACCGTTTGGGCGTGCATGTGATACAGCGGCAGCGGCATCAGGTAGACCTCGCCCGGTTCGAACCGTAGAAGCTGCGCCACGCGGGAGGCCATCAGGAAGTGGTATGCGTGGGGCATCATCGCCCCCTTGGAGGGGCCGGTGGTGCCCGACGTGAAGTTGATCGAGCAGGTGTCCGCCGGGCCGACGACGGCGTCGACGGCCGGCCGGTCCTCGGTGAGGACCTCGAAGGGGATCACTTCGAAGCGTCCCCCGTCGACCTGATCATGGTCGCCCACCACGACGAGCCGCTTGAGTTGCGGCATCTCGGCGGCCGAGGCGACGACCGCTGGCACCAGCTCGTCCCGCACGATCATCAGATCGGCGCCGGATGTGTTCACCAGGTGTTCGAGGAAGTAGCCGTGATAGGAGGTGTTGACGGGAACCTCGACGGTACCCAGCCGGTTGGCGCCCCACCAGCAGTGGGTGAACGGAGCCTCGTTGCCCAGCATGATGAGCACGTTGTCGCCGGCGGCGAGCCCCAGCGAGACCAGACCGGCGCTGACGCGACCTGTGGCGCGCTCGACATCGGCAACGGTGGCCACCGCGTCGTCGTTGAAGAAGGAGAACAGCGGCAGGTCGCCGCGCTGATCCGCCGCCTCGCGGAGCGCCGAGCCGAGCGTCCAGCGTGCGTCGGGTGGGCCGGTCGGCGCCATCTCGCCTCAGAACGATCTCGGCAGCCCGAGACTCTCGGCCACGTAGTTCCTGATGACCTCGTTGGCGAGGGGGCCGATCCGCATGATCCGTGTGTCGCGCCACATCCGCTCGACGTGCATGTCCTTCAGATAGCCGGCGCCCCCCATGATCTGAATGCCCAGATCGCAGGCGACCGAGCACGCCTCGGAGGCGAAGCACTTGGCGATGTTGGCCTCGGTGGTGTACGGCAGCCCGGCCTCACACATCCGGGCGGCGTTGATCGTCAACAGGTGTGCCGCCTGGCGCGAGATCTCCATGTTGGCGATGTGGTGCTGGACGGCCTGGTACTTGCCGATGGCGTTGCCGAACACCACACGATCCTTGGCGTACGGAACCACCTGGTCGAGCACTCCCTGGATCGTGCCGGTGCAGCAGGCAGCGATGATGATCCGCTCCTGGTTGATGCAGGTCGTGAGCGGCGTCCAACCCTCATCGGGCTCGCCGATCACCCCCGAGTCCGGAACGAAGACGTCGTCGTAGAACACCTGGAACGTGCCGATGGCCTGCTGGCCGAGGGTGCCGAGGCGGTTGCGTGTGACACCGGGGGAGTGCGGGTCGACCAGGAAGTACGTCAGGCCGGCGCTGCGACGTGGCTTCGGCTCCCCTGTTCGGGCCAGCACCATGACCTCGTGGCAATCGTCCGCCATCGTCGTGTACATCTTCGAGCCGTTGATGAGCCAGCCGCCGTCCACCTTCGTGCCGGTCGTCTCCAGCGCGCCCAACACGTCGGTGCCCCCGCCCGGCTCGGTGATGGAGATCCCGATGCGGTACTCGCCGCTGGCCATCCGCGCCAGCCGGTCGGCCTTCTGCTCCGGCGTGCCGTGTTCGCTGAGAGTGATGATCGCCGAGGTGTTGATGTGCCAGACGGTGGTCATGCCGCCCATCAGTCGCGCCAACTCCTCCACGACGATGGCCTGGGCCATCACCCCGCCCCCGGAGCCTCCGTACTCCTCGGGGATTGCGATGCCGTGCAGTCCGGCCTCGCCGAGCGCCATCCAGAGTTCGAGGGGGAACCGCTTCTCGTCGTCAACCTGCCGGAGGTATGCCGGATCGATCTTGTCGTCGGCGAATCCGCGCACGAAGTCCCGGAGTTCCTGCTCCTCGGGGGTGGCCAGAAGATCGCTCATTCGCCGCTGCTCTCGGTGCCTCGAACCGGCGGCCCTCAGACGACCGATCCCCAGCGCGCCGGGCGCTCGCCCAGCTCGCTGCGCCGCCGCGAGAATTCGTCATCTGCGGTGGCGGCGCGGGCGGCCTCGATGTCGATGCCGTGGAGGCGGGCGAAATTCCCGCCGAGGAATCCGGAGATCATCTCCGGCGTGGTGTCGGGGAATCCGTAACCCTCCATCAGATCGGCCGGCATGCGAAACTCCCGGAGGGCGTCGATGGCCGGTTGCGGGTGAATCAAGACGCACCCGGTGGCGAAGATGATCCGGTCGAAGGCGCCGCTGGACATGAGCGCACCCATCGCCTCGGCGAATCGCCTCTTGAACTTCACCGCCAGGGCGCTGGTGACCTCCAGGTTGGCCCAGACGTTGGGATAGCGGATGAGCATGTAGTTCGTCTCTTCCAGGAAAGCCATGCCCGAATGCACCACCTCGAACTGCAACTCGGGGTAGCGGGCCGCGGCCACCTCCACGTCACCGATCCGGTAGTGATCCGTCACGCCGTGGCCTGCCGGCACGAACTTGTGGACGGCGACGGGCACACCCAACTCGATGGCCTTCTCGAGCAGCGGCGCCATGTAGGAGTCGTCGAAGCGGACGGGCTCGGCACCGCGCCCGGCGGTGTAGCGCTCCGGGTAGAACTTCAACCCGATGGCACCGTGCTCGGTGACCGCCTCTTCGGCCTTCTCGACCGCTGCCCGCCCCTCGAGGGGGTTGATCCCGACGTACCAGTGCACCCGGTTGGGCCAGCGCCGGTGCATGTCCCTGGCCTTCTCGTTGGAGCACAGGCCGTCGTGGAAGTAATCGTCGAGGGGCACCCCGTGATGAACCGCCATGTCCACGTCGCTCTCGATGAAGGTGATCTCCGCCAGCTCGTCGTTGGACCAGTTGCGCCGGTGCTTCTCCGGTGAGATGAGTCCCTCGTCCCCGGTCGTCAGGATGAGCCCGTAGCTCAGTCCCGCGAACGACTGGGCGAGCTCGTTCTTGAAGTTCTCGTCCGCGAAGTTGTAGGCATGCAGCACGGCATCGATCACGAAGTCCTCGTGAGTGCCGTATCCGTCGTTGGCCATGGGGGCTCCTGTGTTGTGGCGGTTCGGGGCGGTTCTCAGGTGGACGGGCCGTCCGGGCCGTCCGGTTCGGTCGAGGGTCCCTGATTCGAGCGGATCCGGGAAAGGGACCGGCGGTCCAGGCGGCGGGCCTCGGCCAGGCGCACCCGCGCCGCCGGCGAGACGTAGTCCTCCGTCCACCACATCCCGTCGGCCTCGGGCAGAAACTCCACGCGCAACTCGACGTCTTCGCCGAAGACCGACCGGAGCCGATCCTGGACGCTCTCGGCGATCTGGAATGCGTAGAGGCAGGTGGGCTCGGTCAGGCAGAGACCCACGGAGATGGACTCGTGCGAGACCTCGACCTTGCGCAGGATCGCCATCTCGGCCAGACCGATGGGACGACCCATCGACTGGCTGCAGGGATCGGGCACCTCGTCGATGGCTTCGACGACCTCGCGTATCCCGATCGGCCGCGACCCCTCGCCCGTCGAATGGGCCCCGGGTTGATCCAACCCGGGGCCCACCCGACTATCCGTGCGCACAGCCTCGTCGTGCCTCGTCAGGCGTCAAGTCCGCTACTGGCCCCAGCCCTCGGGTGGCTGCGCGAAGGTACGGCACTCGACGCTTCCGTCAGAGTTGACGATGCAGCCGTCGGCCGGGAAGTTGAGCGCGTGCTCCTCGAACCGCAGCGGTCCGGCAACACCGACGCCGCCGACATCGAAGGTCCCTTCCTCAAGGGCCTTGGCGATGGCCTCGGTGTCATCGGTACTCCCGGCAGCCTGCATGGCCTGCACGAGGATCGGGAGGTAGTGGTAGTGGTAGAGCACGTACGAATCGCCGGCCACCAGCGGTGCACGACCGAGTTTCTCCTCTGCCAGAGGCACAAGAGCAGCGAGGTCGGGATCGTTCGGGTACAGCAGCGACCGTGGGTACTCCAGCACCATCCAGGGCACCTGCACCGGTCCGCCGACAGCCCGCTCGATTCCGTCGTCGATGCGGGCGCCGTAGCCGTAGTAGCGCGGCGCGGCGTCGACCTCGAGGGCCTGCTTCAGGATGGTCAGGGCCGGATCGATCAGGTAGCCGTACACGAGCAGGTCGGGTTCGAACGCTTTGACTCGCGAGAGAAGGCCGGTGTAGTCCAGCGTGGTCGGGTCGTAGAACTCGGTCTGCGTCTCGATGCCGAGGGAGTCCATATAGCCCGCGAAGGAGTTGCCGTAGAAGTTCCCGCCGTCGTCGTTCTGGATCATGACGAAGACCCGGTTGATGTCCTCGCGATCGAAGAACGCGAACGGCAACGCCGCCTGACCGGCCGCCGCCTTGATGGACTGCGGTTCGCCCTTCCACAGGAACTGGGCGGCACCGGAGGCGATGAAGTCACCCTGCTGGCCGAATCCCTCGAGTTCGGGGGCCGGCGACGAGTTCAGCAGAATGACCTTGTTGCGCGTCGCGATGGCGCCGAGCCCGGGGGCTGCATATGCGCCGCAGCCGGGGCCGAGGACGATGTTGACACCGTCGTCGCCGATGAGCTTGTTCAGGGCCACCACGGCGGCGTCGTTGCTGGTCTCGCCGTCCTCGACGATCAACTCGATCTGGTACTGGTGGCCGCCGACTTCGATTCCCGCGGCGTTGAGTTGCTCGGCGGCGATCTGAATGCCCGCGAGGGCCGGCGTGTCCACAGGAGAGCAGCCGCCGGTCAGGCTCTCGATGACGCCGATCTTCAGCGTGTGAACCTCGGCCGGAGCGGGCTCAGGCGGCGGGGGCGGCTCGGGAGCCGGTTCAGGCGCAGGAGCGGGCTCGGGCGGCGCAGGCTCGGCGGAAGGAGCCGGTTCAGGCGCAGGAGCCGGTTCGGGCGGTGCAGGCTCGGGAGCCGGAGCCGGAGCCGGAGCCTCCGGCGGTGCCGGAGCGGCAGCTTCGTCGTCGCCGCCGCACGCGGCCGCGACGAGCACGAGCGCAGCGACAGCGGCCACCAGCAACCGGCCGTACCGCCGGCTGTGTCGTTGTGACTGTCGGGTTGTTGGTTTCATGGGTTCCTCCCCTATTGACGACTTGACTTGAGGCCAGTGCCTTTCGCCGGTGCTCGGGCGGCCGGACAACCACCTGCACCGGCCAGAGCCTGCTGCAGACCTACCTTTCTCGGAACGGTGCAATCACCTCGGCGCCGAAGAGTTTCAGAGCTTCGGCTTCGCGGTCAAAAGTAGGCCCTGCCGCGAGACGCATTGAGATGATCAAGTAGTCGGGCGCGATCTCCGCCACACACTGCTCGACGGCCTCGCGGCAGTCCTCCGGACTACCCGCTATGAGCCTGTTGGGGCGGTGGCTGTCGAAGGTGAACGTGGAGGGATCATCGAAGCTCTCGCCCATCCGGCTGAGGCTCGGGACGGCACTGAAGTACGCCCATCGCTCCGCCTGCGCGTGTGGCCACCACACCCGCTCGACGTCCGCTCGGGTCTCGCCGATCCAGCCGTCCCGCAGCAGGACGATCCCCATGTTGTCGGGGTTGGCGGAGTTGTGACGCTCGGAGCGGTACCACTCCACCATCTCGGCGACCATCCCGATGTCCCGGAGCGGTTCGGTCATCCAGGGATACCCCAGCCGTGCGGCTCTGCGGATACCGGGCTCGAACATCGCTCCGAGCCACATCTTCGCGTCCACCGGAAGCGGGGATATCCGACCCGAGGCGCGGTAGTGGCCGTGGTGGTCGAGTTCCTCGCCGCGCCACGCCCGCTCGATCAGATCCACCGCCTCGACGAACTTCGAGACCCGATGCTGCGCATCGAGGCCGAACAGCCCGTACTCGTCGGCGATGCTGCCCATGCCGACGCCGAGCCGGAGCCTCCCGTTGGCGATGACGTCGACCACGGCCGCTTCCTCGGCGACGTGCATCGGATGACGGATCGGAAGCCACATGACGGTCGCACCCACGTGGACCCGGCGGGTTCGGGCTGCCAGCGCGGCCAGCGCCACCAGCGGCTGAGGCAGGTAGCCATCCACCCAGCCGTGGTGCTCGGGCACGAAGACACCGTCGAAGCCGACTTCCTCGGCGATCTCGGCGGCCGCCAGGATCTCTTCCCAGCGCTGCACGATGTTCTCGCCGGCGGGCGGATCCTGCGGACGGAACAGCAGCCCGAACTTCACTTAGCCAGCGCCCCCTGTCCGGACCGGCAGACAATGCGGGCGGAGCGTATCCCTCCAACTCGACGCGGTCAATCAAACGGCCGGTGCCCCGTGGACACCACACCGCCCTAGCGTCCCTTCCAGTCCTGGCCCCAGCGACCCGTCTTGGCGAACGTGTCGACGGAGTTCTTGAAGTCCTCACTGAGCATCGTCGCCATCTCAGCAGCCATGGACAGATTCAGCGACTGCTCGGCGGCCGCCCGCAGCGGCGTGTTGATCACCATCTTGCCCAGCCGGACCGCCAGTGGAGCCATCGCCATCACCCCCTCCAGCAGTTCCATTCCGACCGCATCCACTTCGTCCAGTGGGGCCACCCTGTTGACGAAGCCGAGTCGAAGTGCCTCGGCGGCATCGAGCCGTGCACCCCCCAGCAGATACTCGCGAGCTCGTGCAGGTCCGAGAAGCAGAGGCCAGATGCTCATCGACCCGTCCCCGGGGACGGTGCCGAACGCCGCGTGGGTCTCCTGGAAATAGGCGTTCTCCGACGCCACCAGGAAGTCGAAGTGCAGCGCCAGATTCGCCGAGAAACCGATCGCCGGGCCGTTGACGATGCAGAGCGTGAGCTGGGGGATCTCCAGCAGCCGAGTCATGATGCGCACGGCTATCCGGTGCATCTCCACGACCTCGCCGGCGTGGCGGTTCTGCATGCCCCCCTTGACATCGCCCCCGCTGCTGAAGACACCGCCGGACCCACGCAGGACGAACGCATCGATTGTCCTGTCGGCAGCGATAGTGCTGAACAACTCCGGCAGGGTGTCGTGCATCTCCTGCGGAAGCGGATTCCACTTCTCCGGCCTGGTCAGCGTGAGACGGAGGATCCCCTCTCTGGGTTCGTCGAATAGCGCTGCATCGTGTTGGTATGGCCGGTAGGGCGTGAGATCGATCGAGGATTCCATCGTGGGTCCTTCTCTCGGAGCCTCGGGACCTGGTGTGCCCGCCACGGTACTCACCACTTGAAGAGCACGACGCCGCGCGCGTCGGCGCCGGCGTGCATCCGCTTGACGGCGCTGTTGATGTCGCCGGGCTAAATTTCGGTGTGTCGATCGCAGGTGGCGCGTCGCCCGCCGAGCCGCGACTTCATTCCCGCTGCTCCCGATGCTCGGCCGGTGGCTCGCCCGCCTGCTCGAACGCCTCCACCACCTGCGTGTAGGTGAGCACGTCGGCGGTGGCCGGAACCGGCTGCGGAATCTCGCCCTCGCCGGAGTCCGGGGCGGGGGCGATCCCGGCGCCGTGGGCTGCGCGCTGGCGGGCCGACCAGCGGAAGAAGACGCCTGCGATGATCGTCCACAGGTACAGGCCGCCCGCGATCTTCATGATTAGCCCCGCCATCTGCTGGTCGTTGGCCACTGTCACCCCCCACAGGCGCAGCGGTGTGTCGTAGGCCTCGTAGATGGGGGTCTGGGCAAAGGTCAGGAACCCCGCCGGCACGGTCGGCAGCACCGACATGGCGAACAGGTAGAACATCTTCGGCAGCGGCTGCAGGCGCAGTTCCTCGAACGGCCCGCACACCGGCAGCCACATGGCTATCGCCGTCACGAACAGGACCAAGTGTGCCGTGTAGTGGAAGACACCGTTGTCGGCGCTGGTGTTCACCACCCAGGGGATGTGCGTGATCGCCACGACCAGGTTGAACGTGACACCCACGGTGATCGGGCGCAGCAAGCGCCGCGCCAGGGGTCGGGAGGGATCAACGACGCGCCGGGCGATCCATTCGGGCACCGCCAGGAGCAGCAGGGGCGGCACCACCAGGGTGATCAGCAGATGCTGCACCATGTGCACCGAGTACAGGTACTCCTCGGAGATGTCGTGCATGGGCCAGCCGCTGGCGAGCCAGAGCAGGCCCACCGCCGCCAGGTAGCACCACTTGCGGCGGCGCTCGATGACCTCGCCGGCTGCCGGGGCCAGCACCCGCGCCACGTAACCCCCGACGGCCAGCGCCACCAGGACGATCACCCAGACCTCAGGGTGCGGCGTCCAGCCCCACAGGTCGTAATCGATGAGTTCCCGCATCGCCCACCCCCGGAGGCGGGATCAGACTCCCCAGATTCGGAAGGCGGTCAGCATGACCATATAGACCCCGAGCGCCAGCACGACACCCGCCACGAATATGCGCTTGAACAGCACAGAATCGAACTTCAGGTGCATGAACCAGGCCACCACGTAGATGAACTTCAGGACCATCAACACGATCAGGATCACGTACAACGCGGCGTCGCCGAGATTGTGCACCGACTCGAAGTAGGTGAAGACCTCGAGCGCGGTGAGCGCGCCCAGGATCAGGGCGATCTTGACGTACTCGCGGTCCGAGGGATGTTCGTGGTGCTCGCCGTGGTCATCGCCGGCGGCTGCGTGCGGCGTGGCCTCGGTGGGAACCTCCGGCTGCGCCGACTCTGTCTGCGTCATGAAGTGGCGCCTCTCTACTGCGGGA
Source organism: bacterium (assembly GCA_028824415.1). Taxonomy (GTDB): domain Bacteria; phylum Actinomycetota; class Acidimicrobiia; order Acidimicrobiales; family CATQHL01; genus VXNF01. Next base: position 301 of record JAPPDX010000024.1, on the reverse strand, counting down.
ACAGGTAGATGATCGTGAAGATGAGGATCCACACGATGTCGACGAAGTGCCAGTACAGGCCGATGAGCTCGACGGTCTCGGCGTTCCGGGGGCTCAGGCGGCCGCGCAGGCTGGCCACCAGCGCGGACATCAGCATCACGATTCCGATCGTGACGTGGGCGCCGTGGAACCCGGTGAGGGTGTAGAACGCCGACCCGAAAATGTTGGTGGTGTAACCGAGGCCCAGGTTGTAGAAGACCGTGAACTCGTAGACCTGCCCGGCGATGAACGTGCCGCCGAGCAGCGCCGTGGCCACGATCCA
>JAPPDX010000013.1 GCA_028824415.1 bacterium | reverse complement strand
TGAACACCGTGCTGGCCCCGTCGGTTGCGCGTTTCCTGAACGACTTCGGGATGCTTTCCAGAGCCGGGCGGTGCGCGGCCTTCGACGCCGAAGCCGACGGGTACGTGCGCGGCGAGGGTTGCGGCCTCGTCCTCCTGAAGCGGCTGAGCGAGGCGGAGGCCGACGGCGATCGGATCTGGGGTGTGGTGCGGGGCACCGCTGTGAACCAGAACGGCGCAGGGCTGGGAATCACCGTCCCGAACGGGCGCGCCCAGGAGCGGGTCATGTCCGAGGCACTGGCGCGGGCCGGCGTCGCGCCCAGTGACCTCGACTACCTGGAAGCGCACGGGCCGGCGACGCAGATGGGCGATCCGATCGAGTTGCGGGCGGTGGCGAATGTCTACGGGCAGTCACGCGAGGCCGAACGACCGCTGCTGGTCGGGTCGGTGAAGACGAACGTCGGCCATCTGGAGGCGGCGGCGGGAGTCGCGGGCTTGATCAAGACGGTGTTGGCCATGAATCGGGGCGTGATCCCGCCTCACCTTCACTTCCGCAACCCGACCGCGGAGATCGACTGGGAGCGCCTTCCGGTGCGGGTCACCGCCGAGGCGACGCCGTGGCCGCGCACCGGTGACCGCCGGCCGCTGGCCGGGGTGAACGTCTTCGGCATCTCCGGCGCGAACGCACACGCCGTGGTCGAGGGCTATGGGGCACCCGAGCGAACCGACGCCGGCTCGAACGGCCGCTGGCCGGCCGGCGCGCCGGTGGCTGTGCCGGCCGATGCGACCGGTGACGCGCCGGCCGCAGAGCAGGCGGTGTCACGCAGCCACCGCCTGCTGCCCCTGTCGGCGAAGACCCCGGAGGTGCTGGCGAAGCTGGCGGGCCGCTATCTCACCTGGCTGGACGCATACGCCGACGGCGATGTGTCGGCGGCTTCGGCAGCGGACGGGACACTGGCGGACATGGCTTGGACGGCCGGCGTGGGACGGGCTCACTTCGAGCACCGCGCCGGCGTCGTGTTCGATGACGGGGAATCGCTGCGCGCCGGCTTGGCTGCCGTCGCGGCGGGCGATCCGGTGCCGAACGGCGAGCTGACCGATTCCCTCGGGGTGCCTGCTGAGGGGGCCGATGTTCTGGCGGCCGCCGAGGCGTACGAGGCCGGACGGGAGGTCTTATTCGAGCGGCTCTTCGTGGGGGAGAGGCGGCGCAGGATTGCGATGCCCGGCTATCCCTTCCAGCGGCGCCGCCACTGGGTCGAACCGCCCAGGCAACGGGTCTCCGACGTCGGAGGGTGACTGGCCGCGCAGCCACCCGTCGGGAGCACCGCTCCCGTGCGCTCAGCCTGCGTGAGCGTCGAGGTGGGCGATCAGGTCGCCCGGCGTGAGCAGTTCGGCGAAGTCCTCGGCGGAGATGTCGACGCCGAACTCCTCGCACACGACCTTCCAGAACGCCACCACGTCGGTCGAGCTGACTCCGGCATCGACGATGCTGAGGTCCATTGTCAACGGCTGGCCTGCCGTTCGCCCCTCGATGTCCAGGTTTGCGTCGACAAGGGCTCGAATCCTCTCTTCGGTGGATGACATGTTGGTCTCCTCTGCTGGGATCGCTTGCAGAATCCCGGCTAGTTTAGTCGTCTGAGGTTTCCGGCGTTTGGCGGTTGCCCGGATATTTTTCCGGCTGTTTCGGGGCCTGGCACCGGCTAGTGGCCGCGCCGATGAAATGCTGGACTAGTTGGCACGGGACGAGTTCGTCGTCAGGCGCTTGTCCCGACCGCCTCCTGTGCGACCGCCGCTGCGAATTGCTCGTCGCCGATGTCTGTGAGCTGCCACTGCACATCGCGGACCTGAGGTACGCGGAAGAGGTCTCCCGTGGCTCCCGAGCGGATCGCCGCGGGGATCTCGAAACGTGACACGTCGAAGGAGAGTCCCGTGCCGAGCGCCTTGGCCACGGCCTCCTTAAGTGTCCAGAGCCGGAAGAACAGGTGGACCCTGTCGCCGCCGGTCAGCGCGGCCAGGTCGGCCCTCTCATCGGGGCCGAAGGTGGCTGCGATCAGCCGACTCAGATCGCGCCGGGGCACGCGTTCCTCCACGTCCACTCCGACGCGCCCCGAAGGTGCAAGGGCGATCAATCCGTGTCGCCCGCTGTGGCTGACGTTGAAGCCGACCTCGACCGGTCGGCCGTCCACGAGGGCGAATGGCTTGCCGCCGTCGGCGGCACCGAACGAGAGCCGTGCGTTGTCGCAATTCAGGTGAGTGCACAGCAGCGATCGGAGTGCGGCACGGCAGAGCACGAAGCGCCGGCGCGCCGGTGCATGCTGGAACCTGCCGGAACGGGAACGCTCGGCGGTATCGAGCTGTTCGAACCCCGCGGCCTCGCGAGACGCGTGGGGAGCGAGGTCGACGTGAATGATGCGTGTGCCGTCGATCTGCGTGAATGGCTCCCACCAGCGGTCGGGAGCTGACGGGTCCACCGCGGGCAGGCTACTGCGGCTGCCGGGCCCCCCTAGTGCTGGGTCTCCACTTGGTCCCGGTATGGTCGCTGGCATGGCATACCGGGTTGAGATCGATCAGGACGAATGCATGAGCGTCGGGCGGTGCGTCGCCGACTTCCCGGCCGGCTTCGGTTTCGACGACGACGAGCTGGCCACGGTGCTGTCGACTGCCGGTGAGTTGAGCGATCAGCAACTGCTGCGGGCGGCCCGGAACTGTCCCAGCCGGGCCATCATGGTCTTCGACGCTGACGGAAACCAGGTCGAGTAGCCGCTGGGGCTGTCGCTACCATCACAGCCTGTCGGGAGTTTCGACACGCCCACGTAGCTCAGTTGGACAGAGCAGGGACCTCCTAAGTCCAAGGTCGCAGGTTCGAATCCTGCCGTGGGCGCTAGAGAACGTCTGAGCGGCTGACGCCGAGGTGTCGCTCCTGCAGGTCGGTGCGGTCGCGGAACTCCTCGGTCGGCATGTCCTCGACGATGGCGCCGCGCACCATCACGAGGATCCGCCCGGCCAGTCGGAGGGCGGCCCGCAAGTTCTGCTCGACGACGAGGAGCCCCATCCGGCCGTCGGCGGCGAGGCTGAGGCAGGCGTCGACGAGTGTGTCCACGACGACGGGGGCGAGGCCTTCAGAGGGCTCGTCCATGATGAGCAGGCGGGGTGCGAGGACCACGGCCCGGGCGATGGCGAGCATCTGCTGTTCACCACCGGAGAGGTGCTGTCCGAGATGTGACCGGCGGTCGCCGAGACGCGGGAACAGGTCGAATACCCTGTCGTTCGGCCAGTCCTTCGAGCGGTGCGGCCCGAGCATCCGAAAATGTTCGGTGACGGTGAGGCTGGCGAAGATTCGTCGGCCCTGGGGCACGTAGCCGAGCCCGCTGCGGCCGATCTGGCCGGGCCTTCGGCCCAGGATCTCCTTGCCCTGCAGTCGGATGGTGCCCGAGGCGTTGCGATGCAAGCCACAGATCACTTTGCAGAGCGTCGACTTGCCCATGCCGTTGCGCCCCACGATGCCGAGCGATTCAAACCCGGACGAGAAGCTGACCGACTCCAGCACGGTCGCCGTGCCGTAGCCGGCGCGCGCGATCGCCACCTCGAGCAGCGGAGAGGACGTACCGCTCCCCGGCTCAGCCATGATTGCGGGTCCCGTGCTGTTCGCCCAGGTACGTCGCTGAGACGATCGGGTCGTTCTCGATCTGCGCCGGTGTGCCTTCGGCGATGATCCTCCCGGACTCTAAGACGATGACCCGCTCGGCGACTGTCAGTGCCACGTCCATGTCGTGTTCGACGAGTACGACGGCGATGCTCCGCTCCAGCCGCAGCAGCAGATCGGTGAGTTGCCGCCGCTCGGCCAGGGACAGACCGGCCGCCGGCTCGTCGAGCAGGATGATCGAGGGTTCGCCGGCGAGGGCCATGGCGATCTCCAGTTGGCGCAGTTCGCCGTGGCTCAGCCGCTTGGCCAGGTCGTCCACGCGGTCCGCCAGCGACACCCGCGCGGCGAAGGAGCGGGCGCGTTCGATGAGCCGGTCCGCCTCGCGGCGGTTGCGGAGCGGGCTGAGGTGGCCGGGCAGCGGCCCTTGCTGTGCCAAAACCAGGTGGTCGCGCACGCTGAGGTTGGCGAAGACCGAGGAGGTTTGGTAGGTGCGGGCCAGTCCGCGGCGGATCCGCTCGTGCAACGGGCGCGTGGTGACGTCCTCGCCCCGCAGCACGACTTGGCCCGCATCGACGGCAATGTCGCCGCAGACGAGGTTGAACAGCGTCGACTTGCCGGCGCCATTGGGACCGAGGACCGCAAGGCGCTCCCCGGCGTGCAGCGTGAAGCTGATACGGTCAACAGCCTGAAGGCCGCCGAAGCTCCGCGAGACGCGGTCAACTTCGAGTGGCGCGACCTCCGCTGTGTGCTGCCGCCGCTCGTGCCGCTGCATGCCGGGGAGTTGCCCTACTGTCCGGCTGCTAGCAGGACGGGTTGTCGCGGCTGAAGCTGCCCTGCGCGATGTACTCATCGCGGTCGAAGCCCAGCGTGGCGTTGACCTTCGGAAGCGTCTCGATGGTCTTCTGCGCGCCATCCTCGACCCGCCGCAGGTACATGTCGACAACAGCCTGGCGGTTGTCGTCGAGCACCACAGGTCCGATCGGCGCTGGCCGAGCAGTCCTGGCAGACGCCGAGCGGGCCTGTGGTGCTCG
>JAPPDX010000037.1 GCA_028824415.1 bacterium | reverse complement strand
GCACAACCCCACCGGCAAGGTCTACAGCCGGGCCGAGTTGGAGCACGTGGCCGAATTGGCCATCCGCCACGACCTGCTGGTGGTCACCGACGAGGTCTACGAGCACATCGTCTACGAGGGCACCCACATCCCCCTCGCCACACTGCCCGGCATGCGCGACCGGACGATCACCATCAGCTCGGGGGGCAAGACGTTCTCGACCACCGGCTGGAAGATCGGCTGGGTGTGTGCCACTCCGGAGTTGGTGACCGCCGTGCGGACCTCGAAGCAGTTCCTCACCTACGTGAGCGGCGGACCCTTCCAGTACGCCATCGCCGAGGGTCTGAGCCTCGGCGACGAGTACTTCCGCTCGCTCGCCGACGATCTGCGAGACCGCCGCGACCGCCTCTGCGCCGGGCTTCGCGACGCCGGATTCGATGTGTGGAATTCGGCCGGCACCTACTTCGTGACAACTCACCTGGCCGGCTTGGGAGAGAGCGACGGCGTGGAGTTCTGCTGGTCACTCCCGGAGCGCTGCGGCGTGGTGGCCGTGCCCAGCGTCGTGTTCTACGACAGCAAGGACGTGGGCCGACCGCTGGTGCGGTTCGCCTGCTGCAAGCGACCCGAGGTGATCGCCGAGGCCGCGGAGAGGCTCGCCACGCTCCGATCAAACGCGGCTGGAGACTCACGATGAAGGTCGCCGCACTGCAACACGACATCGTCTGGGAGGATCGCGAGGCGAACTTCGGCCGGCTCGAGCCCATGATCGCCGGGGCCGCCGCCGCCGGAGCGCGACTGGTGGTTCTGACCGAGATGTTCAGCTACGGCTTCTCGCTGAACGCCGACCGGATCACCGAGACACCGGGCGGCCCCAGCACCCGTTTCCTCCGCCAGACCGCGGCCTCCCACGACCTCTGGGTGTGCGGTTCGATCCCGATCCTGGCGCCCGGCGACGCCCGCCCCTGCAACCGCCTGGTCCTGGCCGGACCCCGCGGCGAACTGCACAGCTACGCCAAGATCCACCCGTTCAGCTACGGCGACGAACATCTGGTCTATGACCCCGGCGAGGCGACCGTGACCGTGCAGGTGGACGATCTCCGGGTCAGCCTGTTCGTCTGCTACGACCTGCGCTTCGCCACCGAGTTCTGGTCGGTGGCGCATGACACCGACCTCTACCTGGTGCCGGCCAACTGGCCTCGCCCGCGACGTTCCCATTGGCAGACGCTGCTGGTGGCCCGGGCCGTGGAGAACCAGGCCTACGTGGTGGGGGTCAACCGGGTCGGATCCGGCGGCGGGCTGGACTACGCCGGCGACAGCCGCATCGTGGACCCCACGGGCGAACTCCTCGCCACCGGCGCCGAGGTGGAGGCAACCCTCATCGCCGAGGTTGATCCGGCGCGGGTCGCCCAGACCCGCGAGCGCTTCCCGTTCCTGCAGGACCGCCTTTAGCGACCGGACCCGCCGCTGGGGTTCCTGCCGCCGGGGGCGCTCCGTCAGCCCCCTGACCAGGCGGCGATGATGTCGTCGGTCGTCGAGATGGTGGCCACGAACGCCAGCGAGTGATCGATGGCCATCTCCGCGTACTCCGTCGGGATACCGGTTACCGCGTCACGGGGGATGACCACGTCATAACCGCGGTTGATGCCGTCGAATGTCAGACCGGTGATCGCCCAGTTCACCGCCACGCCTGCCGGAATGATGGCTGTCACCCCCTCGTTGCGCAGCACGGAGTCGAGTTCGCTGAGCGGGAACGGCGACACGCCGTGGTGACGGACGATCGTGAAGTCGGCCGGCTCCACGCCGATCTCGTCAAGCACGGCCACAGCCGCGCTGCCGGGCCGCATCTTGACCGGCGCCTCGTCGACAACCCTGAAGAGTTCGAGGTCGGTGTTGCCACCCCAGCCGTCGGCACGCTGGTGGAACACGCTGTGGATGACGCGCGCACCCGCCGCTCGGGCGGAATGCACCAGTCGCACGACCGCGTCGATGCAACCTGAGGAGCGAGCGGCCTCGGCCAGCGCCGGCAGCCCGGATTCTGTCCCGACGATGCCGTTCTGGCATTCCTGCAGAACGACGGCCGTACGGGAGGGTTCGAGGATCTCTGCAAGGGAACGTGCCATGAGAGGCACTCTAATGATTTGCCCGGCGGCATGCCGGAGGCCCGCGCCGGTCGCGAACGGCGCCGGACGGGCCAGAATTGGGCAATGGCAACCTCGGCCCGCGACGCGGTCCCCGCCTCGGTTTACGAGCAGTTGGGCGGCTCGGACTTCTTCGCCGCGCTGTCGGCGCGCTTCTACGCGGGGGTGGCGGAAGACCCGGTGCTGCGGCCGCTGTACCCCGGGGACATGACCGACGCGGAGACCAACCTGCGGGACTTCCTCATCCAGTACTGGGGCGGACCTGACGACTACAGCCGCCGGCGCGGGCATCCCATGCTGCGGGCGCGACACCTGCCGTTCAGCATCGGCCGCCGGGAGCGCGACGCCTGGATGCAGCACATGAGGGCGGCGGTTGGCGCCTCAGGCGCTCCGGAGGAACTGGCGACGGAGTTGCTGGACTACTTCGACAGGGCTGCCACGCACCTGCTGAACGCCGAGCCGCCGCGGCCGGGCCACCTGCCCATCGTCCCGCCATCCTCGGAACTCCGGGGCGACGGCTGAACCCGTCGCCGGAGCAACCTGGTAGACGGCGTCGCTGCAAGCCGGGTGCGCGAGGAGGGACTTGAACCCTCACGTCCGTATTGGACACAGGAACCTGAATCCTGCGCGTCTGCCAAATTCCGCCACTCGCGCCGGTCGGGCAAGGCTACAAGGCGACATGTGGGCCGGCACCGGCGGTCGCGGGTCTCAGCCGGGCGGGACCACCCGCTGGGGCCCGACGGCCGCCACCTAGAATCGACCGATGCCTGCGTGCCGTTCCGCAACCCGGCGGTCACGGCCCCGACGTCGGCGGCTGCGCTCGGTGGCCGCAGCGGCATGAGGCGAGCGTTCGGGCTCGATGCCGACGCCTGCACGCACGTCGGGCGACGCCGGCAGCGCAACGAGGACGCCTTCCTGCTGACCGACGACCTCGTGGCCGTGGCGGACGGTCTCGGAGGGCACGCCGGTGGAGAACTGGCATCTGCGATCGCCGTCGGCTCGCTGCACTCCTCGGGCGCCGCCGCCGATCCCGAGAGCCTGCGCGACGCCTTCGCCGAAGCGCATCTGGCGGTCCAACGTCGCGCCGGCGAGGAGCCGGAGTTGGCGGAGATGTGCACGACGATGTGCGCCCTGGCCCTCGAACCCGCCGGGAGCGTGGTCCTTGCCAACGTCGGCGACTCCAGGATCTACCGCTACAGCGACGGCCGGATGACCCAGGTCACCTGGGACCACAACTGGGAGAACGAGTACGTGCGGATGGGCATGAGCCCGGCGTCGGCGAGGCGCATGCAGGGAGCGGGTTCGCTGTCGCGGGTGATCGGGGCCTTCCCCGAGCCGTGCGAGGCGGACGTCTGGACGTTCGACGCGGTCCACGGCGACCGCTATCTCCTGGCCAGTGACGGGCTCACCCGGGAACTGCCCGACCCCGACATCGCGGCGCTGCTGGCGGCCGGCGAAGCCCCGGGGGTGGCGGCAACCCGATTGGTGGAGGAGGCCAACGACCGCGGCGGGAACGACAACATCACCGTGATCGTGGCCGACGTCGCCGCCCTGGAGCCACGCAGGTTGCTGTGAGCGGTCACGGCGGCGAGACCGCAGAACCCCACTCGTAAACTCTCGGGAGCCATGGCAGCACAGAACCCACCCACCCTCGGCGGGCGCTACGAACTCCAGCGCCGGCTGGCCCAAGGAGGAATGGCGACCGTCTACCTCGCCAGGGATCGCCAACTGGACCGGCAGGTGGCGCTCAAGATGCTGCACCCCGAGTTCGCCTCCGACCCGACCTTCGCCGAGCGGCTCCGCCGGGAGGCGCGCGCCGCGGCGGGACTCAGCCATCCCAACATCGTCGGGGTCTACGACTGGGGCCGGCAGGGCGAGCGCTACTTCATCGTGATGGAGTACGTGAGCGGTCACAGCCTCGCCGGGATCATCGCGGCGCGCGGCCCTCTCGGCCCCGACGCGTCCGCCGCGATCGCCTTCGAGGTGGCGGCGGCGCTGGCATTCGCGCACCGCGCCGGCATCGTGCACCGCGACATCAAGCCGCAGAACGTCCTGCTGAGCAACGACGGCCATGTGAAGGTGACCGACTTCGGCATTGCCACAATGATCGGCGGCGGCCCCTCGCTGGGCCTCACCGAGACAGGTTCGGTGGTGGGCACCGCCGCCTACCTCTCGCCGGAGCAGGCTCGCGGCGAACCGACCGACGCCCGCAGCGATCTCTACTCCCTCGGCGTGGTCCTGTACGAGATGCTTGCGGGCTACCCGCCGTTCCGGGGGGACACGCCGATCTCCGTCGCCTACCAGCACGTGCAGGACCTGCCGGTGCCGCTCGGAGAGATCGCCGGCGGGGTGCCGCGGGCGCTGGAGAGCATCACGATGCGGCTGCTCGCCAAGGATCCCGACGACCGCTACGAGCGCGCCGAGGATCTGCGCCGGCACCTCCAGATCATCCGCGAGCGGCTCGAACAAGCACCTCAGGAACGCCCTCCCGAGCCACCCTCTCCAGCCCCGCCGGCGCGCCCCCCAGCCCCGCCCGCGCGCCCCCCAGGATCAGCGTCAG
>JAPPDX010000060.1 GCA_028824415.1 bacterium | reverse complement strand
CCAGCGAGCCGTTCTGGATGAGATCCCAGAACGGGTTGTTCAGCACCGATCCCACGACCCAGATCTCGATCGCGTCGCCATCGGCCTGCGTGAGGTCGACTTCCTCCTCCGCGGGCTCGGCGGCGGGTGGAGGATCGGGCGCCGCCGCGGGCGCCTCGTCGGCGGGTTCGGGTGCCGCTGGAGCCGCCTCGGGTGCGGCGGGTGCCGGCTCGGGCGGCGCGGCCGGTGCGGCATCACCGTCGTCGCCGTCGCCGCACGACACGGCGAGCAGCGCCAGTACGGCGAGCAGGGCGGCCAGCAGGCTGAGCCCTCCCCTGCGCCGCGAAGTAAGTCTGGTCGTGTGACCCATCAGGTGTTCCCCTCCGTTTTGATGGCTCCGCCGGTGCCCATCGGACGATTTCGCGGCGGGGCCAGGTGAATTGGGCGCCGGCAGCGCGCCGACACAAGGAGTGGAGTCTGGATTCCCCCCTGGGCGTCGGTGTGCTGCCCGCAGCCGCGGAGTCTAATTTGCCCCCTGTGGTTGTCAATCGTGGCGCGGCGGCGCCCGATCCCGTGGGTTACGACCCGCTCTCGCGGGACGTGCAGGAGGATCCGTACCCCTACTACCGGCGCCTGTTGGCGGATCACCCCCTGTACCACAACGCCGAGCGGGGCATCTGGACGCTGTGCCGCTACGGCGACCTGCGCCCGGCGCTGAAGGACTGGCAGACGTTCTCCAGCGCCGAGGGCGTCAACATCGAGCCAGGGTTCAGCGAGACGATCGGCCCGGAGATCCTGAACATGGACCCGCCCCGCCACGACCAGCTGCGCCGGCTGGTGAGCCACCACTTCTCCAACAACACGGTGGGCGCATACGAGCCGCTGGTGCGGGCATTCGCCCACGAACTCATCGACGGGATGTGTGCCGACGGCGGCGGGGATTTCGCCGCCGACTTCTCCCAGCGCCTGCCGGTCCTCGTCATCTGCCAGTTGATGGGCATCCCACTGTCCGAGGAGGCGACCGTCCGGCAACTCGCCCACGACATGCTGCTGGCACTGTCGGGCACCGACGAGTTCAACGAGATCTCGACTGCCGCGGCCGACGAACTGCGGCGCTACATGAGCGAGCTCGTGGCCGACCGGCGGCGCTCGCCGCGTGACGACGTGATCTCCAGCCTCGCCACCGGGGAGATCGACGGGGAGCCGATCGACGCCGGCGAGATGTTCGCCATGTGCCTGATCATCTACCTGGCGGGCAATACGACGACCAGCTCCCTCGTGTCCAACGGGCTGTACCTGCTGGCGCAGCACCCCGATCAGCAGGCCCGTCTGGCGGTCACGCCCGAGGCGGTGCCCAACGCGGTGGAGGAGTTGCTCCGCTACGAGTCGCCCGTGCAGTGGACGTCCCGCATCACCACCCGCGACGTCGAGTTGCACGGCCGCGTCGTACCGGCGGGCAGCCGGGTGATGATGCTGCTGGCCGCGGCGCATCGCGACCCGCGGGTATTCGAGGATCCGGACTCCTTCGACGTGTTCCGCCGTCCCCGCCGCCATCTCGGCTTCGGCGACGGCGTGCACCGCTGCGTCGGGGCGCCGCTCGCCCGCCTCGAGGGGCGCGTGGCGCTGGAGGTGATCTTCGAGCGGGTACCGCACTTCCGCCTCGCCGGCGAGGTGGAGCGGCTGTACATCTCCACCGAGCGGGGGCTGGCCCGCCTGCCGCTGGCGGTGTGAGCGCGCCCGTGCCGGTCCGGTTCCCCGCATCGTCATTCCGGCGCAGGCTCCCGGACCCCGATCCGGGAGCCTGCGCCGGACTCGATCCGGGGCCGGAGTCCACTGGTTCCGCCGCCGCGCCCGCTACCGGCGACGCGGGTGTCGGACGTCCCTACGCCGCTGTCGCCGCCGATGCTGGAGGTCCCGCATGAGCACTCCCGACGCCTCCGAATCGGGCGGCGACCGCAAGATCCGACTGAGCCGGCTCCGCAGGCGAATCGCGCAGAACGTCACCGAGTCCCGCCGGACCGCGGCACACGTCTGGACGTCGGTGGAGGTGGACTACGAGGCGCTTGAGCAGGTGCGCCAGAGACATCGGACCGGGTTCCGGGAGCGTGAGGGCTTCTCGCTCACCTACCTGCCGTTCGTGGCGTTGGCGACGATCGACGCCTTGGCGGCCTTTCCCGAGGTGAACAGCCAGGTGGACTTCGATGAGGGTGCCCAGACGCTGCACGAGCATGTGAACCTGGGCATTGCCGTGGACCTCGACAGGGCCGGCCTCATCGTCGTGGTCGTGGCCGACGCCGGGAGCCTCACGCTGGCGGGTCTGGCGCGCCGGATCAACGAGCTGGCCGGGAAGGCCCGGTCCGGGGGGCTTCGCCCCACCGACGTGACAGGGTCCACCTTCACCATCACCAACCCCGGGTCGTTCGGCTCGTTCATGTCGGCTCCCATCATCAACCTCCCCAACGCGGCCATCCTGGCGACCGACGGCGTGGCGAAGCGGCCGACCGTCGTCGCCGGCCCCGGCGGTGGTGACAGCGTCGCCGTGCACCACATCGGCCATCTGGGACTCTCGTGGGACCACCGGGCGTTCGACGGCTCCAGCGCGGCCTTGTTCCTCGGGCAAATCCGGCAGAACATCCAGACCTGGGACTGGGAGCGGCACCTCGCCGGTGCGGACGGGCAGGAATCGTGAGTTTCAGGGGCAAGGTGGCGGCGGTCACCGGGTCCGCCCGGGGCCTCGGTGAGACTGTCGCCCGGCGCCTCGCCGCCGAGGGGGCGGCCGTGCTCGTCGCAGACCTGGACGGAGACGGCGCGGCCGCAGTGGCGGACTCGATCGTCGCCGCCGGCGGGCGGGCTGCGGCGCACGTCATGGACATCACCGTCGCCGCGGACGCCGAGGCGATGGCCGGTGCCGCGGTGGAGACGTTCGGCTCGCTGGATGTGCTGGTGAACAATGCGGCGGTGTTCGGGGCCACGAGCCACGTGCTCGAGATCTCACCGGAGGACTGGGACCGCACCATGAGTGTGAACCTGAAGGGGCCCTTGCTGTGCTCGCAGGCGGCGATCCGCCGGATGCGGGAGCAGCCCGGCGGCGGCAGCATCGTGTTCGTGTCGTCACTGTCCGGCGTCATGGGGAATGAGAACCAGGCTGACTACAACGCCTCCAAGCACGGGGTGATCGGCTTGGCGCGCTGCATTGCCCAGGACTGCCGCGACTGGAACATCCGCTCGAACGTGGTGGCCCCGACAGGGATGGTGGGGACCGAGATGATGGCCCGCAACGATCCTGTGAACGTGGCCCCCTACGCGGCGCAGACTGCCTTCGCCCGCCTGGCGACCACCGACGAGGTGGCGAGCGCGATCCTGTTCCTTGCCGGTGATGAGGCGTCGTTCATAACCGGGACCGTGCTGATGGTCGACGGCGGAGTGCACGCCATGCAGCCCTCGGCCCGCCAACTCGCCGAGGGCGCCGAGCGCTTCATCGCGCGCCGGGACCTCGCCTGACGTCGCAGGCCTCCTGAGGCGCCGGTCAGGGGGCGAACTCGAAGACGATGTTGTCCTTGCTCGCCTCGATGTCGTCGGCGTCTAGGTGGAGGATCACCGTGACCTTCTGGGAGCCGCAGTCGCCGAAGCGGTCGCAGCTGATCGGACCGATGATGCCGCCGTAGTCGCGCACCGAGTTCAGGTGCTCGCGCACGCCGGCCCGGTCGATCACCAATGTTCCGTCGTCCAGCCGCGACGAAGCCTTGATGGCTTCGAGCAGCAGCGTCGCGGCGTCGTAGGAGTGGCCCCAGTACGGCCCCGAGGGCGGCTCCCCGTACGTCTCCTCGAAGATGGCGAGCAGGTCGGCCGCGTTCCTGCCCGTGCTCTGGTTGGCGCTGCCGCCGAACCGCAGGTCGGGCCCGGAGAAGTAGATGCCCTCGGACTGCGGCAGCGACATGAAGCCGTCGACCAGCAGCGCGGCGTCGGTGAGGAGCACGACATCCTCGAGGCCCGCCACAGAGTGCACCTGCTCGGCGAGGAAGTCCCCGGCGGGCTGGAAGATCGGGAAGAACAGAGCCTGGGGGCCTCCGGCGGCGACCTCGGTCAGGACCGGCAGCATGTCGGAGTCTTCCTTGTTGACGGCGGTGACGGTCGTGACGGTGCCTCCGATGGCTCCGAAGCTGTCGGCGAAGGCCTGGGCGATGGACTGGCTGTACGGGTCACCGTCGTGGAGAGCCGCGGCGGCGTCGAGCCCGAGTTCCTCGTGCACGAAGCGGGCCATCGCCTCTCCCACTACCAGGCCGTTGTTGGAGGTGCGGTAGTAGCCCACGTTGTAGTTCACCCCGGGATTGCCCTCCAGGTCCGATGTGAGCAATGGCGAGGTGTTCGACGGCGCGATCATCGCCAGCCCTGCGCCGGTGATCAGTGGCGCCGCGGCGGTCGCGGCAACCGAGCACGATGTCCCGATCACTCCGACCACGTCGCTGTCGGCCACGATGGTCTGAGCCGCCGCCTGGCCGCCGTCGCTGGAGCAGAACTCATCCAGGCCGGCGCCGAGTTCCACGTCGAAGCCATGGATCGGGCCGAAGTCGGCGATGGCCAGTTCCACGCCGCGCTGGTTGGCGAGACCCAACCAGGCGACGTCGCCCGTGATGGCGTTGAGTGAGCGGATCTGTATGGCGTCGCCCTCGGCGACCTCCACGATCCCCAGAGAGCCGTCACCGGGAAGGTTCTCGCCGGCGGCCGGGGTTGTGTCACCGTCGCTGCCGCAGGCCGCCACCAGGAGCGCAGTGGCGAGCAGTACGCCCCCCACGGCACATGGCCGAGCCGACCGTCGCAATCTGCTCACATCCCCCATTCTGGTCGACGTTTGGTTAGAGGGCATCGATCTGCACGGACCCGGCTGGAGATCTATAGAAAATACTTGTTATTATCATTTTCCTGGTGGGAGCTGGATCCGGCTGCTGCCGCCGCGCCCGGAACCGGAGCGGCGGTGTTCCCTGCCCGCCGCCGACGCACGGAAAAACCCGGCGACTATAGGGTGAGCGCCATGGCGCGACACTCCACGGAGACCCCGGATGTGCCGCCGCCGCTGAGGCTCGGCATCTGCCTCTGGAACCAGGCGCTGGAATGGTCCGATGTCCAGGAGACCGCCCGAGCGGTCGAGGCTCTCGGCTACGACCACCTGTGGATCTGGGACCACCTGCTGTCGATCTACGGCGAGTCCGACCAGCCGGTGTTCGAGGCCTGGTCGACCCTCGCGGGTCTCGCCGCCTCCACCGAGCGGCTGCAGCTCGGACCGCTGGTGACAGCCAACACGTTCCGCTCGCCGGCGTTGCTTGCCAAGATCGTCACCACCGTCGACCACATCAGCGAAGGCCGGGTCATCCTCGGCATCGGCGGGGGCTGGTTCGAGCACGAGCACCGTGCCCATGCCATCGACTTCGGCAGCGGCGCCGGCGAGCGCCTGGACCGCCTCGAGGAGGCCGTCGGGTTGATCCGGGCACTGCTCGCCGGCGAGGAGGTCAGTTCCGACGGCCCCTGCTATCCCGTGCGGGGTCTCCGCCACACACCCCTGCCGGTGCGTGGCAGCGTCCCGGTGCTCGTGGGAGGCCGCGGCAAGAACAAGACGCTGCGCACCGTGGCACGTCACGCCGACATCTGGAACGCCTACGGCACGCCGGCCGAACTGGTCGAGCACGACGACGTGTTGCGTGACCATTGCACGGCGGTTGGGAGAGACCATCGGGAGATAGAGCGGTCGGTGCAGGCCAAGGTCGTCGTCCGCGACAGCAGGGCAGCCGCCGAGGAGGCGTTCGGTCGGATGCTGGCGCGCAACAAGACCGTCTGGACGGGAGGGGGCCGGGGCGCCGAGCCGGACATGACGAACCGTGCCGTCTTCCCCGATCCCGACTCCGCCATCTGGCTCGGCGGTCCCGCCGAGTTGGCCGAATTGATCGAGGGGTACCGGGCGGTGGGGTTCGGCACGGTGATCGCGGAGATCCCCGCCCCCTACGATCGCGAGACCATCGAGCGACTTGCCGGGGAGGTGGCGCCCCTGGTGGACGCGGAGCGGTGGGGCGCTCGCTGAGATCGCCGAGGGCCGACGCACCGGCCTCGCCGGCGGAGAGGAGGGGACGTTGAGACGACTGGAGGGCAAGAGAGCCATCGTGACAGGCGCGGGCCGGGGTTTCGGGGCTGAGACTGCTGAGCTGTTCGCCCGTCATGGTGCCCGGGTGACAGCCGCCGACGTGGACGGTGCATCCGCCGGCGCCACGGCGCGGCGCATCACCGACGCGGGCGGCGAGGCGCTGGGTGTGCAGGCCGATGTCACCTCCGCCGGCGACGCCGAGCGCCTGACGGGAGCCGCCGTGGAGCGCTTCGGCGGCCTCGACGTGCTGGTGAACAACGCCGGGGTTGCCAGCGCCGGCACCGTCTGCGAGGTGACCGAGGAGGAGTGGGACCGGGTCATGGCGATCAACGTGAAGGGGATCTACCTCTGCTCGCGCTATGCCGTGGAGCCGATGGCCCGTTCGGGAGGCGGGTCGATCGTGTGCATCGCCTCGGCCTCGGGTGTCATCGGCCAGCAGTCCCAGGTGGCCTACAACGTCTCCAAGCACGCCGTGATCGGTCTGGTCCGCTGCATGGCGCTGGACCATGCCGCCGAGGGCATCCGCGTCAACGCGGTGTGTCCCGGCACGATGCGCACGCCAATGCTGGACGCCCTCAGCGCCGGGCAGCTGGCGGCACTGGAGGCGATGCACCCGCTGGGCCGGCTCGGCGACCCGGCGGAGATCGCCCAGGCGGTGCTGCACCTCGCCGCCGATGAGTCCTCGTTCACCACCGGCGCCGTGTTCTTGGTCGATGGCGGTCTGACGGCCCAGTAGTAACGTCGCACCCGCTTGCGCAGGTCAGGGCGGCCATTATGCTCGCGACAGGGAGGGGGCAGCGCCTCGGGCCGCCGGCCGCGACGTTGCCACCGGCACGATCACAAGGAGTGTGTGCGCATGAAGGTGAAGACGTTCGACCACATGGCGGTGACGGTGAGTGACACGGAGCGGGCGCTGGAGTTCTACGTGGGCAAGCTGGGCCTGCGCCTGGCGGAGAATCACCAGCTTGAGGGTGACAAGGTCGACGAGGCCAACGGCTTGAGGGGCGCCCGTGCACAGTCCACGCGTCTCCTGGCCCCAGAGAGCCCCGATGTCCTCATCGACCTGCTGGAGTACTACGAGCCCGAAGGGCAGACGCACATCACCCCCATGGGCTCGGTGGGCTCGTGCCACTTCGCCCTCGTGGTGGACGATCTGCCGGGAGCGGTGGAGGAACTCAAGGCGAAGGGTGTGCCGTTCATCTCCGGTCCGGTGAACTTCGAGTTGACCGAGGGCTCGGTCAGCGTGTGCTTCTGCACGGACCCCGACGGGAACTACGTCGAGCTCATGGAGGAGTACGAGCACTAGCCCGTCGCGCGACCCGCACAGCTCCGGGAGGGGGTGAGACATGGCCGCGACGTCGCCGCAGGCGCTGCGTTCCTGGCTGGAGCAGATGGTTCTCATCCGGCTCGCCGAGGACAAGGTCATGGAGATCTACATGCAGGGCCTCGTGCCCGGCACCGTGCACCTCTGCCAGGGACAGGAGGCCGCCTCGGTCGGCGCCATCGGAGCACTCACCGCCGACGACTGGCTGCTCTGCACCTACCGCGGCCATCACCACGCCCTGGCCCGCGGCATGGACCTGGAGGCGTTCTTCGCGGAGATCATGGGTCGTGACAACGGGGCCTGCGGAGGCATGGGGGGCTCCAGCTACGTGATCGACGCCTCCCTGGGGATGATCGGCTCGCCCGCCATCATCGGCGCCGGCATCCCGGTGGCGACCGGCGCGGGCATGACCGCCCGCCTGCGCGGCGAGGACCGCATCGCCATGTGCTTCTTCGGTGACGGGGCGTGCAACATCGGCGCCTTCCACGAGGCCCTCAACATGGCGCAGCTCTGGCGCTCGCAGGTGGTGTTCCTCATCGAGAACAACCAGTACGGCGAGTACACGCCCTTCCGGGATTCCACGGCCCTGCCGCCGGAGGCCCCCATCGCCCACCGGGCCGCGGCCTACGGCATGGCACACACCGTTGTGGACGGCCAGGACGCGGTGGCCGTGCACGAGGTGGTGTCCCAGGCCCGGTCACGGGCGGTGGCCGGCGACGGGCCGACTCTGATCGAGGCCCAGACGTATCGCTATCGGGGCCATTCCCGTACCGATCCCGGGGCTTACCGGCCGCCGGGTGAGTTGGACGCCTGGAAGGAGCGCGACCCCATCGCCATCCTTGCGGCGCGGATCGGTGTGGCCGACGATGTCGAAGGGATCCACGAGCGGCTGCAGCGCGAGGTGGACGAGGCGGCCGACCGCGCCGCCGAGGGGCCGTGGCCGACGCTCGATCAGGCCCGGGGCTATGTCTTCGCAGACTGACCCGGCGGCCGCGGTGGCGGACGACGGCGCCGAGGTGGTCACTTACCGCGAGGCCATCCGGCTGGCACTCGACGACGCCATGGCCGCGGACGAGACGGTGCTGCTGTTGGGCGAGGACATCGCCAAGGCCGGCGGTCCGTTCAAGACCACGGTGGGGCTGTACGAGAAGTACGGCGCCGATCGGGTGTTCGACACGCCGATCGCCGAGAACGGCTTCTGCGGCATCGCCCTGGGTATGGCGCTGACCGGCCTGCGGCCGGTCACAGAGATCATGTTCAGTGACTTCCTGCCGACCGCCTTCGACGCCATCGCCATGGAGTTGCCGCGCTGGCGATTCATGTCCGGCGGGCAGACCTCGGCGCCGGTCACGGTGCGTGCCAGCGGCGGCGGCGGCGGGCGGTTCGGCGCCCAGACCTCCAGCACCGGCGAATCCTGGTTCCTCCAGTTCTACGGCCTGAAGGTCGCCGTGGCCGGCTCGCCGCAGGGCGCCTATGGGTTGCTGCGCGCCGCCATCGCCCACAACAACCCGGTGGTGGTCTTCGACCACAAGGCCATGCACCTGCGCAAGGGGCCCCTGGTCCGCGGGGATGACCAACTCGCCGAGGTGGGCAAGGCGGTCGTGGTGCGACCCGGCGCCGACGTGACCGTCGTGGCGTCGCTCCTGATGGTGCACCGCTCCCTGGAGGCGGCGGAGGCTCTCGCCGCCGACGGCATCGACGTTGAGGTGATCGACATCTCGTGGCTGCGGCCCCTCGACATGGAGACCGTGTCGGCCAGCGTGGGGCGGACCGGGAGGCTCGTGATCGCCGAGGAGCAGTACCACGACGGCGGCTGGGGGGCGTCGGTCATCTCCCGGCTGGCCACCGCCGCGGCGCCGCTGGCCACCCCGCCGGTGGCGGTGAGCATGCCCGAGATCCTCATCTCCCACAGCCCGCCGCTGGAGGACGCCATGATCCCCAGCGCTGAGCAGATCGCGGAGGCCGTCCGGTCGGTGTGCCGCTGATGCGCGTACCGGTCCACATGCCGAAGCTGGGCTACGACATGACCGAAGGGCGGATCGAGTCCTGGCTCGTGGCCGTCGGCGGCGAGGTGCGGCGCGGCGAGCCCCTCGCCGAGATCGAGACCGACAAGATCGTCATTGAGATGGAGTCACTCGCCACCGGCACGCTGGTGGAGATCACCCATCCCGCAGGTGAGGACATGATCCCCGTCGGGGAGGTCATCGGCTACCTCGAAGACGGCAACTGAGCCACTACCCTGCGTCGCTCGGCTGAGTGACTCGGTTGGACGACGGGATGAGAGCACAGAAGTCAGCGCCGCCGCAGGCCGTCGTGGTGGTGAGCACGCTCTCGACCGGCTTCGGTTCGATCATCGCGTTCGCGCCCGGGTACATCGCCACTGCCCTGCGAACCGACCTCGGCCTCGATCGCTGGCAGGTCGGATTGGTGATCACCGTGCACTTCGTCTGTACCGCGGTGGCGTCCATGGGCTCGGGGCGTCTGACCGACCGGTGGGGGGCGCGCCGCGCCTCGGTGGTGTCCCTGCTCCTCGTGGCGCTCGCCGCCGGGTTGGCCGCGGTTGTGGGGAATTACCCCGTGCTCTTCGTGGCGGCGGTCCTCGGAGGCGTCGGCTATGCCCTCGTGAACGTCGCCACCACTGTGGCCGTGGCGAGCGTCGTCAGCGCCCGCCGGCGGACGGTGTCGCTGGCCGCCCGGACCGCCGGCGTTCCAGCGGTGGGCGGGCTCAGCGCCGCCGCCGGAGTCTGGATCGCCGACCGCTGGAGTTGGGAATGGGTCTTCGCCGGCCTCGGAGCGGCCACCGCCGCGGTTGCATTGGCCGCCGCGTGGGTGCTGCCTGATGACCACCCGGGGCGCGTCGCCGAGACGGCGCACCGTCTGCCGCGGGGGTTCGGCTGGTTCCCGGTGGGTGCGTTCTTGATGATCTACGGCTCGCAGCCGATGTACTCGTGGTCGGTGCCGTACCTGGAGGAGTCGCTCGGCGCCGAACCCGCCCTGTCCGGGCTGCTGGTGGGCATGGGCACAACCATCGGTGCCGGGGCGATGATCGTCGCAGGGTTGGGCGTCGACCGTGCGGGCCCGTCCCGGCGGATTCCCCTCGTCATCGGGTTCGCGCTGGCCACCGGCGCCTGCAGTGCCCTGATCCTCGCCGGCGGGACCCTCGGACTGGGCGTGGCGGTGCTGGGTGTCGTTGTGGGCATCTCGATGCAACTCGCCTGCATCGGCGCCATGCAGGCCGCCTTCGTGGACCGCGCCGGCCCGGCGGTCGCCCAGGCCGCGGCGCTCACCATGACCGGCTACTACGCGGGCGCCGTGGCCGCACCGACCACCTTCGGCGCCGTCGTCGACACCGTCGGTTCGTACAGCTTGGCGTGGTTGATCGGATCGATGTTGCTGGTGGGCGCCGCAGTCGCCTACCGGTTGGCCGGCCGGATCCCCCTTGCCGGGCACTAGCAGCCACTTGGGCCTCGCCGGCGACGATCCGGATCCGGCACGGGCGCCGGGCGAGGCACGATTGTTGATCAATTTGAGCCGAATTATTTCCCGACAAGTTCGCTCAGGAATAATATTATGTAATCTTTATCCCTGTGTCACGAGACCATCGGTCTACCTTCTGGCGCATTGTTGCCGGGGGGAAGGCACTGACAGTGGCTCAGCTAAGTGGCAGGAATCGTCGAATCGTCAGGATCTGCGCGGCCGTTGCGGTGGTCGCGTCGCTTGTTTTCTCGGTGTCGGGGGGCGCTCTGTCGCAGGTCGCTTCGGTGCCGTCGGATGAGGACAGCGGCGAGTTGTTCGCGGTCGATGGTGTGAAGGAGCGCTTCGACTTGCGCGACGACAATGCGATGCGCGATGTCGCTTTGCCGTACATCGTGTCGTGGCTGCGGGCCGACGTGTCGCCGGGGCTGAACGACGCCTCGGTGCTGTTCCGCTACTTCACGGTGGTGTTCAATGCCGCGTTCGACGCGGTGGCGCCGTACCACGAGACGGCCATCGGCGTGTACTCGCGGCTGGGTCGGCGTCCGGTGTCGCTGTCGGGGAGCAATCACTTTCCCAACATCGCGGTGATGTACGCGGTGTATCACTCGATGCTGGAGATGGCGCCGCACCGCACTGAGCAGTGGCGCCGGATGATGTGGTCGGTCGGCCTCGACCCCGACCACGTCACGGAGAATCTGGCGACGGCGGCGGGGATCGGGCATGTGGCGGCGCGCAACGTGCTGGACGCCCGCCGCCACGACGGCTTCAACCACTTCGGCGACGAGACCCCCGGCTTCCCGTTCATGGATACCACCGGTTTCGTGCCGGTCAACGGGGCTCTGGAGGTGATCGACCCGTCGCGCTGGCAGCCGCTGCTCGTGCGGGCGGGGCGTAACGGCGTTTATGTGATCCAGAACTTCGTGACCCCGCAGTACTCGGTGACCGAGCCGTACGCGGTCATCGACCCCCGCGAGCATCGGGTGGGCCCGCCGAGCGACAGCGACTACGCCAACCTCGCGGCGTACCGGGCGCAGGCCGAGTCGGTGCTGGAACTCTCGGCGTCGCTCACCGACAGGCGGAAGATGCTGGTGGAGTTCTTCGACCTGAAGGCTCGGGACATCATCCTGTCGCCGAGCACCAAGGACGTTGACGACACCATCGAGTTCGTGCAACTCGGGTTCCTGTTGCACATGGCGCAGTTCGACGCCGGCATCGTGGCCTGGCAGGAGAAGGCTCGCTACGACGCGGTGCGCCCGATCACCGCGATCCGCTACCTCTACGGCGACGAACTGGTCTCCGCCTGGGGCGGCCCCGGCCGGGGCACCGTCGAGTTGCCCGCCAGCCAGTGGGTCAGCTACGTGCAGAACGCCGATCACTCCGACTACCCGTCAGGGACCACGATCTTCTGCGCGGCCTACGCCCAGGCCTTCCGCCGCTACTCCGGATCGGAACGGATCGAAGACTTCACCACCGTGCTGGAGGAAGGCTCTTCGGTCATCGAACCCGAGATCACACCCGCGGAAGATCTCACGATCCGCTTCGAGACCTGGACCGAGTACGAGGAAACCTGCGGCGAGTCCCGCCTCTGGGCCGGCGTGCACTTCCGCCCCTCGGTGGACGCATCGTTGGAGATCGGCGGGGCCTTCGGCGACGCCGCCTACGACTACTGGGAGACGCTCATAGACGGCACCGCTCCTCTCAGAGGCGCGGCTCAGAAACTGGCCCCCGACCCCCTGCGAGACACCACCCACTGGACCGCCGGTGGCGGCCCGGAGGGGGATGGCATCGCGGACTCCGAGGAGCCCCGGGACTCGGCCAACTAGCACCGCCCGAGCCGGTCGTCGGCCAAGGGGGTCCATGTCTGGGTAGGGTGCGCGCCCGTGAGTGAGCAGACCGCGCGACGGCCGCTGGCTGCGGCAGCGGGCAGCGTCGTCGCCATGGCGCTGGGTTCGGCGGTGGGCTTCCTGCCGGGTTTCATCATCGTCGCCCTCCGCGCCGACCTCGGTCTCGACTACTGGCAGGTCGGCCTCCTGTCCACCGTGAACTACGGCTGCACATGGCTGGCGATGGGCCCGGCGGCGCGGCTGACCGACCGCTGGGGCGCCCGCCGGGTCGTGCTCCTGGACATGATGCTCGTGGCGGTCGCCGGCGCCATCGCCGCCGCGGCCAGTTCCTACCCGTTCCTGCTCGTGGCGGGGGTCCTGAACGGTCTGGGGTACGCGCTGACGAACGTGGGAACGAACATCGTCGTGAAGCGCTCGATCGACGCCCAGTGGCGTACCGCGGCGATGGTTGCCAAGTCAGCCGCCGTCCCCGGGTTCCTGGCTCTCCTCGCCGCCTTCGGACCCTGGATCGCCGATCGCTGGCACTGGCGCTGGCTGTACGCGGCCCTGGCGGTGGGAGGGGCGCTGGCGGCGCTGGCCGTCGGCTGGACGCTTCCCGACGATCGTGTCGCGCGCCACAGCCCCACCGTCCGGGAACTGCCGAGGTACTTCGGCTGGTTCCCCGTGGGGGCGGCGTTGATGGTCTTCGCCACGGTGCCCGTCTACCTGCTGTCGGTTCCGTATCTGGACGAGTCCCTCGGTTTCACGTCCGCTACCTCGGGGGTGCTGGTGGGGGTGAGCTCTGCGATCGGGGTAGCGATCACGCTGGTCATCGTGCTGCTGTCCCGCCGGATGTCGCCCGAATTCCGGGCTCGGCTCGTCGTCATCCTCTCGGCGCGGTCGCGGCTGATGTGGGCGATCTTTGGGCTCGTGCTCTACCGGGTCCGCCTCGTGATGGTGCTCTGCGTGACCATGGGCGCCTTCATCGCGCTGCTATTGATCGGCGGTTCGGTCGCCGTGGTGATCGCCATGGCGGGGATCGTCGGGACGATGTCCCTGCAGTCAGCCCGTCTCGGCGCAATGAACGCAGCCGTTGTGGAGAGGGCCGGCGCCGCCGCCGCCCGGGGCTCGGCATTGGCGATGGGTGGCTACTACCTAGGCACCATGGCGTCGCCCGTGGTGTTCGGAGCACTGCTGGATGTCGGCGTTCCCTACCGGTGGGTGTGGCTCATCTGCATCATGCTGCTCGGCGGCGCCGCTGTGGCGTACCGCCTCGCGGGGCGCCTGCAGCCCTTCGACTGGTCGCGCTGGAGGGTGCGTCTGCCCGGCGCTCGCTAGGAGACCTCCGGGCGATTCGGCGAATCCTCCGTCGTTCCCGCCAGTGCCGGGGCCGGCTACCCGGCGGTCCGATCTCCACCTGCGGCGAGTTGTTCGGCCCGTCCCCCGGACCGGGGCGGTGGCGGGTCGACCCGTTCAGGACCCGTGACCGGGCGAGGTGAGGATCCGGCCGCCGAACGGACTGGGCGGATGGAATCGGCCCTCGGCGTAGACGAGGTCGCCGTGCACCCAGACGGCGTCGATCCCCTCGGGGGGGACCATCGGCTCGTCGAAGCTGTTGGCCTCGCGCACGGTCTCCCAGTCGAAGAGCACCAGCGAGGCGTCGGCGCCGGGTCGCAGCACCGGATCCTCCAGTCCCAGGAATCGGCACGGCAGCGTGCTCATGCGGTAGACGATCTCCCGCAGCGGGATCTCCAGGTCCCGGGCCATGCGCAGCGCCTTCGGGAACGCCCCGATAGAGCGGGGGTGCGGCTTCTGGCCAGGTCCGGGCATCAGCCCGTCGGTGCAGACGGCCATGGAGGGCCGGCGGAAGAAGCGCTCGACAGTGGCGTCGTTGCCGTAGTGGGTGATGATCGTGAGTTCTCCACGGTTCGCCACAAAGAAGTCGATGACCGCCTCGTGCGCGGCGAATGAGTCGAGATCGAGCCGGCCCGCCGCCCTTGCCACGTCGCCGAGCCGCTTGCCGAGGAACTCGTCGCCGACCCCGGCTCGCACCCCGGCGATCTGCACGCCGTCGAGGCCCCCGCAGAAGTCCACGAAGTTGTCCCAGGTGGTGGTGTCGCCTCGGATTCGCTCGTAGGCGCTCCGGCGCGCCGCCGGGTCGCCGAGGCGTGCCAGGAACTCCTCCCGGAGCCCCGCACGCACATCCGGGGGGAAGATGGCGTCGCCGGTGGTGCTGCCTGCGGGATAGGGGTACATGTTCTCCATCGTCGGGATGAAGTCGGCGGCCTCGGAGATCAGGTTGACCAGGTCGTTGTACTTGTCCCAGTTGCGGCGGCCGGCGATCTTGCTGTGCTCATTGCAGTAGCCGCCGCCACCCTCGAAGGCGGGGATGAGCACCTCGTTCAGAGCGTTGACGATCTCGTCGCTCTCCGAGCGCAGGTGGGGGAACAGCGCCCCCGGCTTGACGTCGTTGAAGGCCGAGACCAGCAGCGTCAGCTCGCGCCGGTCGCAGTAGACCGCGGGGTTGTAGACCAACCCGGTGGACAGTCCCAGCGTGAGAGGCGCCTCCCGGCGGACCACCTCGCACATGTCCCGCAGTTGCTGGTCGTCGGCTTCCCGGGGGAGGTTTCCCATGACCATGCGGCGCACCGCGCTGTGCCCGAGGTGGATGCCCATGTCGGTGACCGAGCGCCCCCGGTGCCAGGCGAGGAACTCCGCCACAGTGGACCAGGACCACGCCTCGTCGATCGAGCCGTCGAGGGGAGTGAGTTGAGCGGCGTACTCCTCGCGCTGCGCCGGCACCACGGGGGCAGGCGAGAGACCGTCAGACCCGCAGATCCGCTTGGTGACGCCACCCCGCAGCGCCATCTCGCAGGTCACGGGGATGCCGTGTTCGCCGATGCGGGTGCCGCCGAGGGCACCGTGGTTGTGCGTGTCCACGAACCCGGGTGCCAGTACACGGCCCTTGCCGTCGATGACCCTCTCCGCCCCGCCGGCGGCGCCCGGGGTCACGTCGCCTAGTTGCACGACCCGGTCGCCGTCGATGAGGACGTCGCCCTCGTAGGGCTCGGTCAGCCCGTCGCCGTTCGCGATCACGACGTCGGTCAGGAACTGGCGAACGGCCATCGATTCACGGTACCGGCCAACCCGCTCGGGGCGAGGGACAGGCCGGGCGACGACCCTACGCTTGAAGAGTGCGAGCACTGGTGCAGCGGGTCGCGCAGGCCCGGGTGCGCGTCGATCACCGTGTCGTAGGCGAGATCGGTGCGGGGCTGTGCTGCCTGGTGGGGGTGACCCACGCCGACGATCAGGCGGCGGCTGTGAAGCTGGCCGCCAAGCTGCGGCACCTGCGGATCTTCGCCGACGAGAACGGCCACATGAACCGGTCGGTTGCCGAGGTGGGCGGCGAGATACTCGTCGTCAGCCAGTTCACCCTCTACGGCGACACGCGCAAGGGTCGCAGACCTTCGTTCGTGGCGGCCGCCGCTCCCGACGATGCGGCCCGGCTGATCGACGAACTCGTCGCCGAACTGCGGCGCCTGGGCACAACCGTGGCGACCGGCTCCTTCGGCGCCGAGATGATGGTGGAGTTGACCAACGACGGCCCCGTCACCCTCATGCTCGAAGTCTGAGCGACCGATTGGTACGACCTGGTCATTCTGATGGCTCGCCCGTTGGTGAGCCGCGGGGGCCCGGTTGGGCCCCCGCTCTGTTTCCCGGGGAGGCTCGATGAACCGCTGCGCGGCATTCGTCGATGTCGGCCATCTCCACGCCGAGGGAGGCAAGCTCTGCGGGCTGGGCCGAGGGGGACGTTTGAGAGTTGCCGGCGGCGCGGCGGTCGCTCTCGTCTAGCGTCGGGAGCGTGCTCACCGACGGGCTCGATCACGTCGCCGTCATCACCAACGACGCGGATCGTCTGCAGCGCTTCTACATCGACATCTTCGGCGCGACCGTCGAGCGCGACGGACCGGAGATGCCAGGCGGGCCGCGCATGGTCATCCTCCGCATCGGCGCCGAGACCGAGTTGGACGTCTTCGAGATCGAGGGGAACACGCAGGCTGACCACCAGACCCCCATGTTCGGCCGCGGCAGGCTCGACCACCTCGGCTTGCGAGCGCCGGACATCGAGGCGTTCGACGAGATCCGCCGCCGGCTCATGGCCGCGGGCGCCACCGACGGGTTCGTGACCGACTTCGGTCCGAAGCTCAGCGTCTTCTTCCGTGACCCGGATCGCATGGAGTGCGAGGTGCTCGTGACCAATCCCGACGCCATCCCGGGCAGGTTCAACCCGCCGGGGACGCACGCCGCTCGCTACCGGTCCTGACGGGCGCCGCCGCTGGCCTGACGCGGCGCCGGCTACTCGGTGGCGACGAGAGCCTCGCTGCGCCCCTTCACCTGGCCGAGGCTCTCAGCGAGGTTGATCACGGTGGCGGTGAGTTGATCGATACGTGCGTCGGTCCGTTCCGCCGAGGACCGGATCTCCTTTCGGAGTTCGCCGAAGCCGGTGTTCATGTCCTCGCGGAGCCTGGCTGTTTCTTCGCGGTGTTCGGCGAAGCCGGCGTTCATCTCCTTTCGGAGTTCGGTGATTCCGGTGTTCATGTCCTCGCGGAGCCTGGCTGTTTCTTCGCGGTGTTCGGCGAAGCCGGCGTTCATCTCCTTTCGGAGTTCGGTGATTCCGGTGTTCATGTCCTCGCGGAGCCTGGCTGTTTCTTCGCGGTGTTCGGCGAAGCCGGCGTTCATCTCCTGGCGGAGGTCCCGGATCTCGTTGCGGCGCGAGCGGTCGAGGTAGAGCATGACCGTCAGGATCAGGACAAGAACACCAAGGATTGCGGGTTCCATGTGGGGCCTTTCGGATCGGAGCCGGTGAGTTGGCAGCGGATCGCTGCGCGCCGCCCGAGTGGGCAACACCGGCCGGTGACCGAAGTCCATCTAGCCAATCGAATGAGCAACTATTCAGGGTACTCGAAATAGTTTCAGCCCGTCAAGTAGACGGCTGAACGCCGAGGGCGCAGCGGCAACCCGGTCACTACAGTGAATCCCCGCCGCCGGTCCCGGGATGCGGCCCGGCGGTCGGCCGCTGTCGACCACTGGAGGGAGCAGGATGAGCGCTTGGACTTTGGAGGGGATCAGGCTGCCGGGTTACGAGGGGCGGGTGGCCGTGGTGACCGGGGCGGCGCGCAACATCGGGCGGGCCACCGCCGAGGCGATGCGGGAGCAGGGCGCGCTCGTGGCATTGCTCGACATGGACTGGGAGGGCGAGGAGATCCCCGACGACCCTGGAATGCTCACGCTCGATTGCGACGTGGCCGACGAGGCCGCGGTGGATGCGGCGATCAGCGAGGTGGAGGCCAGGTTCGGGGCGCCGTCGATCCTCGTGAACAACGCCGGGATCCTGGGCCCCGCCGGGGTCCCCAACACCAGCCTGGAGGAATGGCAGCGGGTCTTCGATGTCAACTCCACCGGTGCGTTCCTGTGCATCCGCCGGGTGCTGCCGGCCATGCGGGAGGTCCGTTACGGGCGCATCATCAACATCGGATCCAACTCCGGGAAGATGGGCAGCCTCTCGGGGGTGACGGCGTATGCCGCCTCCAAGGGCGCGGTGCACACCCTGGCGAAGGCGGTAGCCCCGGAGGTGGCCAAGGAGGGCATCACCGTGAACGCCCTGGCGCCGTCGATGGTCCACAGCCGCATGACCGAGCGGCCCAACATGGACCAGTACGCCGCGCTGGTGCTCGTCGGACGGATGGGAACCCCCAGCGACGTGGCCTACGCAGCGCTATTCCTGGGGAGTTCGGCCGCCTCGTTCATCACCGCCGAGGTGATGGACGTCAACGGCGGCTACTACATCGACTGAGCAGCAGTCGGCGGGGAGACTGCCCCGGCACTGTCGTTCTCTGGTTGTTCAACTCTGCGGGAGCACCCGCCGAGCGCTACCGGTCCTAGCTGCCGCCGTCGGGCGTTCGGGCTCGACCGCGGCACGAGTCGGTTGTGAGTGATGGCGGAATGTCACGCTCATGCGCGGCGGCGCGGCCTTCGCCTTCGGAATCGTGTGCTCCCAGTTGTGCTGGCAGTCACCGCCCATCACGAGCAGATCGCCCGAGGCCGGTGCGAAGCCGTGGGAGCGGCCCCCGCCGCGGGGACGAACCAGGAAGCGGCGCGGCCCGCCGAGGGTGACGATCGCCACGAGAGGCTGCCGCTGGGTGCGGCCGACGTGATCGCTGTGCCAGGCCACCGAGTCCTGTCCGTCGCGGTAGTAGTTGACCCAGACCGCGTGCAGTCGCTCGCCGTAGCGGCCCTCGAGCGCGGTGGCCATGCTGCCGAGGATCGCCGGCGTGCCGGCGGCGCCGACTTCGCAGGTGGCGCTGAGTCGCGGGTCATCCACCATCCGGTCGTACATGCGGCGGCGGCCACGAGTCCAGGACAGGAGTTCGGCCAGGTCCACCAGCAGCGTGTCGGGCCCTCGCAGCCAGCCGGCCGCCGTGTCCACCCAACTTGTCTTGTCGAGCCAGTGCCGCAGGATCGGCACGTCGCTGTCGATCGCCGGATCGCCGCCGCCGAGGAGGCTGGGCTGATAAAGGCCGAGGACAGCCATAGCGGAATCATATACATACATATGTTTGTCAGCAAGTCAGAGAAATGCCAGGTTGATCTCACGACGTGTCAACCGATCCGGGTGGTCAGCCGTCTGTATGGGTATGAGGAAGGAATACCGAGAGCAGACCTCTCGCACCGGAGCGACGCAGCATGCGCCGCACTGCACGTGCAGCCCGATCCGCTGGGCCTCGCCGGCCCTGCAGGACACCGACCCGCACGATCTGCCGTGCCTCGCGCTCGCGTCGACGCCCCGGCCAAGGCACAGCCGCCAGGTCTCGACCTGGGACTGGAGCCGGGCCGGAAGCCGCCGGCAGCGCCCCCGGGCCGCCTGAGGTCCAAGACACAGAACCGGACCGGTCGCCGTAGGGGCGGCCGGCCACCCCGAACCCGAAACCGATCTCCCCTCCCAGCCCCCGGCCCCGGACACCTCCTCCGGGGCCGGCTCTGTTTTGCCGAACGCCGCTGCGGCGTTTGGCCGCGCCCCGGCCCGTGCGAGACTTGACCCCCCGGGGACTCACGGAGGAACGCCATGACGAACGCCCAACGGTCGGCCGGTGAGGCGGCCGCACAGCTCGCGGACCGCCTCGGGGGCGACTTCGATGCCACCGTTGTGCTGGGCACCGGCTGGGACGACGCCGTCGCGCAGCTGGGCGAGGTTGAGGCGCAGATCTCGACGGCCGAACTGCCGGGATTCCCGGCGTCCCGTGTGGAGGGCCACGGCGGCACCGTCGGGGCCGTGGCGGCCGGGGACCGTCGCCTGCTCGTGTACCGCGGCCGCGTGCACCTCTACGAGGGGAACACAGCCGCCGCCGTCACCCACGGGGTGCGGACTGCGGCTGCCGCCGGCTGCGGGGTGGTGGTGCTGACCAACGCCGCCGGGGGGCTTCAGCCCCACTACCGGGTCGGCGGTCCGGTGCTGATCTCCGACCACATCAACCTCACCGGGGCGTCACCGGTCGAGGGGACCGAGTGGGGAACCGATCGTTTCGTGAACCTCGTCGACAGTTACTCGCCGCGACTGCGTGCCCTTGCCGCCGAGGTGGCCCCCGGCATCTCCGACGGGGTCTACGCCGGGCTGCGCGGCCCGCACTTCGAGACCCCTGCGGAGATCGCGATGCTGCGTACCATGGGCGCCGACCTGGTTGGCATGTCCACCGTGTTGGAGGCCATCGCCGCGCGCCACTGCGGCATGGAGGTACTGGGAGTTTCGCTGGTCACGAATCTGGCTGCCGGAATGACCGACGAGGGGCCCAGCCACCAGGAGGTGCTCGACGCCGGAGCGGCGTCGGGTGTGGCCGTCGGCCGCCTGCTGCGCGGCGTGATCGACCGCCTGTGAGGCTGTGACCCAACAGCTGCGGTCGGCCGCGGGGGCGTGGCTGGCCTGCGACCCCGACCCGCAGACCCGCGCTGAGCTCGAGGCCCTGCTGGCAGCATCCGCCACCGATCCCGAGGCGGCGGGCGAGTTGCAGCGGCGCTTCGAGGAGCGGCTCCGGTTCGGCACCGCCGGCTTGCGGGCCCCGCTGGGTGCCGGCCCGGCGCGGATGAACCGCGTGGTTGTCCGCCAGGCAACCGCCGCGGTCATGGCCACGCTGCCGCCGGGGGCGCGGGTGGTCATTGGCCACGACGCCCGGCGCAACTCCGATGTGTTCGCCTTCGATGCGGCTGCGTTCGTTGCCGCCGCCGGGGGAGAGGCGCTGCGGGCCGGCTGTGTGCCGACCCCGGTGGTGGCGCACGCCACCGTCGACCTCGGAGCCGACGCGGGCATCGTCATCACCGCCAGCCACAACCCCCCGGAGGACAACGGGTACAAGCTCTACGACGCCGGAGGCGCGCAGATCGTGCCGCCCGCCGACGCCGCTGTGGAGGCGCACATGGCGGCCGCCCCGCTGCCGTACCGGGACACCCTCGCACCCTCGGGCGGCGGGGCGATCACCGACGTGGGCTCCGAGGCGATCGAACGGTACCTGGCGGACATTGCCGGGCGCCTGGAAATGGCGTCGCAGCCCGGCGCGCCGTTGCGGGTGGTGTACACGCCGCTTCACGGGGTGGGGGCGCGGCTGCTGGGGGCGCTGTTCGAGCGACTGGGCCTGCCGGTCCCGCTGATCGTCGACTCGCAGGCCGAGCCGGATGGCGCGTTCCCCACGCTGGCGTTCCCGAACCCCGAGGAGCCGGGCGCGCTGGATGCCGCCTACGAGTTGGCCGACCGCACCGGGGCCGACCTGGTGATCGCCAACGACCCCGACGGCGACCGCCTGGCCGTGGCTGTGCCCTCCGGCGGCGGCTGGCGGCGGCTGACCGGCGACGAGTTGGGCGCGCTGCTGGCGGACTTCCTGCTGCGCCGCCGCGCCGCCGGCGGTTCCCCCGAGCAGGTGCTGCTGGCCGCCAGCGTGGTCTCCTCGCAGCTGCTGGGGTCCATGGCCGCGGAGGCGGGAGTGGCCCACGCCGAGACACTCACGGGCTTCAAGTGGATCGCCCGGGCCGCCGACGGGCGTCCCGAGCGGCTGCTACTGGGGTATGAGGAGGCGCTGGGCTACGCGGTCTGCGACACGGTCCGCGACAAGGACGGCATCAGCGCCGCCGCCCTCGCAGTGCAGCTGGCCGGCGAACTGCAGGCAGCGGGCTCCTCGCTGCCCGAACGACTCGACGACCTGCACCGCCGTCATGGGGTGCACGTCACCGGCCAGGTCACGCTGCG
This sequence comes from bacterium, assembly GCA_028824415.1. GTDB lineage: Bacteria > Actinomycetota > Acidimicrobiia > Acidimicrobiales > CATQHL01 > VXNF01. The sequence goes on along the minus strand of JAPPDX010000060.1, from coordinate 23,194 downwards.
GATCCCGCCTGCCGAGGCCGCCGTCGCGACCGGCCGGCTCCGCGCCAACCCGCCGGCGGAACTCGCCGGACATCCCGTCTCGGACGTGCTGGACTACTCGGGGCCGGCGGGCCCGCTCCCGCCCACCGACATGCTGGCGTTCCGGCTGGCGGGCGGCGACCGGGTGATCGTCCGGCCCAGCGGCACCGAACCCAAGCTGAAGGTCTACATCGAGACGATCGAAGGAGCCCCCGGCGGTGATCTCGCCGCGGCTCGCCGTCAGGCGCAGGACCGACTGGGCCGGATCGCCGAGGCGGTGCGCCCGCTCGTGACCACCTGATCGTCACACCGGCGAGTCGTCGCCGGTCGGCTCTTCGAGCGAGTCGACCGCTTCCTCCCAGCGGGCGAGCAGGGTCGCGGCCCGTTCGACGGCCGCCTCGTGGGCCGCCGCCACGGCCCGCACGTCTTCGTGGCGGCCGTAGAGCTCGGGGTCGGCGAGCCGGTTCTGCAGGTCGGCGACCTCCGCGTGGGCCGCAGCGCACTCCCGTTCCAGCCTGGTGATGCGGCGCAGCAGGTCGCCTGCCTCCTCTCGGCGGCGGGCGGCGTCCCTGCGCCGCTGGCTGCGTGCGCTGCCGCCGGGACGGCTAGGTCCGGTCGCCTTGGGGATCGGCGGGGCGACGAGCACGGACTTGTCGACGCCGAGATGCCACTTTGCCCGCCCGTTGCGCACCTCGATGAGAGCATCGGCCGTCGAGCGGATCAGGTGCCGGTCGTGCGTGACCAGCAGCACCGTGCCGGGGTAGGCCACCAGTGCGTCCTCCAGCACGTCGCAACTGGGCAGGTCGAGATGGTTGGTGGGCTCGTCGAGCACGAGCAGGTTCACCGGCTCAACCATGGTGCGGGCCAGCGCCAGGCGGGATCGCTCCCCGCCGGAGAGTTCGGCCACCCGCCGGTCGGCGGCGTCGCCACCGAAGCCGAAGGCGCCGAGAATGGTTCGTACGTTCCGCTTGCCGAAGTCGATGCCCGCCGACAGCACCTCGATTGCCCTCAGGTTCTCGTCGAGTTCGTCAGCCTGATGCTGCTCGAACGCTGCCGCCTTGACGTTGCTGCCGATCCGGGTGCTCCCCGCGGTGGGGGTCAGCTCGCCGAGGATCAGGCGCAGCAGCGTGGTCTTGCCGGCGCCGTTGGGGCCGACGAGGGCGACCGTCTGGCCTCGCTCGACGGCCAGGGTGACATCGGAGATGACCGGTTCGGTGCCGTCGTCGTAACCGGCGGTGGCGCCGCTGAGTTCGACCACCACCCGGGGAGACCGGGGCGGCTCGGCGAAGGCGAACCGGGCGACGAGTTCGCGCCGGCTCGGCGCCTCGATGCGCTCGAGCTTCTCCAGCGTCTTCACCCGGCTCTGCACCTGCCGGGCCTTGGTGGCCTTGTAGCGGAACCGCTCGATGAAGCGCTCCACCTTGGCCAGCTCGCGCGCCTGCCGGGCCGCGGCCGCCTCGATGTTGGCGAGGCGCTCCTCGCGGGCGACGACGAACTCGGCGAACCCGCCGACGTAGCTCAGGGCGGTGCCCTCGGTCAGTTCGATGATCCGGTTGGCGACGGTGTCGATGAAGTCGCGGTCGTGGCTCACGAACAACAGCGCGCCGGGCCAAGTCACCAGACGTTGCTCCAGCCATGCCGTCGAGTCCACGTCGAGGTGGTTGGTGGGCTCGTCGAGGATCAGGACATCGGGCCGGGCGATCAGCAGCCGGGCGAGGGCGACCCGCATCCGCCAACCCCCCGAGAGTTGCCGCACCTGCCGGTCGGCGTCGCCGGGGGCGAAGCCGAGCCCGGCCAGCACCTTGTTGACCTCCGCCTCGAGGCCGTAGCCGCCGAGTTGCTCGAAGGCGGCCTGGGCTTCGCCGTAGCGGGCCAGCACGGCCTCGTGGTCGGCGCCGGGGGTGGTGAGCCGGCGCTCGAGGTCGGCGAGTTGCTCGGCGAGGCGGGCGACCGGTCCGGCGCCCGCCAGGACCTGCTCGCGAACGGTTCCGGCCGCCGAGGAGCCGAGGTCTTGCGGCAGGTAGCCGATCTCGGTGTCGCGGGACCGCATGATGGTGCCCTCGTCGGCCTCGACCAGGCCCACGAGGATCTCCAGGAGTGTCGTCTTGCCGGTGCCGTTGCTGCCGACCAGCGCCAGCCGCTGCCCGGCGGTGAGCTGCACCGAGACATCGGCGAACAGCCGGCGGATGCCGTAGGACTTGGCCAGTCCCGAAGCGGTGAGCACTATTGCAGGCTAGGGATCGCTCCGGGGCTCAGGCGTTCTTGCCGAGGGTGCTGGCGGGGCTGGGGGTTGCGCCCTGCAAGGCGCGGCGGCGGGCGAACAACTCCTCGGCGGCCGCCTGGGCGCGCTCGGCGACGGCGGCCACGTCCACCGAGACCACCTCGCCACCGGTGACCAGATGGCGCCCCTGCACCCACACGTCGCTCACGTCGCGCGCCGAGGCGCTGAACACCAGGTGTGCCGGGGCGTTGAAGTCCTCACCCCTCAGCAGCGGAACGAAGTGGAGGCTGCGCAGGTCCACCAGCACGATGTCGGCGTCCTTGCCCTCCTCGAGCGTGCCGGTGACGTCCCCCAGCCCGAGGGCCTCCGCGCCCGAGCGGGTCGCCAGGTCCAGGATGTCCCAGGGATCACCCACCGTGGGGTCGAGGGTGGCGACCTTGGCCAGCAGCGAGGCGAACTTCATCTCCTCGAGCATGTCGAGGTTGTTGTTCTCCTTCTCGCCGTCGCTGCCCAGTGCCACCGTGACGCCCTGGCTGCGGTAGAAGCCCACCCGGGCCGGCCCGGAGGAGAGCTTCATGTTCGAGCACGGGCAGTGGGTGACCGACGTGCCGGTCTCGGCCAGGATCCGCACCTCCCGGTCGTCGAGCCACACGCCGTGGGCGATGACGGTGGACGGGCCGAGGATGCCCCGCTGGTAGAACTCCTCGATGGGGCGCCGGCCGAATTGTCGCAGGCACTCCTGCACTTCCCAGATCGACTCCGAGGAGTGCGTGTGGATGCCAGTGTCGAACTCGGCGGCCAGGTCGGCGGCACCGCGGAACATCTCGGGCGAGCAGTAGAAGATGTGCTCCAGCCCCACCCAGGTGCGCACCCGCCCGCCGGCGGCCACCCGGTGTGTCTCCAGCAGCCGCCGGTTGGTCTCCAGCGTCTCGAAGTAGTCGTACAGGTCGGCGGTGTAGGGGGCGAGCGTGGCGCGGATGCCGATCGCCTCCGCTGCCCTGGCCGAGCCTTCCATGTGCCGCCACATGTCCAGCACCGACGTGGTGCCGCCGCGCACGCCTTCGGTGTAGGCCATCCAGGAGGCAGCCTCGGCGATCTCGGGGGTGAGTGCCCGGTGCGCCGGGTCGATGTGGTTCTCCAGCCACTCCCACAGCGCCAGCGACTCGGCAGTGCCGCGCAGCAGACCCGAGTGCAGGTGGCAGTTGTGGATCCCGGGGATGACGGCATGACGGTCGGCGTCGATGACCGGCACGTGCGCCGCCGCCGGGTGACGGTCCAACTCCTCGACGCCGCCGACGGCGACGATGGCGCCGTCGAGAACGAGGACCGAGCCGGGATCGTGGTAGATCTTCCGGCCCTCCATCGGCAGCACGATGCCTCCCCGGATGAGGAATGAACGATCGGTCTCAGCCGAGGTGGCCATGCGGTGCTCCTTGCTGCGGTCGTCGGCGGCCTAGCGGTCGGGCACGTAGTTGAAGCCCAGCGACTTGGGCATACGCGCCCGGCGGGCGCCGATGATCAGGATGACCAGCGCCACGAAGAACGGGATCATCTGCAGCGCCTCGGTGGGCACGCTGTCCGACACGATGTTGCGCAGGTTGGCGCCGAGGGCATCGGCCAGCCCGAAGGCGAACGAGCCGACCGCCACGCCCCAGGCCGACCAGCGCACCATGATGATCACGATCAGGGCGATGAACCCCCGTCCGGCGGTGATGGCGGGCTCGAAGACGCCCACCAGGGCGGTCGTGATGGCGGCGCCGCCGAGGCCACCGAGCAGGCCGGAGAGCAGCGTGGCCAGCGAGCGCACCCTGATGACGTCGACGCCCCGGGCGAAGGCCGCGTCGGGGTCCTCGCCCACGGCGCGCACCTCGAGCCCGAAGACGGTGCGCTGGGCCACCCACCACACGATCGGCACCAGGCCGAACGCCAGCCACGTCATCCAGCTGTTGGACAGGAAGGCCTCGCCCAGGAACGGGATGTCCGACAGTCCGGGGATGTGGATCTCGCCGAGGATGTTCACCTGGCGACGCTCGGCGCCCAGGGGCGTCGTGAGTCGGAAGATGTAGCCGGTGAGCCCGACACCGAGGATCGTGAGCCCGAATCCCACCACCACCTGGTTGGCGTTGAGGCGCACGCAGAGCCACACCATCAGCAGCGCCAGCACCGCTCCTGACAGGGCACCGGCGAGCAGGCCCACGGCGATTCCCGACTCCACGGTCACGTACAGCGACGTGAGGGCGCCAATGATCATGTAGCCCTCCAGGCCGATGTTCAACACGCCGGCGCGCTGTGCGATGGTCTCGCCGAGGGAGGCGAAGATCAGCGGGGTCGCCAGGCGCAGGCCGCCGGAGATGGTGGCGGTCCAGAACGTCAGCTCGGCGAGCTTGCCCATATCACGCCTCTCCGCCTGTGCCGCCGCCGGCGGCTCGCCGGTCGGTTCCGGATCGGCCCCATCCCGCCACGGCGCCGAACGAGTCGGTCAGTGAGCGCACCACCCGGCGGCCGATGGCGGCGATCTGCGGTGCGTAGCGCACCGCGAACCCCAACAGGATCAGCGCCTGGATCACGTCGCTGAGCGAGGCCGGGATGCCCTCGGTGGCCTGCATGTGCAGCCCGCCCGCCTGCAGCGCCCCCACCAGCAGGGCCGCAGCCAGGATCCCCAGTGGCCGGGCACCGCCCAGCATCGCCACCACCAGCCCGAAGAAGCCGATCTCCTCGGCGATGTCGATGAACAGGCGCTGCAGCAGGCCGGCCGCCTGCAGCCACCCCGCCAGGCCGGCCAGCGCCCCCGAGATCAGGAGCGAATTACAGATGATGCGTCGCCCGGGGATGCCGAGGCTCTGCGCCAGGCGGGGGTTCTCGCCGAACAGGTCGTAGCGGTAGCCCATCGTGGAGCGGGTCCACAGTGCGAATAGCGCCACGATCACGACGACCGCCAACACGCCGGCATGAAGCCTGGTGCTCGTCACGAGATCGCCGAGAACGACACTGTCTGGCAGTGGCTCGGACTTGGGCGTGATCGCCCTCGGCTCCTTCAGCGGGTTGTTCAGCAGGTAGCCCAGGAGCAGGAAGGCGAACTCGTTGAACAGCAGCGTTGAGAGGATCTCGTTGACGTTCAGGCGGGCGCGCAGCAATGCCGGGATCAGCACCCACACCATCCCGAACAGAGCGCCGGCGATGGCTGCCAGCGGGACCGCCACGCCGGCGGGAACGTCCCGGAGGACGAAGCCCGCACACAGGGCGCCGAGGCTCCCGGCGATCAGCTGACCCTGCGCGCCGATGGTGATGACGCCTGCCCGCAATGCGACGGCCGCGCCCACGCCGACCACCGCCAGTGGCGCGGCGCGGGCCAGCGTCTCACCGATGGCGAACCAGTCGCCGAAGCTGCCGACGACTATCGCCCCGTAGGCGGTGAGCGGGTTCTCGCCGGATCCGGCCAGGATGACCGCCCCGAGGCCGAGGGCGGCGACGACCGCCAGCAGGCTGGTGCCCAGCCCGATGGTCGCCCGCTCGAACGGGGTGTCGGCGCGGAGCGCCTCGGTGCCGTTCCCCGGTCCGGTGGTATCCCCGGATCCCATGCCGGTGGCGTCCCCCGCGGTCGTGCTCACCGTGTCACTCCGGCACTCCGGAGCCGGTTTCGGGGTGTCCCGTCTCGCCGGCGGGATCCCAGGCGAGACCTGCCATGACTGCGCCGAGTCGGGCCGATGTCATCTCCTCCACGCCGAAGCGGTCGGTCACCCGCCCCCCGCTCAGCACCACCACGCGCTGGGCGAGTTCGGCGACCTCGTCGAGGTCGGCGGAGATGATCACCACCGCGCCGCCCCGGCCGGCCGCCTCGAAGCAGCGGTCGCGGATCGCCCGGCCGGCGTGCGGGTCGAGTCCCTTGGTCGGCCCGGCCGCCACTAGCACGGCGGGGTTGCGCTCCATCTCCCGGGCGGCCATGAGCTTCTGCTGGTTGCCGCCCGAGAGTGAACCGGCCCTCAGCGCCGGCTCCGGCGGGCGCACGTCGAACCGCCCGGCGAGGGCTCGGGCGTGCCGCTGGACCGCCTTTCGCAGCCGAACGCCCAGACGGGCGAACTCCGAATCGGCGACCCGCCGGGCGATGAGGTTCTCGGCCAGGGAGAAGTCCGCGGCCAACCCCGCGGTTCGATCCTCCGGAAGCAGCGCGACCCCCGCGCCGATCGCCGCCGCCGGTGAGCCCGTCACGTCGATGTCGTCCACGCACACCGTCCCGGCGTCGGGTCGCATCTGGCCGGTCAGCACACCCGCCAGCTCATCCTGGCCGTTGCCGGCCACGCCGACGACGCCCACGATCTCCCCGGCGCGCACGCGCAGCGAGACGTCCCGCAGGCCCGGCCCGTGCTCGGCGGCGAGGTGCAACCCGTCGGCGTCGAGGCGCACCTCGCCGGGCTCCAGCGCGGGGCGCTCCACGTCCAGGAGCGAGATGTCCCCGATCATCAACTCGGCGATGCGGCGCAGGTCCGCATCGTGAACATCCCGGCCCGCCGTGACCACGTGTCCCTGGCGGAGCACGGTCAGCCGGTCGGCCAGCCGGGCGAGTTCGGGCAGGCGGTGGGAGATGTAGATGATCGGCGTTCCCTCGTCCCGCAGCCGCAGGCACAGCGAGATGAGGGCATCGGTCTCCAGGGGCCCGAGCGCCGAGGAGGGCTCGTCGAGTATCAGCAGCCTGGCGCCCCAGGCCAGGCTTATGAGGATCTCTGCCTGCTGGCGCACCGCCAGGGGCAGGCCGTCCACCAACTCGTCCGCCGGAACCGCCAGGTCCAACTCGGCGGCCAGCCGCTCGACCTCGGCGCGCGCGGCCCGGGCGTTGAACGGGCGTGGCCACGGCCGCCACCCGCTGTCGCCGAGAGCGCGCGGGCGGCCGAGCTCGATGTTCTGTGCAACGGTGAGGCCGCGGACCAGCGACAGCTGCTGGCGCACGTGCGCCACGCCCGCGGCCGAGCCGTCCGAGCGGCGCCGCGGAGTGTAGGTCTCGCCGAAGAGCCGGAGCGTGCCGCTGTCGGGGCGCAGCGCGCCGGCCACGATCTTGGCGAGGGTCGTCTTGCCGGCACCGTTCTCGCCGACGAGCGCGTGGATCTCACCGGACCGCAGGTCGAAGTCCACGGTGTCGAGGGCCCGGGTGGCGCCGAAGCTTCGGGACACACCGTGGGCCTCGAAGGCGATGTCGGGACTCGTGTCGCCGTTCATGCCGCCGGCGGGAGCGTGGCACGCGCCGCGGCCGCCACCTCGTCCTCGTCGATGCTGATGCAGCGGCCGTCTCGCACGACCACCTCGCCGGCGGCGATCACCAGGTCGGCGCGATCGGACAGGCCCGTCAGCAGCAGCCCGATGACCGGGTCGTGCACCCCCACGCGATCGACGGTGGTGATGTCCCAGGCGGCGATGTCCGCACCGGCCCCCGGTGTGATGGTGCCCAGGGCCGGGCGGCTCAGGCAGCGGGCCGAGCCGCGTGTGGACATGGCCAGCAACTCGCGGGCAGTCAACCAGCGCTGGGGGTCCGGGCTGTGCTGGCGGTGCGCCAATGCCGCCAACCGCATGTCGCCCAGCTGGTTGCCGCCGTCGTTGGAGGCCGAGCCGGTGGTGCCGAAGCCCACGGTGCAGCCCCCGTCGAGCCACCATCGCACCGGCGCCGGACGGAAACCCATGCGCAGGTCGGGGGCGACGAGGTGCACGATCCCCACCCCGGTGGAGGCGTAGTCGGGGATCTCGCCCCGCGGGCAGTCAACCATGTGCGCCAGCCACACCTTGTCGTTGTGCCAGCCCGCCTGGCCGAGGACCTGCCAGGGGGACTTCCCGTAGCGCCGGCGGCAGAACTGGGTGTCCACACCCTCGTAGAGGTGCGTGTGCAGGCCCACTCCCGGGTTCTCCGCAGCGATCTCGGCGAAGGCGGCGAACAGTTCCAGGCGGTCGACGTGCGGCCCGCATGGGGCCAGGTCGATGCGGATCCGGGCCAGCGGGTCGGGGTCGTGGTAGGTGTCGATCAACTCCAGGGAATGGCGCAGCACCTCGTCGACGCTCTGGCAGGCCACGTCGGGCGCCTCCCCGCCGTCGCTGCGGGCGTAGGTCATGGTGCCCCGCCCGGCGTTCAGGCGGATGCCCACTTCCTGGGCGGCTTCGATGGTGGCCTCGATGTAGGGCGCCGTCACCCCGCCGGGGAAGAAGTAGTGCTGGTCGGCGACGGTCGTTATGCCGCACAGCAGGGACTCCACCATGCCCGCCCGCGCCATTGTGGCGATCGCCTCGGGTGTGAAGTGGCCGTTGCGCCACCAGTCCATGCAGACTCGCCCCAGACCTATCAGCCAGTCGTCCAAGAGGACCCTCTCGAGTTCCGGAATGCAGCGCAGTCCCACCTGGTAGAGGTGCTGGTGGGCGTTGATGAGACCCGGCATGACCAGCAGCCGCGAGGCGTCGATGACCGTCTCGCCGTCCTGGGGTGCCAGTTCGCCGATCTCGGCGATGCGTCCGTTGGAGACGCGCAGATCGGCGCCGCGCAACTCGCGGTCGTCATCATCGAAGGTCAGGAGCACGGCGATATCGCGCAGCAGCACCCCGGACACGGGCGCAAGTCTGGCAAAATCCGCGAGACCGCGGAGGGAATGGCCCGGGCTGTACGGATGGTGATGCCGTCGGCCGATTCGGTTGTCGCCGATTCCAGCGAAGGGCCAAGTTGATTACGATATTGAGTACATTTACTCAGTACCGTAATCGACTAGGTATACTACTCTCATGGCCGAATTCCGGCGCGTCCAAGTGGCGACCCTCATTCGGCGGTTGTCCGAGCCACCCGACTGGCTTGTAGCGATCTTTGGTCCTCGCCAGACCGGTAAGACTACGGTGGCACGTCAGGCGCTGGCAGCCATCGGGCGGCCATGCCGATACGAGGCCGTCGACGAACCAGTGTCCCTGGTCGCTCCCGGGCCCGTCACAGTCGGTGCCGACCACACCGTTTCCTCGTCCGCCCGTCGCGACACCGGATGGCTCGCCGAGGTCTGGGAGCGCAGCCGTCACGATGCCTGGACATCCCAACGCGGCTTCATCCTGGTCCTGGACGAGATTCAGAAGATTGATGGTTGGTCGGACGCGGTCAAGGGTCTCTGGGATGCTGATCGGGCCTCCGGCTGCCCGCTACACGTGGTAGTCCTGGGTTCGGCTCCGCTGCTCATGCAGGCTGGCCTGAGTGAGAGTCTGGCCGGGCGTTTCGAGCCGCTCCACCTCACCCACTGGTCGTATCCCGAGATGTCCGAGGCGTTCGGCTTCGACCTCGCTCAGTACGTCTTCTTCGGTGGCTATCCGGGTGCGGCTCCATTGGTCCACGACGCCGACCGATGGGTTGCGTATGTACGGGACGCGCTGGTCGCGCCCAACATCGAGCGAGATGTGCTGGCCATGACCCGAGTCGACAAGCCGGCGCTTCTGAGGCGGCTATTCGATCTCGGATCGATGTATTCCGGACAAGAGCTGTCCTTCAACAAGATGCTTGGTCAACTGCAGGATGCAGGCAACACGACGACTCTGGCGCGGTACCTCGATCTCCTCTCTCAGGCCGGGCTGGTGACCGGCCTGTCCAAGCACACGGGTCGCCCCGTATCGGCTAAGGCGTCGACCCCGAAGCTGAACGTGCTGAACACGGCCCTCATGGCCGTCTCATCGGGATACACGTACGCGGAGGCTCGATCGGACCGATCGTTCTGGGGTCGCATGGTCGAGAGTTCCGTCGGCGCGCATCTCGTCAACACCGCCTCGCCGAGTACCGCCGTCAAGTATTGGAGACACGGGAATCACGAGGTGGATTTCGTTCTGCACCGGGGGCCGTCTGTTGTCGGAATCGAGGTGAAGTCCGGTGACCGGATGGCTGGACGGTCCGGGCTGACGGAGTTCGAGCGACGGTTCCGGCCGCGCTCCACCTTCGTCGTGGGTGAGCCCGGCGTGCCACTGCACGAGTTCCTGTCGGTACCGGCCGATCACTGGTTCGGGGCGCCATGAGCATCACCGTTGACCGGACCTGCGCTGAGATCGGGCCCAGCAGTGACGGGCGATCTGAAGTCGGTGTGTCACAGCCGCTGAGCACGTTCAGATCGCTGCCTGCCTACGTGCTGCTCGGCGATCCCGGTGCCGGAAAGACAACTGAATTCAAACGGCAGTGTCAAGAACTTGGCGATGCGGCGGAGTATGTCCGCGCGCGGGACTTCATCCGGCTCGATCTGGAATCTCATCCGGAGTGGCGGGACACAACGCTGTTCATCGACGGACTCGACGAGATGCGGGCGGGCGCTGCGGACTCCCGAATCCCGCTGGACGAGATCCGCAACCGCCTTGAGCGGCTGGACCATCCCACCTTCCGCATTTCGTGCCGTGAGGCGGATTGGCTGGGTCACAACGACCGCCAGAGTCTGGAGGCTGTGTCACCGGATGGCCGGATCACCGTTCTTCGGCTCGATCCGCTTAGCGAGCAGGCTGTCAACGAGCTGCTGGGTTCGCGGAGCCTCGGCGTCGGTGCCGAGGGTTTCCTGCATCAAGCGCGCATCCGGGGCGTCGCCGGGCTGCTGGACAATCCCTTGACACTTGGTCTGCTCGCGGACGCCGTTCGCTACGGCGGAGGTTGGCCGGCGAGTCGGCTGGAGACATTCGAGACGGCATGCCGGCAGATGGCAACGGAGCAAAACGACGAGCATCGCGCTGGCGCTGCGCCACAATCGGTAGCGACCGTCCTGGATTGCGCTGGCTACCTCTGCGCGCTGCAGTTGCTCTCAGGAATTGACGGATACTTGCTATCGGCAGCCATCGAGGGGTCCTCGTTCGTCTCGTTGGAGACGGTGGAGGGCGCCCTCGAGCATCGCTCCCGAAGCTGTCTTGAGGCCACGTTGGCGTCGAGACTGTTCACTGCTCCCGGCGAGCGGGCGCGCAGCCCTGTTCATCGGCTCGTGGCGGAGTTCCTAGCCGGCCGCTACATCTCGGCGTTGATTCGCGAGGGCCTCCCGGCTCGGCGCGCCCTTGCTCTCATGACCAGCACCGGCGACGGGCGGGTGGTCACGGTGCTCCGGGGCCTCTCCGCTTGGCTGGCCGCTCATCCCGGGGAGGCGCGCAGGCACGTGATCGAAGCGGATCCCGTCGGCGCCGGCATCTACGGCGACATCGGGGGTTTCACAACCGACGACAAGAAGCGTCTCCTTCGGTCGCTTGCAGCATTCGCAACGGAGGGGCCCTTGTCAGGGCATCACTGGCGGGACGGGCGAACTGGCGAGGCCTGGTACGACTCCGGTTGGGCATTCCGGTCGCTCGCCTCGTCAGACATGGCCTCCACGATCGACGAGTTGCTTCGTACCGCTGGGGCTGGATCGACGGGCGATCGGCTCATCGACTTCGTGTTGGATCTGCTATCGGAAGCCGACCGGACGGAAATCGGCTCACTGGCGGCTCTGAGGTCGACGGTCCGAGCCATCCTCCTTGAGGTCACAACGCCGCCCGGGATGAGGCGGCGGGCGCTGGACGCCTATCTGCGCCTCTCGCCGGGCGGAGGCGAGAAGGCGCTGACGCTCGCCCGACTTCTCGAGGCGGCCCGCGTCGGTGAACTGCCAGATCCCGACAACGAACTTGTTGGAACCCTTCTGGATCGTCTGTATCCGGACTTGATTACACCATCGCAGGTGTGGCACTTCGTCGCGCCCAAAGGTCGATCCGACCTCGTAGGTCGCTATTGGCAATTCTGGACGTTCACCCTCGAGCAGAGATCCTCGGACGAGCATGTCCCTGTACTGCTAGATGCGCTCCACGAGGATGCCTCGCGAGTGATTCCAGAACTAGACGAGTCGCAGTTCGAGGGGCTTCCGGTTCGCCTTCTGGAACGAGGCTTGGAAGCTTGTGGAGACCAACTCGAACTACCACACCTCTACAACTGGCTCAGCACGGTTGGACAACTGCTGGTGACGTCGTTGCCGAGAGACCGGGCACGCGGTGTCCGGGAGTGGCTCGAGGCACGTCCGGAGATCCAGAAGGCTGTGTATCTGGAGTGGCTTAACCGGCGCAGTCGGGATGATCCGCTGGGTTACTGGCATTGCGGTGCGTTACACGGGAGCAGGCTTCCTGCCGACTTCGGGCTCTGGTGCCTCGAGCAGGCCATCGCGATAGGCGACACGGAGCCCTCTGTCTCGGAGGAACTGCTCAGTCAGGCGCACAGGTCATTGCAGGATTCGTCGACGAGCGATGGCCTAACGCTCGACGTTCTCCGTGACCGCACCCGTGGACGAAGGACACTGGCGGCGCACGTCGACCAGCTCTGTCGAACGCACGCGGCAGGCGAGTCGACTGATCGGGACCCGCATCTTGAGGAGTTGGAGGCGCGTCGCGAGCGAGCACTCGACGAGCAGCGGAAGCGTCGCGAGGAGTGGGCAGATCTCATCCGGTCCTGCGACACCGAACTTCGCGAGAACAGGTTCTCACCGCAGAATTTGCACACTCTTGCCAAGGTCTACTTCGGCCTCGTCGTCGGCGTCGACGGCAATTTGGCGCCGCGAAGCCGCGTCAGCAAGTTCATCGGTGGCGACAGCGCCCTGGTCGACGCCGTCCTTGCCGGTCTGCGGGAGGCGGTGACCCGCGACGACGTTCCCGCTGTCGAGCGGACCATCTCACTGCACCAGGAGTCGAAGCATTCGTTGTTGGCGTACCCGGTGCTGGCGAGCCTGCATCTGCTTGACACGGAGGACCCCGCACGCTTGGACGGCCTCGGCGACGCGCTGAAGCGCGATGCCCTCGCCATCCATTACTGCGTGCCGCTCGGTCTCGTGTCCGCACCTTGGCACGGCCGATGGTTCCGGGACAATCCCGAACTGGTTCTCGATGTCCTGTGTCGGTGCGCTGTTACCGCGCTGCGGGCTGGCGACGAGTCGCCACCCGGCTTCAACGATCTGGAAACCGTCACCGGCCACGACGACCTCGTGCACGATATGAGGTTGCGACTGCTCCGCGCCTTCCCGATTCGCGCCCCGGGAACACAACACCGGCTGCTTGACCGGCTGCTGGGCTATGCCTTCGAGTATCCGGACAAGTCGGCACTCCGTGGACTGGTCGAAAGGAAGCGCTCCTCGACGAGTATGACTGTCGCCCAGCGCGTCCGATGGATGGCGACCAGTGCCCTGCTGCGACCAGGCTCTGGGTTCGCGGAACTGGCAGCTTGGGTGGGCGAGAGCGAGAGACGGGTCAGGCATCTGGCAGAGTTCTTCCGAGACATCTCTGATCGACGCGGCCTCGGCGGCTCAATCCTGGACAGCATCCGAGATCCGGCGGCTCTGAAGGTCACGATCGAGATGCTGGGATGCAAGTTCCCCCCGTTCACCGAGAGTGGGCTCGTGACGCTTGAGATGGACGCATCTGATCGGATATCCGGATTGATCGCACAACTCGGTGCGTTGGCTGGTGACGAGGCTCAGCGGGCACTGCGCGACCTGCTGGATGATCCGCGACTGTCGGCCTGGCGGGCGAATCTCGAGTGGTCACTGGCGCGCCAGCGTGTGATTCATCGCGATTCGTCGTATCGCCATCCGACGATCGAGCAGGTCCAGCGCACACTCGCCGATGGGGCACCGTCGAACGCGGCGGACCTGGCGGTTCTGCTGACCGAGAGACTCCGTGATATCTCGGCGGACATCCGGGGCGGAGGGAGCAACCCGTGGCGCCACTTCTGGAACGAGGACACATACGGTCGCCCGACCGACGCGAAGCCGGAAAACTCGGGGCGGGACTGGCTGCTTGAGTCTCTGGACAGGCGACTCCCTCCGGATGTCGACGCATCGTCGGAGCGCCCCTACGCGTCGGGCAAGCGGGCTGACATAACCGCCACCTGCGGAGCCTTCAACGTTCCCATCGAGATCAAGAGAAACTCCGCCGTTGACCTCTGGAGCGCGCTCCGGAGGCAACTTGTCGACCAGTACACGAAGGAACCAAAGACATCGGGGTACGGGATCTTTCTGGTCCTGTGGTTCGGAGAGGGCGAGACCACGCGGCGCCCCGATGGCAGTCGCCCGACGACAACGGTCGAACTGGCGCAGCTTCTGGAACACGACCTGACCCCCGGGGAGGTGCGCAAAGTCTCCGTGATCGTGATGGATGTGACCAAGCCCTGACTCCGGATACGGCGTCCGCTGATCGGCGAGACTGCGGATGAATGGCTCGCGGACCAATGATGGCGGCACATGACGGTCAGCCCGTGCTCATGGGCACGGGTATCCCTGAACTGGGCGACGAGAGTTGAGCCCGGCCCGCCTCCGGCCTCCGGCGGTCGTCGTCGGTTCCTGCACCCTGGCGATTGCCTTCAACTCGGCGTACGGCTACGTGCCAGGGTTCATGGCCACTGCGCTGAGGGCCGACCTGGGCATCGACCGCTGGCACGTGGGTCTGCTGGTGAGCCTCTACTTCGGTTGCGCCGGCGTGGCGTCCCTGGCGGCCGGGCGGGTCTGCGATCGAATCGGTGGTCGCTTCACGGTGGTCGGGGGGATGGCGTTTGTTGTGGCGGCCTCCGCTCTGGCGGCCGGTGTCGGTGGCTACGCGCCTCTGCCCGTGGCGGGGGTGCTGGCAGGACTCGGGTATTCGCTCAACAACGTGGGGACGAACGTCGCCGTCGCCGGAGCCGTGACCCCGCGCCGGCGAGCGGTGGCCCTGTCGACGCGGAGCTCGGGAATCCTCCTGATGAGTGCCCTCACCGCTGCCGTCGCGCCCAGCGTCGCCGATCGCTGGGATTGGCGGTGGGTGTACGGCGGTCTCGGGGCGGGCGGCGCGGTGATGGCCGTGGTGGCGCTGGGGGTCCTGCGCGATGACACGGGCGACCCGCACGAACTGCTGCGGCGCCGGTCGCACCGCCTGCCGAAGGGGTTCGTGTGGTTCCCGGTGGCGGCGTTCTGCCTCATCGCCGGTGCTCAGCCGTTGTTGTCCTGGACGGTTCCGTACGCCGAGGAATCCCTCGGTCTCTCAGCGACATGGGCGGGGATCCTCGTGGGGGCGTCCTCCGCGGTGGGCGCTGTGGCCATGGTCAGCACCGGCGTTGGCGCCGACCGTTTGGGTGCGCACCGGCGGATCCGCCTGCTCGTGGCGCTCGTGGCGGGAACCGGCATCTCGTGCCTGCTGCTGGCCGGCGGTCAAGTCCTCGGCTTGGGGGTTGCGATGGTGGGCGTCCTCGGCGGGATCATCCTGCAGTTCGCCAGCATCGGCACGATGCACGCCGCCGTGGTCGATCGGGCCGGCCCGGCGGTCGCCCGGGCCACCGCCGCCACCATGACCGGCTACTACCTGGGTGCGCTCGTCTCGCCGGTGGCCTTCGGGGCCTTCGTGGACGGCGTGGGCTCTTACGAGTGGGGCTGGCTCATCCTCGGGATCCTGCTGGGCGTCGCGGCGCTGGCGTTCCGCCAGGCCGGGCGGATCGCGCCGGCGGATTGAGAGTCGAACCCCGGGCACTACTCTGCGGCGGACCATGGATGGATCGGCCCAGATGAGTGCCCGCTTCGTCGGCCGCAGCATCCCGCGGGTCAACGACGAGGTGATGCTGCGCGGCAGCGCTCACTACCTCGCCGACGTGGCGAACTCGATGGACGGCGTGCAGCACGCCGCCGTGATCCGCAGCCCGCTGGCGCATGGTGCCCTGGAGGGACTGGAGGTCGATGACCTGCCCGCCGGAGCCCGCCTCATCGGCTCCGAGGAGTTGCGCGACCGGGCTCCGGGCGCCTTCCCGGTGCTCTGGCACCTCGCCAACCAGCACCAGGTGGCCACGCCGCTCCTCGACGACCGGGTGCGCTACGCCGGCCAGCCGGTTGCCGTGGTCGCCGCCGGGACCGCAGCCGCCGCGGCCGATGCCGCCGAGGGGGTCATCCCGCTGATCCGTGAGTTGACGGCGGTGACGGACCCGCACGCGGCGCTGTCGGAGGGGGCGCCGCAACTGTGGGACGGCGTGGAGGGGAACCTGCTCGGCGCCTGCACCGCCGGGGACGACGCGGAACACACCGAGGAGGTCTTCGTCGCAGCCGACCGTCGCCTGCACACCCGGCTGGTGGTCGGACGCCTCAGCGGCGTCCCCATGGAAGGCCGCGGCGTCCTGGCCCACGCCGAGCCGGGCGGCAAGCTGGTGGTGCACACGTCGACCCAGGCGCCACACGCAGCGCGAGACGCCATCTGTGCGGTGCTTGGCCTGCCGCAGCATCGGGTTCGGGTGGTGGCGCCCGCCGTGGGTGGCGGTTTCGGCCTTAAGGACCACTTCTACGAGGACGAGCTGATGGTGGTGATCGCCGCTCTGGTTCTGGGGCGCCCGGTGCTGTGGGCCGAGTCCCGCACTGAGTCGCTGCTCGCCACCACTCACGCTCGTGGCGAGATCTGCGATGTGGACGTGGCCTTCGACGACGACGGCACGCTTCGCGGCCTGCGGGTCGACGCCGTGCGCAATGCCGGCGCCCAGTGCAGCGTCTTCTCCGGCGGTCCGCTGTTCGTGGCCCTCGGCATGGCCCCGGGCCCCTACCGGTGGGACGCCGTGCGGGGCACAGGTCGACTGGTGGCCACCAACACCATGCCCACCGGCGCCTACCGGGGTTTCGGCCAGACCCAGGCCGCTCTCATCGGCGAGCGGGCGGTGGAGTTGGTGGCACGGGCGCTGGGTCGCCATCCCGCCGAGCTGCGTGAGCAGAACATGATCCGCCCCGCCGAGCAGCCCTACACCACCCGCACGCACGTCACCTACGACAATGGCGACTACGCCACCCCGCTGCGCCGCGCCCGGGAGCTCATCGAGAGCCGCCTCGCCACCGATGCACCGGCGGATGATGGCCGGCTCCGGGGAGTCGGCTACGCCTCGCACGTGCAACTCTCGGGGGTGGGGCCTAGCTATCTGAACGAGATCCTGGGCATACGCATCGGGGGCTACGAGAGCGCCGTGGTGCGGATGGAACCCGACGCCAGTGTGCGCCTCTACACGGGCACCTCGCCGCACGGTCAGGGTCTGGAGACCACGCTGGCACAGCTGCTGGCCGACGAGTTGGGTGTCGACCCCGCCGACGTGGAAGTGATCCACGGCGACACCGACATCACCCCGTACTCGGCCTTCGGCACGGCGGCCTCCCGCTCGATGGCGCTGGGTGGCGGCTCGGCGGTCGTGGCGGCCCGCGAGCTGGCCGGGCGGATCCGGGCCATTGCCGCAGACATGTTGGAGGCCAACCCCGCCGACCTGACCCTCGCCGGCGGGCAGGTCACCGTCGCGGGCACCGCCGCCTCGGTGCCTCTCGCCGAAGTGGCAGCGGCGGCCCACCGCGGTTTCGGGCTGCCCGAAGGTTTGCCGCCCGGGTTGACCGCCTCGTACATCTTCGACCCGCCGAGCCCCACATTCTCGTTCTGCACCCACGCCTGCTCAGTGGCCGTGGACCCCGAGCTTGGCAGCGTCGAGATCACCGACTATGTGGTGGTGTTGGACTGCGGCACGGTGGTGAATCCGGTGATCGTGCACGGACAGGTGCACGGCGGCGCAGCCCAGGGGATCGGGGCGGCACTCAGCGAGGAGATCGTCTACGACGCCAGCGGCCAGCCCCGCACCACCACGCTCGCCGACTACCTCGTTCCCACAACCGACGTCCTGCCGGGCTTCACCGTCGAACACCAACAGACGCCGTCGCCGTACACGCCCGGCGGCATGAAGGGCATGGGCGAGGGCGGCACCAACGCCGCCTTCTCCTGCGTGCTCAATGCAGTCCTGGATGCCCTTGCCGGAGCCGGGACGACCGGCGAGACGCTCGCCACCCCGCTCTCGCCCGAACGGATCTGGCGGACCCTGCAGCAGCCGGCCTGACGCCTCCGCCGGCCGCCGTCGCTCAGCGGCCGATATCCGATCCGGCGTGGCCGGCCGCGAGGTAGGCGTAGGTGATGGCGCGGGCGTTGGCCAGGCCGCCCACGTAGGCGGGCTGTTCGGTGTAGGCGGCGGCGTTGCCCGTGGCGTACAGGCCGTCGATGGGACGACGATCCTCGGTCAGCACCTGCGCGGCGGTGTTGATCAGCAGGCCCTCGGAGTAGATGCCTGTGCCCAGCAGCTTCAGTGGGAGTGCCCAGAAGGGCGGCTCGCGCAGCGAACCCAGGTTGGGGTTGGGTGACTGGTTGGGATCACCCGCCCGGAGCCGGCTGTAGGGGAGTGTGCCTCGACCGAAGGCCGGGTCGTTCCCCTCCTCGGCGCCGTCGTTGAACGCCGCCACCTGTGCGGTGAGGCCATCCGGATCGATGCCAAGGGTCTTGGCGAGTTCGTCGAGCTGCTGCGCCTGCGGCAGATCGGCAGGCCATTCCTCGCCGTCGCCGAGGCGGTAGCGGGTGCGGTACCGGTTGTCGCCGATGAGATAGCACGGGTAGTTGGGGAACTGCCCCGCGGCGTCGCGTTCCTTCACAGCGCGTAGCAGGAACCCGTAGAAGCTCTCGTCGCCGAAGCGTCGCCCTGTCCGGTTCACGACGATGGCGTGAGGCAGCCCGAGTGCCCGCGACAGCTCGCGGTGCAGCGGCCGGTCCGTCCCGGGATGGCGCTCGGTCGGGCTCTCGTAGCCGAAGATCGTGAACGCCTGCCCGGCGCGTGCCCGGACAGCCCCGGTGGGTTCGGCGAGCGCCAGGGCGTCGCCGTGCAGCACAGGCGGAGAGGCCTCGAAGATCTCCGGCAATCCCTCCAACTCGGCCGCGAACGGCGCGTTGCCGTAGCTGCCCGTGGCGACAAGCACCCCTCGCCGAGCGCGGATCTCTCGGCGTTCGCCCTTCACCTCGACGACGGCCCCCGAGACCCGGTCTCCGCTGTGGACAAGTTCGACGCAGCGCGCCTCCAGCAGGATCGGCACTCGCTGCTGCACGAGAGCCGCGGCGGCGAACGCGGCGGAGAGTCCGGGACCCCAGGTCCAGAAGTCGCGCTCGCGGCGCTGCCGGTGCAACTCGGCGAGAACCTCACCTGCGACCAGGTCACCGCCGGCTCGGCGCACCTCGTCATGGGTCAAGCCGAGGAGGCGGAAATGCGGTGAACTGCGGCACCTGTCTCGCCAAGGTCCGAGAGCCTCGCCGTCGACGGTGACCTCCAGGATCCGGCCACCCGGCACCGATCCCGGAGCATCGGGGTGGTACTGGTCGCCCAGCCCGGTGCTCTGGAAGCGCACGCCGAGGCCATCGAAGTACTCCACCGCCTCAGGAGCGCGCCGGACGAACGTGGTCAGGAGGTCCTCGTCGAACGCGCCGGCGTCACGTGCGACCCAGCGAAGGTACGCGGCGGCGACCTCCGCGCTGTCCTCGAGACCGGCCCGGCGCTGCAGGTGGTTGTTGCCGACCCAGACCACGCCGCCGCTGTAGGCGGCGACACCGCCGATGAGCGGCGACTTCTCGACAATGAGCGCCTCGAGTCCGGCGTCGGCCGCACGCAGAGCAGCGGCGAGCCCGCCGAGTCCGCCCCCGATGCAGAGGAGATCGCATTCGCGAGCCGCCACGAGTGCTCCCAATCGTCGATGTCGAGCAACGCCCAGTGCGGGAGGAGGGGAGAGCCGGACGCGTCCGACCTCCCGCGCTTGCCGCATCCGGCGATGCCGGAACAGCGACCGTACCATTGGCCGATGGACGCGATCCCCACCCAACCGACGGTGACGGGATGTCTGGCGGACTTCGTGACTGCCCACCGGAAGGCGTCCCTGCCCGAATCAGTGCAGCAGGTGACCCGCAGACTGCTCTTGAACGCGGTGGCAGCCTCCCTGGCCGGCGCCGGCCATCCTGCCGTCGGCCGCCTGGGGGCTTGGGCGACCGACGCCGTGCCCGGAGGCGACGCCCGCCTGCTCTGGTCGGCGGACCGGACGACCGGCGATCGGGCCGCGCTCGTCAACGGTGCCCTGCTCGAGGTATTGGACTTCAACGAGACCCACATCGAGGCCTTCGTGCATCCCACCGCTCCGGTCTGGCCCGCGGTGCAGGCCACCGCCGAGGTGTCGGGAGCCTCGCTGGCCACGGCACTCACCGCCCTTTCCCTCGGCGTCGAAGTCGAACTGGCCGTTGCGACGATGCTGATGCCTGCGCACTATGAACGCGGCTTCAATCCCGCTGTGGCTGCAGGGGCGGTCGGGGCTGCAGCCGGCTGCGCAGCCGTGCTGAGGCTGGACGCCGAGCAGACGGCCGGCGCCCTGGGTCTCGCCGCGTTGGGCGGCGCCGGTCCGCTGGAGGTCCTCGGAACGGACGTCCACGCGTATCGCATCGGCGACGCCTCTCGCAGCGGGTTCGTGGCTGCGGACCTGGCGCGGCGAGGGTTCACCGCACCTCTTACGGCGATCGACGGCGAGCACGGGCTACTGGCGACGGTCGCGACATCTGATCCGGCCCACGTTGCGTCGACGCTGGACTCTCTGGGCGCCGACTGGCGAATCTGCGGTCCGATCGCCTTCAAGCGCTATCCCACCGAGACGATCAGCCAGGCCCCCCTGGACTGCACGCTGGAACTCCTGGACCGCACGCCGCCGGAGAAGCGTTCACAGGTCGCTTCTATGACATTCGCGGTCGCCCCGCTCGTGGCCGAGGTGAACCGCAGCCGGCGACGGCGGTTCCCCGTCCCTGCCGACGATCAGCAGGCCCGGTTCGACGGGAGCTTCTGCGTCGCCGCGGCATGGCACCGCGGGTGCTTCACGGCCAGGGAGATGGAATCCGCGGCGCGCGCTGACAGGAGCATCCTGGCGACTCGCGAGTCGGTCACGTTCGTCGCCGATCCCGGCCGCGGTATGGAGAGCGCCTCCCTGGAGGTCGAGTTCTCCGACGGGAGCCAGGAGGGGACCTCGGTCGATGCGTTCAGGGGTTCGATCGCCAACCCGATGAGCGATGCCGACCTGCTCGGCAAGCTCGCCGGCTGCGCTTCCGGCGTGATCGGTCGGGATCAACTCGAGGTCATCGTGGCGGCGGTCTTCGCTCGTCCGGACCTGGCGATGGCGGACTTCACGGCCCTGCTGGCTGTCTGACAGAGCTAGCCGGCGGCCTCGCGGTCCCAGGTGGTCGGCGTGATGCCCTGGGCTCGGAGTTCGACCTTGCGGACCTTCTCTGTCGGGGTCTTGGGGAGGCTCGTGGTGACCTCGACGTAGCGGGGGAGCATGAAGCGGGGCAGGCGTGGGGACAGGAAGTCGATCAAGTCCGCCGGCTCGACGGTCTCGCCGGGGCGGGGCACGATCACGATCTTGACCTCGTCCTCGCCCCACTCTGAGGGCACCGCGATGGCGGCCGATTCCAGCACGGCGGGATGCTCGTTGACGACCACCTCCACCTCTGCTGAGGAGATGTTCTCGCCGCGGCGGCGGATGGTGTCCTTGATGCGGTCCAAGAAGTAGTAGTTGCCCTCGGCGTCGTAGCGGAATGCGTCGCCGGTGTGCAGCCAGAGGTTGCGCCACGCCGCCGTGGTCGCCTCGGGCATGTCGAGGTAGCCGGCCATGAGTGTCCACGGCTCGTGCGACCGCACGATCAGCTCACCGACCCTGCCGGGTCCCACGTCCTCGTCGTCGGTGTCCACGACGCGCACCTCGTAGCCGGGGCGCACCTTGCCGCAACTCTCCAGGTCCGCCAGCGTCCAACCCTCGGAGTGGATCGGGACGCTGATCTCCGTCATGTTGAAGGCCGTGGAGACGCGCACGCCGAACCGCTGCTTGAAGTCCTCGAGTTCGGGGATGAGCGGGACCATCACCACGGTGTGCAGAGGCGTGTCGGCGTCGTCGGGGCGCCGGGGTTGGCGGTTGATGAAATTGGCCATCGCCCCCAGCAGAAGGGTCGTGGTACAGCGGTAGCGACCGATGTCGTCCCAGAACGCCGAGGTGTTGAAGGAGGGCCGCATGACGACGCGCCCGCCGACCAGCGCGAACGTGTAGACGGGTCCCTTGCCGCTGATGTGGAACAGCGGGAACGGCATGTAGTAGGCGTCGTCGGCGTCGAAGTCGCCCGTGAAGATGGAGGTGGATGCCGTGGCGTGGAGTTGTGCCCACGGGACCAGCACGCCCTTGGAAGGGCCGGTCGTCCCGGACGTGTACATGACGGTGGCGATGTCTGCGGGGCCGGGGCCGTCCAGGTCGGCGGCGGGTGTTGCGTCGGCGAGGAATTCGCGCCGCCCGATCACCCGGGAAGGCAGATTGCTCGACACGTCGTCCCGGTCGTGAACGACGATCGTCTCCAAGTGTGTGAGTCCGTCGGCCACGTCGCCGAGGCGCTCCAGGTAGTCCGCGGCGGTCACCAGCACCTTCGAGCGGGAGTGCTCCAGCAGGTAGTGGAGCATCCGGCCCACGTAGCCCGTGTTGACGGGCACCTCCCAGGCGCGCAGCCACGAGAGCCCCAGCCAGGCGCTCACGGCGTCGATGCCCGTCGGCAGCATCACGGCCACGCGGTCGCCGGGCTCGGCGCCCAGGCGGCGGTAGGCGTCCGCCCAGGTAAGCGTGTCGCGATGCAGGTCGCCGTAGGAGATCGACCGGCCGTCGACCTCCTGCAGGAAGGTGCGGTCGGGGCACTCGGCGGCCCGCGCGGCCAGCAGATGCGGCAGGACGAGGTCGCGCTCGAGCATCAGGCCTGCTCAGGCGCCGCCGTCCGGCGGGCCGCGTTGATGGCGCCGCCCTGGCGCACGATCTCTGCCTGGCGGGCGGAAAGGTCGTGGCGGACGGCGAAACGGCGACCGGTCGTGGCCTCCAGCACGGTTCCGCTTCCGGCGGAGAGCAGCCCGAGTGCATCCTCAACGACGAGCGTGTCCCCGGCTTCGAGCGCCTCGTAGGCGCCCAGACCGGCGAACGTGAGGGGCAGGACGCCGAAGAGAACCAGGTTCTCGTGGTGGATCCGGGCGTACGCCAGGGCGAAGACCACCCGCAGCCCGAGGGACCGGGGTGCCAGTGCCGCCTGCTCCCGGCTGGAGCCTTGGCCGTAGTTCAGCCCGCCGATGACGGCGTGGTCTCCGGTGGAGCGGGC
>JAPPDX010000091.1 GCA_028824415.1 bacterium | reverse complement strand
GCCGGGGCAAGGCGGCATCCGGCTCGTGCACATGCTGACCGAGCTGGGCGGCATCGAGTGCGAGATGACGATCACGCGCCTCGGCCCCGAGCGCTTCTACCTCTCCTCGGCCATCATGGGCCAGAGCCACGACCGGGACTGGCTCACCCAACACGTCGCGGGGGACGACGACGTCACGGTCAACGACGTCACCGATGAGACGGCGTTGCTCGGCCTGTCCGGCCCGCGGACCCGGGACGTCCTGGCGCCCCTCACCGCTGCGGACCTCGGTAACGAGTCGTTCCGGTGGCTGACCGCCCAGGAGATCGAGGTGGCGGGGGTTCCCGTCAAGGCGCTGCGGGTGTCCTACGTGGGGGAGTTGGGCTGGGAGTTGCACTGTCCCATCGATCGGATGGCCGAACTGTACGAGGCGATCTGTGAGGCGGGCGAACCCCACGACATGGTCCACTACGGCAGCTACGCCATGAACGTGATGCGCATCGAGAAGGCCTACAAGGCCTGGGGTGTGGAGCTCACCACCGAGATCACCCCCATCGAGGCCCGCATCGAGCGATTCGTGGACTTCTCCAAGGACTTCGTCGGCAAGGAGGCCACGCTGGCCCGCCGCGACGGGCCCGAGCCGCTGCAGTGGGCGCTCGTCTACTGCTCGGTGGACGAGGGCGACAATGACGCCTGGGGCAACGAGCCGGCGTATGCCCCAGGCGGTGAGGACATCATGGGGATCGCAACCAGCGGGGCTTATGGGCACTCCGTGGGCACCAGCCTGGCCTTCGTCTACGTGGCTCCGGAGTTCGAGGCGCCAGGCTCGATGTTCGAGTTGGAGATGCTGGGCGAGCGTCGCACTGCCACCGTGCTCCCGGCGGCGGCGTACGACCCTCAGAACAGGGCCCCCCGGACGTAACGTCAACAGCGAGCCGGCCGGATCGGCAGGGGCTCGACGAGAACCGAAGGGAGGCCGGATGACCGGAGAGCCGAGGGGAGGCTCCCGCCGCCGCGGTGGCGGCCGGGCCGGGCGCATCGCCGAGCGCCAGGCGGCGCCGGCGGCGGACGCCCGCCCGGTGCGTCCGGGGATGCCCGGTGGCCGGTACGCGCCGCTGCGCGAGAGCGACATGCAGCAGATCTACGACACAGCACTGCGGTTGCTGGAGGACGTCGGCATGGGCACGCCGATTCCGGAGTTCACCGAGGTCGTGACCGAAGCCGGAGGCTGGCTGGACGCCGACGGCCGCCTGCACTACCCGCGGGCTCTGATCGAGGAAGGCATCCGGCGCTCGACCAAGGAGTGGATCTGGCATGGCTTCGACGACGGCAAGTCGATCCATGTCGGCGGGAACAGGGTGCACTACGGGACAGCCGGCGCGGCTGTGCTGATCCACGACTTCGAGACCAACCGGTTCCGCCCCTCGACCATCGCGGATGTCTACGACTGCGCCCGTCTGGTGGATTCCTTCGAGCATGTCCACTTCTTCGGGCGTACCTGCGTCGCCCGCGATCTGGAGGACCCGCGCGACCTCGACCTCTCCACGGCCTATGCGGTCCTGACCGGGACGTCCAAGCCCTCCGGCTCGGCGTGGTTCGACCCGCGCCACGTCCGCGAGTCCGTGGAGATGTTCGACCTGGCGCTGGGTGGCCCGGGTGAGTTTGCCAAGCGCCCGTTCGTAGTGGGCTACAACACATTCGTGGTGCCTCCCATGCGCTTCGCCGAGGAGGCGAACCAGTGCATGGTGGCTCAGGTCGAGACGGGTATGCCTGTGCTGCTCCTCTCCGCGGGTCAGGCGGGCGCCACCGCTCCGGCCGCGCTGGCCGGCGCGCTCGTACAGGCTCTCGCCGAGTGCCTCGCCGGGCTGTGCAACGTCAACATGCTTCGCCCCGGCCATCCGTGCATCATGGGCATGTGGCCCTTCGTCTCGGACCTGCGCACGGGCGCGATGAGCGGAGGGTCAGGCGAGGAGGCGGTCATCAACGCGGCCGCTGCGCAACTGCTCAACTGGATGGGCCTGCCGTCGGGCGTGCCGGCCAGCATGACCGACTCGAAGGTGCCCGACGCCCAGTCGGGCCACGAGAAGGGCCTCACGGTCGGGCTGGCGGCCAACGCCGGCGCCAATTTGATTTTCGAGTCGGCGGGCATGCTGGCCAGCCTGCTGGCGTGCTCGCCCGAGCAGCTGGTCATCGACAACGACATGATGGGGGCGGTCAACCGCACCGTTCGCGGCATCGAGGTGGACGAGGCCACGCTGTCGGCCGGGGTGATCGCCGAGGTGATCGCCGGGCCGGGCCATTTCCTGGGCTCAGCCCAGACTCTGTCACTCATGCAGACCGAGTACGTCTACCCGATCATCGGCGACCGGGACTCGCCGGAGAATTGGACCGATGCCGGAGGTCTGAGCGCCCTGCAGGTGGCCCATCGCCGGGCCCGGCAGGTTCTGTCTGAGCACTATCCGGACCACGTGAGCCCCGAGGTCGACGCCCGCATCCGGGAGGCCTTCCCCATCAGCCTGCCCTCGCGTTTCACCTGAGCGAATCCCGCTGCGGCGGGCCTCCGGGGGGCCTTGCCGTGCCGTGGAACTGGGCAGCATGTTGTGGTAGATTCGTTCCGTATTACGGTTCCGGTCCACAATGCGGAATCGAGCTGGATCGTGCCACCGTGGTGCGGGACCGCAGATCGGGCCGGGCCAAGGGTGAAACCTGCGGCATGCCCACGACGCCGGATCCGGCTGCCGGGACCGGCGCAGCGGGCGCCGCGGTTGGCTCCGAAAGGACACGCCGATGAGTGATGTGCCCGCGAACACAGACTACGACGAGGCTGATGACCTGGACCTGTCGAGTCTGAACGACGAAGAACTCTGCGTCCAGATGCACGACGATCTCTACGACGGCCTGGCCGACGAGATCGCCGAGGGCACCAACATCCTGCTCGAACGCGGCTGGTCGGCCGACAAGGTTCTCAACGACGCCCTTGTGGAGGGCATGCGCATCGTCGGCATCGACTTCCGCGACGGCATCCTCTTCGTGCCGGAGGTGTTGCTGGCGGCGAACGCCATGAAGGCCGGCATGGCCATCCTGCGGCCGTTGCTGGCCGAGACCGGGGCAGAGCCCATCGGCAGTGTCGTCATCGGCACGGTCAAGGGCGACATCCACGACATCGGCAAGAACCTCGTGGCCATGATGCTGGAGGGCGCCGGATTCGAGGTGTTCAACCTGGGTATCAACACCGATGTCGAGGAGTTCCTGGCGGCGATCGACGAGTACAAGCCGGACATCCTGGGCATGTCGGCCCTTCTCACCACGACGATGCCCTATATGAAAGTGGTGATCGACACGCTCGTCGAGAAGGGCAGACGCGACGAGGTCATCATCCTGGTGGGCGGCGCGCCGCTCAACGAGGAATTCGGAGAGGCAATCGGTGCCGACGCCTACTGCCGGGACGCGGCGATCGCCGCGGAGACCGCCACGAGCCTCGTCACGGCGCGCCGCGCCGTCGGATGACAGAGCCCACGGTGACCGGCCAGGCGGCAGCGATGCCGCCGCAGGGTCGGGTCCTGGTCATTGCCTGCGGGGCTCTGGCGCGGGAACTCGCCGAGATCACCGGCGCCCTGGACGGTCTGGACTTCGAGTGCCTACCGGCCCGGCTACACAACCGCCCCGAGCAGATTCCCGAGGCCGTGCGGCGACGGGTCCGGGCAGCGCGGGAGACCTACGAGACGATTCTCGTGGGCTACATGGACTGCGGGACCGGAGGCCTGCTCGACAGGGTGTGTGCCGAGGAGGCAGTCGAGCGCCTACCGGGCGATCACTGCTACGAGTTGTATGCCGGCTCGGCGGTGTTCGCCGAGTTGCAGGCAGCCGAGCCGGGGACCTTCTACCTGACCGACTATCTGGTGCGCCACTTCGATCGCCTGATCCTGGAGGGACTTGGCATCGCCAAGCACCCGGAACTGCGTGACGCCTACTTCGGCAACTACACCCGGGTGATCCACTTGGCACAGGAGCCCGAGGGTGGGCTCGAGACCGAGGCCCGGCGCGCAGCTGGGGCTCTCGGCCTGCGGTATGAGCGGATCGTGACGGGCTACGACCGCTTGGCCGCGGCGCTGCGCACCGGGCGCTCGATCCCCGTGCGGGCGGCCTGAGCATGACAACGCCGGGTGAGACGGCGGGCGGCCGGCGCCGCCGGCGGCGCGATGGTGGTGGGGATCTCATCCTCATCAGCTGGCGTGACATCCCCGCCCAGGTGAACGCGGGGTCGGGTGAGCACAGGGTCCAACGCATCCTGCCCCGCCGCTTCCAGCGGGCCATCGACAGAGCGGCGATGGTGGCGGGGATGTCATCGGCCTCGCAGTACATCGGTGAGTGGCGGCGCACCACCCGCCCCGCCGACGGCGACGATCCGGAGGGCGCGGCTCTGCGCCTGGCCGCCGAGTTGGAGGCGGCGTTCCCCCGCGAGCGCCTCGACACCTTCGTGGAGACCGGCGGGTGGGATCCCGAGCGGGCCGAGCCTCCGGCCGGCGGCGCCGAACCGGTCCCAGGACTGCAGCACCAGGAGGAAGTGACGTGACCGAGACTGTGATCAGTTCCCGCACCAGAGAAGTCGTGATCGGGTTCGAACGTCCCTTCGTGATGATCGGTGAGCGGATCAATCCCACCGGCCGCAAGCTCCTGACCGAGGAGATGAAGGCCGGCGACTTCAGCCGCGTGGAGGCCGATGCGGTGGCGCAGGTGGCGGCCGGCGCCCACGTGCTGGACGTCAACGCCGGGATTCCTCTGGCCGACGAGCCGGCGCTGCTCACGCGGGCCATCAAGCTGGTGCAGGAGGTGACCGACGTCCCGCTCTCGATCGACTCCTCGATCGTCGAAGCCCTCGAGGCGGCCATCACCGTGTACGACGGCAAGCCGCTCATCAACTCGGTCACCGGCGAGGAGGAGGTGATGGAGCGGGTCCTGCCCCTGGTGAAGCGTCACGGCGCCGCCGTCGTGGCGATCTCCAACGACGAGACCGGGATCAGCGAGGATCCCGACGTTCGCTTCGAGGTGGCCCGCCGGATCGTCGAGCGGGCCGCCGACCACGGCATCCATCACTCCGATGTGGTGGTGGATCCGCTCGTCATGCCGATCGGCGCCGTCGGGACGGCGGGACAACAGGTGCTGCACCTCGTGCGACGTCTCCGGGAGGAGTTGCGGGTCAACACCACCTGCGGTGCCAGCAACGTCAGTTTCGGGCTGCCCAACCGCCACGTGATCACCGGCACCTTCCTCTCCATGGCGATCGGCGCAGGCATGACCTCGGCGATCATGAACCCGCTGCACCCCGAGGTGAAGAACGCCGTCATGGCGGCCGACGTGCTGGCCGGCCACGACCGCGACTGCATGGCCTGGATCGGCGAGCACCGGGAGATGGGCGCACTCGGGGCGGGGATCTCCCGGCGCCGGGGCGGGCGGCGGCGCAGCGCGGCCTGAGCACCCGCCCTCTGGACCGGAGACCATGGTCGGTCGCGCCCGGCGGTCTCTCGACCCCTCATGCCGGCGCGGGCCCCAACCGTCCGTCCGGCGCAAACCGGCCTCGTCAGTCCGGCGCAAACCGGCCTCGTCATTCCGGCGCAGGCCGGAATCCAGGCACCGTGACATCCGGCCGGCGCTCGGCCCGACATCCCGCCATGGCTGAACTCCCCGACGCCGAATCGAGCGTCGGCGTCGACTGCCGCGTGGTCTTCACGCCGTCGGGAATCGAGGTGCCGGCGACGGCGGGCACCAGCGTGCTGGACGCCGCCCGCGCCGGCGGCGTGGATCTGGACTCGGTGTGCGGCGGGCGCGGCCTGTGCGGCCGCTGCCAGGTGGTGCCCGCATTCGGCCACCATGCCAAGTGGGGGATCTCCGTGGGCGCCGGGGCGCTGTCGCCGCCCGGCAGCGTCGAGGCCGACTACCGGGGTCGCAGACCGCTGGCGGGGGACAACCGGCTGGGTTGCCAGGCTCTGGTGAACGCGGACGTTGTCATCGACGTTCCCGCTGCCAGTGCCGTGCGGCGGCCTGTGGTGCGCAAGGCCATCGACCTGGGCGACGTGGTGCTGGACCCGATCGTCACGCTGCACTACCTGGAGTTGGCGCCGGCGGTGCTCGGCGAGGAGGTGAGCGACGCCGAGCGGGTCGTCTCAGCGCTCGGGGAGGACTGGGGACTGCACGACGTGGCCGTGCCGCAAGCCGTGCTGGCGGACTTGCAGGCGGCCGTCCGCGCCGGCGAAGGCGCGGTCACCGCGGTCGTCGCCGACCGGTGCCGGCTGCTGGCGGTCCGTCCCGGCTACTCCGACGGGGCCTGGGGCATCGCCGTCGACGTGGGGTCCACGACTCTGGCCGGTTATCTCCTGGATCTGACCACCGGGGAGGTCGTCACCACCGCCGGCCGCATGAACCCGCAGATTCGCTTCGGTGAGGACCTCATGAGCCGGGTGTCCTACGTCATGATGAATCCCGGCGGGGCGGCAGCCCTCACCGAGGCGGTCAGGGCGGCGATCGACGAACTCGCCGGTGAACTCTGCGAGCAGGCCTCGGCATCACGCGAGCACGTCCACGACGCCGTCGTGGTGGGGAATCCGATCATGCACCACCTCGTCCTGGGGCTGGACCCGACGCCGCTGGGCACCGCGCCCTTCACGCTGGCCGAGCGCCGCAGCGTGCGCGGCGAAGCGGCCGATGTGGGCCTGAACCTGCCCCGCGCATCGCTCTACGTGGCACCGTGCATCGCCGGCCACGTCGGGGCCGACTCCGCGGCCGCCACCCTCGCCGAGGGGCCGCATCGGATCTCGAGCCCGCAGTTGCTGGTGGACGTGGGCACGAACGCCGAGATCGTGCTCGGTGACGGCGAGCGGGTCTTCGCCGCCTCGAGCCCCACCGGGCCGGCCTTCGAGGGCGCTCAGATCAGTTGCGGCCAGCGCGCCACCGCCGGCGCCATAGAGCGGGTTCGCATCGATCCCGTCAGCCTCGAGCCTCGCTTCAAGGTGATCGGCTGCGAGGTGTGGTCCGACGATCCGGGCTTCGACGAGGCGCTGGGGTCGCTGCAGGTCTCGGGTCTGTGCGGCTCGGGCATCATCGATGTCGTCGCCGAGATGTTCCTGGCCGGCATCATCGACCGCCACGGCGTCGTGCAGGGCCAACTGGCCGAGCGAACGCCCCGGATCGTCGCCGACGGTCGCACCTTCGCCTACGAGCTGCAGAGCGAACCCGTGCCCCTGCGGATCACCCAGAACGACGTTCGGGCCATCCAGCTTGCCAAGGCGGCCCTGCGGGCCGGCATCGACTTGCTGACCGAGCACGCCGGTGTGGCCGAGGTGCACGACATCCGTCTGGCGGGCGCTTTCGGGGCCCACATCGACCCGCTGCGGGCACTGGTGCTGGGCCTCGTGCCCGACGCCCCGGTGGCCGGGGTCCGCTCGGTGGGAAACGCCTCCGGCGCCGGCGCGGCGCGCCTGCTGCTGTCGCGAGCCCAGCGCAGCGAGATCGAGCAACTCAGCGAGCAGATCGTCAAGATCGAGACGGCCACCGAGCCCCGATTCCAGGAACTCTTCGTGGCCGCGATGGCCTTCCCTCACGAGACGGCGCCGGCGACGCATCTGGAGCAGGTGGTTGATCTCCCACCGGCCGGCCATGGCGAAACGGCAGGCACGGCCGCCGGCACGCGCCGCCGCCGGGCGCGTTCGAGTTGAGGCCGGATTCCGTGACTGTGCCGTCGTTCCGGCGGAGGGCCTGCCCCGGACTCGATCCGGGGCCGGAATCCATCACCGTGTCTTGTCGATCCGGCGGAGGCATGCGGCAGCCTTCCGAATGTCCCCCACACCACACTCAGCGAGACAGGTGAACCCATGAGCGAACCACGCAGACGGAGAGGCGGCGGGCGGGCCGCCCGACAGGCGGCCCATGCCGCCACCGAGGCGGTGGTTGCGCCCTACCTGGAGCGCAGCGGCGCGCCGGTGGAGATCCTCGACGAAGAGGGCCTTGTGCGCATCGAGGAGGCGGCCGAGACGCTGCTCGCCGAGGTGGGTGTCGCCTTCCAGGAGTTCCCCCTGGCGTTGGAGCTATGGCGCGAGGCGGGAGCCGATGTCGACGGCGAGCTGGTGCGCTTCCCCCGCGGGCTGTGCCGGCAGATCGTGCGGGAGAACGCTCCGGCTGTCTACCTCCAGCACGCCCGCAACCCGGCCCGCAGCGTGCGCATCGGCGGCAACGCCACCGTCTTCGTACCCAACTACGGCTCGCCGTTCGTCACCGACCTGGACCGCGGCAGGCGCTACGCCACGCTTGAGGACTTCCAGAACGCCGTCAAGCTGACCTACGCCCTGCCGCACCTGCATCACAGCGGGGGAACGGTGTGCGAGCCGGTGGACGTGCCGGTCAACAAGCGGCACCTCGACATGGTGTACGCCCACCTGCGCTTCAGCGACAAGCCGTTCATGGGCTCGGTGACCGCCGCCGAGCGGGCCGCCGACTCCGTCGAGATGGCCCGGATCGCCTTCGGTGGTGACCTCGCCGACCGCACGGTCATGACCTCGCTGATCAACGCCTCCTCGCCGATGCGCTGGGACGCCACGATGCTGGGTGCGGCCACCACCTACGCCCGGGCCAACCAGGCCTGCGTGATCAGCCCGTTCATCCTGGCCGGGGCGATGTCGCCGGTGACCGTGGCGGGCCTGTCCGCCCAGGCGCTGGCCGAGGCGCTGTCGGGCATGGCCTACCTGCAACTGGTTCGCCCCGGCGCCCCGGTGGTCTTCGGCACCTTCGCCTCCACCATGTCGATGGCCAGCGGCGCGCCCACCTTCGGCACGCCCGAGGCCGGCCAGGCCATCTACGTCATGGCGGCCCTGGCCCGGAGGGTGGGGGTGCCGTTCCGCTCGGGTGGCCAGTTCACGTCCTCGAAGGCCCCGGATGCCCAGGCCGCCTACGAGTCGGCTCACACGCTGCTGCCCACGCTGCAGGCCGGGGTGAATTTCGTGCTGCACGCCGCCGGCTGGCTCGAGGGCGGCCTGGCGCTGTCCTACGAGAAGCTCATCCTGGACGCCGACCAACTCGGTGCCATGTCGGTGTACGCGGCGGGTGTGGACACGTCCGACAACGGTCTGGCGCTGGAGGCCTTCCGCAGTAACGCTCACGGCGACCACTTCCTGGGCAATCCCCACACGCTGGCCAACTTCGAGACCGCTTTCTGGCGCTCCGAGTTGGCGGACCACAACAGCTACGAGCAGTGGTTCGAGGAGGGGGCCCTGAGCGCAGCCCAGCGGGCCAACGCCCGCTGGAAGCAGATGCTGGCCGACTACGAGCCGCCGCCCGTCGACGACGCCATCGACGCCGAACTCCGCGACTACATCGCCCGCCGCAAGGACCAAATGCCCGACGAGATCGGCTGAAGTGCGCGGCCGCTCAGGTCGCTTCGGCGATCTGGCGGGCTGCTCGCCGGCCCGACAGCAGGGCTCCGTGCACGGTGGAGGGGTAGCGGTCATGTGTGGCCTCGCCGGCGAGGAACAGTCGCTCGCCAACCGGCCTGGCGAGCTCGGTGTAGCTGCGGAATGACTCCCCGGCCGGGACGTAGGAGTACGAGCCCCTCGTCCACGGGTCCGACGTCCAGCGGGTGCTCAGCGAGTCGACCGGTTGGGGCACGTCCCCGAAGACGCTCGCCAGCGTGTCGACGGCCAGCCTCGTCAACTCGTCGTCGGAGTACTGCTCGACGGAGGCGCCGTAGCTGCCGGCGTTGAAGATGGCCAGCGCCGGCTCGTGCAGGTACGGGTAGAGGTTGAGGGTTTCGCTCCACTGCCCGGGTGTGTCGTCGACGATCTGGATCCACTCGACGTCGGGCTTCCAGAACACCTCGTCGAAGAGCAGGCACGTCCGGTTGAGCACCCCCATCTCCAGGGAGTCGATCGCCTGCAGCACCCGACCCGGGAGCGCCGGCTCGAACGCGACGAGTCCTGCTTTGAGGACGCCCAGGGGAACGGTGACGATGACCCGATCGGCCTCGAAGGCCCCACCCGACTGCGTGGTGACCCTCACCGTGCTGCCCGAGTAGTCGATCATCTCCACTGCCTCATCGATCCGGATGTCCCGGCCCTGGGACAGGACGTCGACGATCTGGCTGTAGCCCCCGGGGAACACCACGTCGCCACCACCCAGTTCGCCGCCCCCGTCGTAGCTGAGTATCGAGAGGTCTGCGAGGTCGGCTCCGAACTCCTGCTCGAACATCGAGTTCAGCGCGTGCCTCCAATTCCGGCGTTCAGCGGCGTCGAAGCCGTTGGAGGCGGCGAACCGCTCGAAGACCTCCAGCAGCGTCTCGTCGGGCAGGTCGTAGGCAGATTCCATGTAGTCGCGCCAGCGGCGGCCGGAGATCGGTGCCAGCTCGCGACCCGAGTCGTCGTAGCGGACCTCGTTGTCGTAGTCGGTCTCAGCGGTCGCGATGCCGTGGCGCCGGGCGATGTCGTGGACAGGGTTGCCCCTGATGCCGTGTATCCAGGTGGCGCCCAACTCCACGGGAACGCCGTCGCCAAGGCTGCCCGTCCGGATCCGCCCGCCAACGCGGTCGCTGGCCTCGAGGATGACCACGTTCTCGAAACCCCGCGCCTGCAGTTCCCCCGCGGCGGCCAACCCCGCCGCGCCGGCACCGACGATGAGGATCCGCTGATCGGGGCCGGACCGCGAGCCGCGCTCGTCCCGGCTGCTGCACGCCCCCAGCAAGGGTGCGGCCACCGCAAGCCCGGCGATGCCGAGTCCGCCCTTGATGAGCGACCGGCGACTCAGGACACGCCACCCGAGGTAGCCGGACCGCTCCTCCGCCGCCGGAGGAGGCAGTGCGTCAAGGCGTTGCCGCCTCGCCCCGCGACTCAAATCCGGGCCTCCACGGCACCCATTATCGGCGGTCCGCTGACCGCCCTGTCACACCGGGCTTCCAGCCGGCGGGTCGCCGTCGGGCTCGGGAGCGGCGGGTTCGGGGTCGGCGACGGCGGGCTGGGAGCCGGTGTCGACGACGTCGGGGTGGAGGTTGGCGGTGACGGCGGTGCCGCGGGCGGGCACGGCGATGTAGTCGCTCTGCTCCTCAACCGGGATGGTCGGGTGGGTCATGACCCGGTAGAGCACGTAGACGGCGATGACGGCGTGGACGGCGGCCAGTACCACGAAGAAGGTGCTGGGTCCGGCGGCGCCCATGATCGCCCCGGCGACTGCGGGGAAGATCGCCGCACCCACGCCGGTCAGGCGGACCAGCGTGGCGGTCGCCGACGTGATCTGGGTCGGCGCCACGCGGTCGGCGGTGATGGCCACGGCGAGGGAGTGCAGCGGGAAGGTGAAGCCGCCGAAAAGGAACATGAGAAGCAGGGACACGGCCGACCCCGGTTCGGTCAGGAGCGCGCCGCCGGCTGCCGCGGCCGCGCCCACCGCGGTCACGCCGATCACGCCGCGCCGGGAGACGCGGTCGGAGAGCCAGCCGATGGGCCACTGGAACGCGACACATCCCAGGGGCGCCGCGGCGGTGAACACAGCGATCCGCCCGTCGGAGAGCCCCTCGGACTTGGCGTAGATGGCGGCGAGACCCAGCAGCGTGCCGTGAGCAGCGCCGGTCCAGAAGGCGGTGACGGCGCCGGTGGGGATGATGGACACCAGCCGGCGCAACGACAGGGGCTCGGGCACCGACACCGGGGGAGCGGTGGTGGCCGACAGGGTGATCGGCACCAGGGCGAGGGAGACCAGCACCGAGGCCAGCACGAACAGTTCGAACCCCGCAGGGTCGCCGCCGGCCAGGAGGAGTTGCCCTCCCGCCAGGCCACCCATCATGACGACCATGTAGCCGCCCAGGACCCGTCCCCGGTTGGCGTTGGTGGCCATGTCGTTGAGCCAGGACTCCACCACCACGTAGAGGCCGGCGAGGCACAGCCCGAACACCAGGCGCAACAGCGCCCACGTGACGGGGTTGACCCACACGGCGTGCAGGATCGCGGCGCTCGAGGCGGTGGAGGCCAGGGCGGCGAACACCCTGATGTGGCCGACCGCCGCCAGGAAGCGCTCGGCGACCGCGGTGCCGAAGAGGAAGCCCACGAAGTAGCCGGCCATGACGGCGCCGGCGACCGCGAAGCCGAACCCCTCGATCTCGGCCCGGACTCCCAGCACCGAGGTCTGCAAGCCATTCCCGACCATCAGGAACGCCATGCCGACCAGCAAGGTCCGCACGGCCGTGCTGTTGCGAACCGATGGACCGTTCACGTGTGCCCCGTCTCGTCTCTCGGGCCGAAGCGGCCGCTTCGACGCCGGTTACCACTCTCGAGTCAACGCAACCTACCGGCCTGCTATTCCGGATCGTGGTACTGTTCCACAATGCGGGTCAGAAGTCACACGAGCCATCGGTCACAGGTGGCTGCCTCCACCGCTGCATTGGGGACAGCGCGTCGTCGAAGGAGTCGGTCGTGGGCAAGACGATGAGTGGACGCTGCGTCTGCGGCGGGGTGCGCTACGAGGTCGTTGGACCGGCGCGGCCGGTCTGGAACTGCCACTGCCACCGGTGCCGACGCTGGACCGGTCACTTTATGGCCGCCACCAACTGCGAATACGACGACTTCACGTTGATCGAGGACCGAACCCTCCACTGGCACCATCCCGCCGACGATCCGAACGTGGCCTACGGGTCCTGCCGGGAGTGCGGCAGCTCGCTGTTCTGGCGGGTGGTGGAGCCGCCGCCCGATGGCTTGTACGCCCAGACCCGCTGCATGTGGATCTGCGCCGGCACGCTGGACACCCCTACCGGGTTGCGGACCGAGCGGGCCATCTTCGCCGCTGACGCCAGCGACTATCACAACCTCGATCCGAGCATCGAGACCCGGGAATGGGAGTAGCCGTGCTGACGGCGAGGCAGTCGACGCCGTCGGCGCGCCACGAATCACGCGGCGCGCTGTCGTAGTCTGCCGAAATGGTGGTCCAGTCGATCGAGCGTGCCTTTCTGCTGCTGCGTTTCCTGGCCCTCGGGCCGCTGGGCGTTACCGACCTGGCGGACCGGGCCCAGCTTCCCAAGAGCACCGTCGCCCGCCTGCTCTCGGCTCTCGAGAGCGAGCGTGCCGTCGAGCAGGAGGCATCCAGTGGCCTCTACCGGCTCGGTCCGGGGCTCGTCGACATCGCCGGGACCGTCGCGCCGGGGCGCAACCTGATCTCGGCGGCCCGCCCGTACCTGCTGGAACTGGCCGATGTGCTCGGCGAGATTACCGGGCTCTCGATTCCCGACGGCGGCGAGGTCTACTACCTGGATCAGACCGAGTCGCAGTCCGAGGTGCAGGTGCGGGATTGGACGGGCGAGAGAATCCCGCTGCACGTGGTGTCCTCAGGGTTGGCCATCCTGGCGCACATGCCCTCGGCGGAGCGCGAGGAGTACCTGGCGGGGCACCTAGAGCCCTACACCGCACGCACGATGACCGATCCTGATGCCATCAGGACCCGCCTCGAGCAGATCCGCAGCATCGGCTACGTGTGGGTATACGGGGAGTTCGTCGAGGACCTGCACTCGGTCGCCGCACCGGTCCTGCGATCCGACGGGCTGCCGGTGGCGGCACTGCACGTCCACGGTCCGGCCTATCGCTTTCCCGACCCCGACCGGGCCCACGACGTCGGCCTGGCCGTGGCGCGGGCCGCCGAGAGCCTCGCGGCGCAGCTGCAGGTCTGACTCTCAGGATCCGAGTCAGATCCGCCGGTGACTGGATTCCGGCCTGCGCCGGAATGACGGGGACTGCGCCGGTGAGCGTTAGCGGCGGGAGCGGATCTCAGCGGCGATCGCAGGGATGACTTCGTGCAGGTCGCCGATGACCGCCCAGTCGGCCTTCTGCACGATGTTGGCCTCAGGGTCGAGGTTGATGGCGAGGATGTGCTTGGAACCCATGGCGCCCACCCAGTGCTGGATGGCGCCGGAGATACCCGAGGCGATGTAGATCTCCGGAGCGATTCGGGTGCCCGTCTGGCCCACCTGGTCGGCGTGTGGCCGCCAGCCGTTGTTGGTGACCGCCCGGCTGCAGCCCACCTTGCCGCCCAGCAATCCGGCGAGCTCCTCCAGCGGCGCAAAACTTTCCGCCGAGCCGACGCCGCGGCCGCCACCGACCACCACCGGAGCAGTCGACAGCGTCACGCCGGCGCTGAGCACCACGCGGTCGCGGACCACCGTGCGCGACAGCGCCGGGTCGAGATCCACCTCGAAGACGTCGACCGCAGGCTCGGTGGGTGACTGCGCCGCTTCGGCGGCCACGGCATGCAGCCCGCAGGTCAGCAGGGGGACCTCGGCCGAGACGGTGACGTCCTCCAGCAGCGATCCTCCCCACTGGATGCGGGTGATGGACCAGTCAGCGGGATCGATGTCGAGGCAGTTGGCCACGAAGGGGATGTCGAGCCGCGCCGCGGCCTGGGCCAGCACCTCGTTGCCGCGGTCGCTGCCGCCGGCCAGCACCGCATCCGGCTCAAGGCCGCCGACCATGGCTGCGATGACCTCCCCCCACGCCTCGGGTCCGAAGTCCTCGAGCACCGGATGCACCACGGTGTGGACCCGCGTGGCGCCGTGGCCACCGGCCTCGGCCACCAGTGCGGCATCCTCGCTGCCGATGAGGGCGGCGTGCATCGGGACGCCCATCCGTTCTGCCAGCGTGCGCCCGAATGTCAGCGCCTCGCGGGCCGCCTCGGGCATGGCCCCACGGTCGTGCTCGAGGATCACGAGCAGCATCAGAGCACCCCGAGGTCGGCCAGGACGTCGACCACGGCCGGAGCGGCCCCGGCGCCCTCGCCGAGGATCACCGTCTCGGAGGTCACATCGGGCGGACGGTGCAGCAGGCGCATGCTCTGGCCCCCCGGCGGAGCCTCGGCCGGTAACTCGGCGACTTCCAGCCGTTTCGAGGCCAGGCGCCCGCGCATCGTGGGGTAGCGGGGCAGGTTGATGCCCTCCTTCACGCCGACGGCCGCCGGCATGGACATCTCGTACACCTCGAAGCCGGCGTCGGTCTGGCGCCGAGCCCGAACCGTAGAACCGTCGATCTCGATTCCCTTTATCCCCCCCACGATGGGCCGGCCGAGGGCGACGGCCACTCTGATGCCCACCTGGAAGCCCCCGGAGTCCGCCGACTCGTTGCCGAAGATCAGCAGGTCGAACGGCCCGTCGCTCTCCTCGAGGTTCCGGATGGCCGACGTGAGCGCCACTGCAGTGCGCTGGGGGTCCCAGGGAGAGCCGTCGGTGGGGACCAGCACCCCGTGATGGGCGCCGACCGAGGCGGCGTAGCGCAGTTGCTCGGCGGCCTCGGGGGGACCCAGCGTGAGCACCGTCACCTCGCCCCCGTGCTCCTCGGTTAGCTGCACCGCCTCCTCCACACCACATTCCTCATGCGGGCTGGTGGTGAAGCCGAGGTGGGCGACATCGACCGCCTGGCCGTCGGCGGTCACGTTGATCCGGGCACCCGGCGCAGGCACTCGCTTCACGCAGCAGCAGATGCGCATCGCCGTGTCCCCGTCGATCCGGTCCCGAACCGCAGCCCGGCCGTCAGCCCCGCAGCCGGGTGTCGCCGGGGTCGAAGACCGGTCCGGTCCCCGCCACCCGCACCGGGAACAACTCGTTCATGTACATGACCTGCAGGTCGGTGCCCGGCTCGGCGAGCTCGCTCGGCAGGTAGCCCATCAGCAGGTACCGGTCCACCGACGGACCGGGGCCGGCACTGGTGACCCGGGAGACCCGCCCGTGACCGTCGGTGATCCGCTTGCCGTCGGCGGTCAGGATCGGCTCGTTGCCGCCCTGCATGTAGCGCTTGCGGCCCTGCCGGTCGGTGTGGTCCTCCACGGTGAGCACGCACATCTGCACCTCGGGCGGCCCGGCCTCACGGGCGGCCACGTAGGCCTCCTTGCCGATGAAGTCGGCGGCCTTCACCCGGGGCCGGGCCAGGCCGGCCTCCAGCGGGTTGTACTCGCTCTCCAGCTCGGCGCCCATGAGGCGGTAGCCCTTCTCGAGGCGGCCCGAGGTGCCGTACACGCCGCCACCGGTGGGCCGCAGCCCCAGGTCCGCGCCGGCGGTCGTAAGGGTGTCCCAGAGGTCGGGTCCGTTGTCCCACGCCGTGTAGATCTCCCAGCCGGTGTCGCCCACGTAGGAGATGCGGAACAACTCGGCCTCGATGGTGCGGTTGCCGCACTTCAGCTCGACGGGCGTCACGGATCCGTACGGTGCATCCCTC
This sequence comes from bacterium, assembly GCA_028824415.1. GTDB lineage: Bacteria > Actinomycetota > Acidimicrobiia > Acidimicrobiales > CATQHL01 > VXNF01. The sequence goes on along the minus strand of JAPPDX010000091.1, from coordinate 29,228 downwards.
CAGCGGTGATCGCTCAGGGCGCTCAGCACCTCCGGGGCGTTCGGTCCCCACAGGCCCAGCGTGGTGATGCGGTCGGTGATGTTGTCGAAGGTGACCGAACCGTCGGTGGGCATGTGCCGCCGCGCCCAGAACTCGTCCCGCCCGCCGTCGAAGACGCCGGTTACGATCCGGACCTGCTCCGGTCCGGTGCGCATCATGGTGAGGTCGGAGTGGAAGCCGCCGTCGGGGGTCAGCCAGGGGGTGTAGACGGCCCGGCCGACGGGCACGTCGATGCGGTTCACGGCCAGCCGGTCGGCGTAGGCCACAGCCCCGGGCCCCGAGAGTTCGAAGATCTGGAAGGCGCTGAGGTCCACGAGCCCGCAGTTCTCCCGCAGGTTGAGATGCTCGCCCATGGTGATCGGGCTCCACCAGCGGGCATCCCACTCCACCTCGCGGTCGGAGAGCGCGTAGCGCTCCAGAAGGTCGGCGTTGGAGGCGAACCATTGGGGGCGCTCCCAGGTGCGGGCCTGGAAGAACTCGGCGCCGAGGGCCTGCTGGCGGGAGAAGTAGGGGCTGACGCGCAGGTTGCGGCGGCTCTCCCACTGCTCGGAGGGATGGACGATGCCGTAGGTCTTGTTGAAGTGCTCCGAGGAGCGGGCCCAGATGTGGGTGTCGCTGCGTTCCTCGGGGTAGAACCGGGCCACATCCGCGCCGTGGGTGTCGATGACCCGCGGGTAGCCGAAGGTCATCCACTCGGCCACCACCTGGGCCATGCCCGGACCCTCCTTCACCCAGATGGCCGCCGCCGACCAGAGGTTGCGCACGTCGGGCACCTCGCCCAGGCAGGGCATGGCGTCGGGCGTGAGCGACAGCAGGCCGTTGATGGCGTAGCGGATCTCGGCGTCGCCGAGCATGTCCATCAGTTCGATGGCCTCCTCCATCTGCTGGTCGAAGTCATCGGGCGTGAACGGCATCTCGGTTGGCGACAGGGCCGCCTCCTCATTGGAGGGGATGGCGTCGGGATGGTGCAGGATCGGCCGGTGGGCGTAGGAACCGACCTCCATCGAGCCGGCCGACTGGCGCTCGTAGCAGAACGTGTCCATGTCGCGCACGATGGGGTAGCCGATCTCGTTGTTGGTCTCGGCGAGCACGTCGATGGGTCCCACGTCGGCCATCTGGTGCACCGCCGGCACCAGCGGGATGTAGGCGCCGGCCATGTTGGCGACCCTGTTGGACCAGACACCGCAGGCGATCACCACGTAGTCGGCCCGGATGGTTCCCTTGTCGGTGACGACGGAGGTCACGGTGCGCGTGCCGGGCAGCGGTCCGTCGCTGGTGGTTATGTCGAGGACCTCGGTGTTGGCGAAGACCTGGCAGCCGGCGTCGGTGGCGATCTTGCGCATCTGTGTGCCCGTCTCGAGAGAGTCCACAACCGAGACGGTCGGGCAGTAGAAGCCGCCCAGGATGACGTCGGTGTTGATGAACGGCACCAACTCGGCCACCTCGGCGGGCGTCAGCAGGTGGGCTTCGATACCCCAGGCGGTCGCCGAGGTCATGCGCCGCTGGAACTCGTCCATGCGTTCAGGCGTGCGAGCGACCTCGATGCCTCCGGAGTCCACCGAGAGCCCCAGGTCCCGGTACTGGTTGGCGCTCTGCTCGCCCAGCAGGCACATCTCCTTGTTGTGATCCACTGGGAAGATGAAATTGGAGGCGTGACCCGTCGAGCCACCGGGGTTCGGCAGCGGACCTTTGTCGAGCAGCACCAGGTCGGTCCATCCGAGCTTCGCCAGGTGCCCCACCAGGCAGTTTCCGACGATCCCTGCGCCGATGACCACGCAGCGGGCCTTGGCGGGTACTTCGCTCACGTCATGCCTCCGCGATCTCCGGCGCCGCCGCGAGTGCCCCGTTCATGTGTCTTCCGAACGGGCCTTGATCCGATCCGCGGCGACCCAGGACCGAATTCCCTGCTGCATTCCCTGCTGCCGCGACCAGCGGCGCCCCGGCGTTCTGTAATATGGAATCGTTCCAGAATACGGAACGCGGGTCAAGACACCCTAGCGTGCCCGCGCCGTGCCCGGCGGTCGGGGGACATACGCTCGAAGCAACGACGGCCGGATACCCGAGGGGGCATCAATGGCATTTCCGTCAGATCTGGAGATCGCGTCCCAGGCCCGGCTGCGACCACTGGAGGAGATCGCGGACCAGGCCGGGATTCCGCAGGATCACCTGGAGTTCTACGGGAAGGGCGCGGCCAAGGTGGACCTCGCCGCGGCGAAGGCGATGGCCGACCGACCGCGCGCCCGCTACGTCGTGGTTTCGGCCATCACGCCCACGCCGCTCGGTGAGGGCAAGACCACGACGACGGTGGGCCTCGGCCAGGCCTTCCAGCACATCGGCCGCACGGCCACGATCGCCATCCGCCAGCCTTCGATGGGACCCACATTCGGGATCAAGGGAGGGGCGGCAGGCGGCGGCTACAGCCAGGTCGTGCCCATGGAACTCTTCAATCTCCACCTCACCGGTGACATGCACGCGGTGACGGCGGCCCACAACCTGTGCTCGGCGATGGTCGACGCGCACCTGTACCACGGCAACGCGTGCGAACTCGACATCCACAACATCACCTGGCGCAGGGTCCTGGATGTGAACGACCGGGCGCTGCGCAACGTCACGATCGGCCTCGGCGGGCGGCTAGACGGCATCCCACGCGAGAGCGGCTTCGACATAACCGCCGCCTCGGAGGTCATGGCGACCCTGGCGCTGTGCAGCGGCCTGGGTGACCTGCGTGCGCGCCTGGGGCGCATCGTGGTGGGCTACACCCGCAGCGGCACTCCCGTGACCGCCGAGGAGATCGGCGCCGCCGGGTCGATGGCGGTCATCCTGCGAGAGGCCATCAAGCCCAACCTGATGCAGACCCTGGAGAACACGCCCGCTCTCGTGCACACCGGGCCGTTCGGCAATATCGCCACCGGGAACTCCTCAATCGTCGCCGACCAGGTGGGCATTCGCATGAGCGAATTCCTGCTGACCGAGGCCGGCTTCGGTGCCGACATGGGCGCTGAGCGCTTCTTCAACATCAAGTGCCGCTATTCGGGTCTGGCGCCCGACGCCGCCGTGCTCGTCGCCACCGTGCGCGGGCTGAAGGCGCACTCGGGTCGCCACCGCATCGTGGCCGGTCGCCCGCTGCCGGAGGCGTTGCTGGCGGAGAATCCCGACGAGGTGCATCTCGGCGGCGACAACCTGCGCAAGCAGATCCAGAACATCCAGTTGCACGGCTGCACGCCGGTGGTGGCCATCAACGCCTTCCCCGACGATCACGCCGCGGACCTGGCCGCCGTGGCCGAAATCGCCGCCGAGTACGGGGTCCGCGCCACGATCACGACGCACTTCGCCGACGGGGGCCGCGGGGCCGCGGCGTTGGCCGAAGCGGTCGCCGAGGCCGCCGAGGAGGAGAGCCACTTCTCGGTGCTGTATCCCGACGAGGTCCCCCTGACCACCAAGATCGAAGCGGTCGCCACCAACGTCTACGGGGCCGATGGCGTGGACTATTCGCCGCAGGCCGCCAAGCAACTCGCCACCTACACCGAGGCCGGATTCGGAGACCTGCCGGTCTGCATTGCCAAGACCCATCTCTCGATCTCCTCGGACGCCTCCCTGAAGGGAGCCCCGACCGGCTGGAGGCTGCCGGTGCGCGAGGTGCGGGCATCGGTCGGTGCCGGGTTCGTGTACCCCATCTGCGGAGATATGCGCACGATGCCGGGCCTGGGACGGGTTCCGGCCGCGAAGGGAATCGACATCGACACCGACGGAAGCATCGTGGGGCTGAGTTGATGATCCTCGGTCTGGGATCGACGTCGACATCGACATCGACGCCGATGGATCGAACCCCCGTGGGACTGAGCTGATGGGCCTCGGGCAGACGAGGCGCCGGCGGCTGGGTGGGGAGACGCCCGCGGAGCGCGGCGCGCGTCTCGGACTCATCGAGGCGACCAACTTCGAGGTCATACCGCTTCGCAGTCTGGACGCAGCTCTCGGCGACCTGCCCGCCGCGTCGCGGGTCTCGGTCACGGCGTCGCCGGCGAAGGGCCTGGAAGCCACCCTGGAGATCACCGAGGGGTTGCTCGCCGGCGGGCACCGCGCCGTCCCACACATCTCGGCTCGCCTGGTGCGCGATCCCGCCCACACCCGCGCCATCGGTTCCTGGCTGCGGGCCGCCGAGGTCGAGGAGATCTTCCTGGTGGGCGGCGATGTCGTCGAGCCGGAGCACTATCACGACGCGCTGAGCTTCCTCGGCGATCTGCTGGAGACCGATCACGGGCTGCGGCGCGTGGGGGTCACGGCATACCCCGACGGCCACCCGCTCATCGAGCCGGCGGTCCTGCACGAAGCGCTGCACGCCAAGCAGGCGGCGCTGGCCGAGGCGGGCCTGGAGGGCTATTGCAGCACGCAGATGTGCTTCGACGCCGCCCGCATCGTGGACTGGCTCGGCGGCGAGCGCCGGGCGGGCCTGACGCTGCCCGCGCATCTGGGCATCGCCGGGGTCGTGGACCGCGCCAGGTTGTTGAGCATCGGCGTCCGGCTGGGGATCGGGCAGTCGCTGCGCTACCTCCGCAAGAACCGCCGCGCCGTCGCCAGGCTGATGACCGTTCCGCACTACGACCCCAACGACCTGCTGGTTCCGCTGAGCGCGCACGCGGCAGACCTGGGCATCCGGGAGCTGCACGTCTTCACGTTCAACCAGGTGGCGGCGACCGCCGCATGGCGGGAGGACAACCTGCGCTGAACCTTTCCGGACCCGTCGAGCTGCGCCGGAACGGACCGTGTGTGGAGCGGTAGGCTGATCGCCGCCATGAACGCGTCCCCGTCTGATTTTGCCAGCGCAGGTTCTCCAGGAGGTGACGCCGCCTCCGGCCCGGTCCTCACCTTCGACGGGGTATCCAAGATCTTCCCCGACGGCACGCACGCCCTTGAGGCCGTCAGCCTGTCGGTCAGCCGCGGTGAGTTCGTGACGCTGGTCGGGCCCTCGGGCTGCGGGAAGTCGACACTTCTGCGCATCGCCTCCAATCTCGACAGCGCATCCGGAGGGACGGTTCAGGTCGACCAGGACCGCATTGGCTACATCTTCCAGGACGCCACGCTGATGCCGTGGCGCACGGTGCTGGGGAACGTGGAGTTGCTGGGCGAGTTGCACGGATACTCCCGGGAGGAGCGCCGTCGCCTGGCGCGTGCCGCCATCAGCACCGTCGGTCTCGACGGTTTCGAGGGGCACTATCCCAAAGCGCTCTCCGGCGGTATGCGAATGCGGGCCTCCATCGCCCGCACCCTCACCCTGAACCCGCCGCTGTTCCTTTTCGACGAGCCGTTTGGGGCCCTCGACGAGATCACCCGCGAGCGCCTGAACGAGGAGACCATCTCGCTGTTCATGCGCGAGCAGTTCGCGGCGCTGTTCATCACTCACTCCATCTACGAGGCCGTCTATCTCTCGACACGGGTGCTCGTGATGTCGCCGCGACCGGGGCGCATCGTGGCGAGTTTCGACGTGCCCTTCGACTATCCCCGTGCGCAGAGTCTGCGGTATGAAGCGAAGTTCGCAGAGTTGACGGGCGCCGTCTCGGCCGCACTGCGCGGGTCCTTCGCCCACGACTGACCGCGGCGGCCCGCCGCCGGGCGCGAGATCCCTCGGCGACGGGTGGCGACCGACGATCATCCACGTAGGAGGCAGGTATGGAGACGGGAGTCTTCTTCTTCGGAGCGGTGGAGATGGACGATGTGGGGGCCGGCCCTCCGGTGCCCACCGATCGTCGCTACACGCAGCAGGAGATGTGGTACGCGTCCGAGCGCATGCTCGACATGGGCGTTGCCACCGAACGCGCCGGCTTCGACGTGTTCTGGCTCACCGAGCACCACTTCCAGTACGAGGGCTACGAGGTACTGCCGAACGCGTTGCTATTCGGGGCCGTGCTGGCAGAGCGCACCGAACGCATCAAGATCGGGGCGCTCTTCAACATCGTTCCGCAGTGGCACCCGCTGCGTCTGGCGGAGGACTTCGCCACCATGCACAACCTCTCCGGAGGGCGCGGGGTCCTCGGCGTGGGACGTGGCACAGTGCCGCGGGAGGCCGAGCCGCTCGGCACCTTCGTGGGGAGCTTCGACAATCCGGACAAGGCCGAAGCCGACCGGATCAACCGTGAGATGTTCGATGAGGCCCTCGACGTGATCGTCGCCGCCTTCGAGAACGAGACCTTCGCCTACCACGGCAAGTACTTCAACCTGCCGCCCGAGGGCATCCCCGACCGCGGCGGCACCGTGCAGCACCTCACGCTGGTGCCGCGCCCGCTATATCCCTACGACATCTGGCAGGCGGTGACCTCGCCCCCCACCCTGGAGTACGTACCGCGCCGAGGCTGGGGCGGTGTGTTCTGGTTGCGCAACCACAAGTTCATGACCGAGTGGTGGGGCCGTTTCGGCGAGCTCCACGAGAAGGAGCACGGCCGCGCCTTGGAGCCCGGCGAGAACCGCATGCTCGTGCTGAACGTGCGTGTGGCCAACACCCACGAGCAGGCGCTGCTGGACGCCCGCGACGGCCACGACGAGTTCTGGAAGTTCCTCGGCCCATACGGCTGGAGCCGCGGTTACATGGCCTCCGACGGGCGGCCCGCCGCACCCGGGCTGATCCCCACCCTCGAGGAGTCCCTCGATCAGAAGGTGTGGATCGTGGGGACGGCTGAGGACGTGGCCGAGGGGATCGCCGACTACGCCGAGCGGCTCGGCGGCCTGCAGCACCTGACGCTGTTCCCGAATTTCCCCGGCGAGACCTACGACGAGGCGGCCGAGCACGTCCTGCGCATCGGCGAAGAGGTCCTGCCGCTGCTTTAGCCGCCGGGTCGGGGCCCGGCGGCCGGCTCCCGACGAGTTCGGCCGAACCCGCCGGGAGCGCTTCGAATCAGACCGGTGGCACCCTCGGGAGTGCCGGCGCCTCAGGCGCTCGCCGGTTCGCCGACAAGTTCGGGGTCCTCCCTGTAGAGCCATATGCCCAGGGCGAACACCCAGAAGCTGATGGGGAAGATGGCGATGGAGCTGACGCTCGTCAGCGCTTCGGCTCCATCGGCGTTGATGCCGATGAGCGCCAGCACCAGCGCCACGAGTGAGATCAGCGCAATCCCCATTGCAGCCGACTTGCGCCAGCCGGTGAACCGGCGGGCCAAACCGCACCCCACGAAGAGATAGCCCGGGTAGATGGTCATCAGAATCGAGAACTGGACCGCTGCATCCATGGCGTTGAAGTTCTGAGCGAACGGCCAGTACTCCTCGACCGCGAAGCCGGCGGCATCCGAGATGCGGACGCTGAGGACGATGGCCCAGTCCAGGAGGGCCGAGGCGACGCCGGCGACGGCGCTGATGCCGACCGTCAGGAGCCCTGCCCGCGTCACGGCGTCACCGCCGGATCCACCTCGACCACGTGGCCACAGCCCAATCAGCCCGCCCAGAAGGAGCATGTGGCCGAGCAGGTAGAAGGTGCCGGTGAGGAGGGTTGCATCGCTGTTCTCGACCTTGGTGACGAGCACGTCCTCCACGGTCGTCAGATCGGTGCCCAGGACCATGTCGATGATCAGGACACTGGGCGTGAAAATGCCCGAGAGGAACACCGTGGCGATGCCGACGGCGAGCATCAGGCCGGTCATCTGGGTTCCGTTCAGTTCCTTGAGCGACTTGAGCATGCGTCCTCCTTCGCATGGGGCGGCCCTGCCCCGTCCGCACCGGGAGTGTGGAAGTCGCCCGATCGCACGGCGTAGAACCCTTGCCGGACGGGATGAAACTAGCACGGTCGTCGGGTTCGATCCGAGGATCGGGACCATTGAAGGTAATAGGAACTGGCTGAATAGTTCGTCATATGGGATCTATCACCGTGGATAGTCGAGCTTCCCGCGCCCCAAGCGGCCCGATGCGGCCTCGCCAGCGGCTCTACCATCGCGGCTGTTGGCGGCGCTGAGGATTGCAGGCGATGAGCGACGAACTGCTGCGACGGATCGTGACCGATCCCGGCGTGATCGCCGACCCCTACCCGCTGCTGCGGGAACTGCGGGAAACGTCTCCGGTCCACAAGCTCGGCTTCGCCGACTACTGGATCCTGACGCGCTTCGAGGACTGCCGGTTGGTGTTGCGCGACCAGCGTCTCGGCAAAGCCGGCGCGGGCGACCTGGTGCCGTCGCTGACGGGCGCGCCGGCGGTTGACGCAGGCGGCGACCGGTCGATGCTGTTCCTGAACCCTCCCGATCACACTCGCATCCGCTCCCTCGTGAGCCGGGCCTTCACTCCCCGCTGGGTGGAGGAGTTGCGGGCGTCCATCGAGGCCGCGAGCCGCGAATTCCTCGACGATCTGGCTGCCACCGGCGGGGGCGACCTCATGGCCAGGCTGGCCTTCCCACTGCCAGCCAACGTCATCAGCGAGCTCGTCGGCATACCCCGCGCCGAGCGCGACTGGCTGCGGCCTCTGATCCTCGACCTGGCCGCCACGCTGGAGCCGGGACGCGGGGCCACCGATGCCGAGCGGGCCAAGGTCTCGCGGGACAAGGTGCGGGCGTACCTCGGGGAGCTGATCGCGCGGCGGCGAGTCGAGCCGGCCGACGATCTGCTCTCCGGCCTGATCGCGGCGGTCGACGGCGAGGACCGGCTCACCGAGAGCGAGATGGTGATGACGGTGATCCTCATCTACGGGGCGGGCTTCGAGACGACCACCAACCTCATCGGCAACATGGTGCACACGCTGCTGCGCCACCCCGACCAGTTGGCGTGCCTGCGGGCCGACCGGTCGCTGGTGCCGGCGGCGGTGGAGGAGGTGCTTCGCTATGAGCCGCCGGTGCAGGTGGACAGCCGCTACGCCTTCGACGACGTCGAGGTCGCCGGGAGCCTCGTGCGCAAGGGCTGCGTCGTGATGACTCTGCTCGGCGCCGCCAACCGCGACCCCGCCGTCATCGAGGAGCCCGACCGGTTCGACGTGGGTCGCAGCGAGATCCCGCTGCTGTCGTTCTCCTCGGGCATCCACTACTGCCTCGGGGCCTCGCTGGCCCGCCTCGAGGGGCAGGTGGTGCTGGAGGGGTTGCTCGATCGCTTCGAAACCTGGTCGGCGCTGGAGGAGAGTCCCCCGTGGAAGCCCCGCCTCACCCTTCGAGGCTTGGCCCGCCTGCCGGTTGCGCTGTCGTAGCCCTTTCGCTTCCCGTCAGATCAGCGATTGTCTGACGTCGAAGCGGCGCATCAGCGTGTCTCCGATGTAGTTGACCGCCATCAGCGTGCAGAACATCACGATGGCCGGATAGATCGTGAGATGGGGCGCGGCGGACAGCTTGCCCTTGGCGACCGCCAGGATGCCGCCCCAGGTGATCGCCGGCGCGGGAACGCTCTTGCCGATGAAGCTGAGGCCGCCCTCGCCCACGATCACCAGCCCCAGACCCAGGAACGTGAAGGCCACGATGATGGGGAGCAGGTTGGGCAGCACCTCCCGGAAGATCAGCCGTGACGTTCGCGCCCCCATGCAGCGCGCCGCCGTCACGAATTCACGCTGGCGGAACCGCAACGTCTGCGCCCGGACGATGCGCGCCACGGCGCGTGCAGCCAGGATCGTCACGGCGATGGTCACGTTCCGGGTGTTCTGCTCCAGGACGGTGACGATGAACAGGGCCAGGATCAGTGCCGGCAGCGAGAGCAGGATGTTGATCACGGCGCTAAGCAGCGTGTCCACCCACCCGCCGAAGAAGCCGGCGAGCAGTCCCATCAATCCACCGATCAGGATCCCCACCGCGACCGAGATCGCAGCGATCATCAGCGACAGTCGCCCGCCCCAGACGACCCGGGCGAACATGTCGCGCCCCAACTCATCGGTGCCGAACCAGTGCGACCAGCCGACGCCCTGCAGGACGTTGCGAGAGTAGGCCTCGGGGTCCGCCACGAATCCCAACACCGGCGCGAGCAGCACGAAGAAGGTGAGTGCTGCCAGCCACACCGCGGCCAGCCAGAAACCGAGGGGTTGTTCGGCGAGCCGCAGGCGGCTCCCGCCGGTCTCGACCGGGCCCTGTCCCCGCAGGGCGGCAAGGCTGCGCCTGCCCGGCACTCCGACCCGTCTCACTGGTTTCGCACCCGCACACGCGGATCCAGCAGCGGATACATGGCGTCGACCAGCATGTTTATGGCGACGAACCCCGCGGCTATGAGCGCCACGAGCGTTTGCACGACGAGGAAGTCCTGGTTGAACACCGCTGAGATGAGGTACGTGCCCATGCCGTCGAGGTCGTAGATGATCTCCACCACCAGGGCACCGTTCACAAGCTGTGCAGCGTTGAGGCCGGCCACGGTGACCACCGTGAAGCTCGACGGACGCAAAACGTGCCGCAGCAGGATCCACCGGCGGGGCAGACCCTTGGCCCGCGCCGCCTCCACGTAGTCCTCCTGCAGTGTTGTGATGACGTCGCTGCGCAACAGCCGCAGGAAGAACGGCATGATGCCCGCCGTCAGCGTCACCACCGGCAGCACCAACGACTTCCAGTGCGCCAGGAGGCCCTCGGTGGGTCCGACGTAGCCGCCGAGGTCGAACCAGCCGAGCTTGGCGGCGAACACCAGCGCCAGCACCACACCGAGGACGAACGAGGGCAGGGCCAGCAGCGAGAACGCCCCGCCGGTGATGAGGCGATCCACCCAGGAGTCCCGCCGCACGGCGCTCAGCATCCCCAGCGGGATCGAGACGATCACGCTCAGCACAGTGGTGTAGAGGATGAGCCAGGCGGTGACCGGCAGCTTGTCGGCCAGGCTCTCGGTCACCTGGATCCCGTTGCGGTAGGACTCACCGAGGTCGCCGGTGACCATGTTGCCGAGCCAGGCGCCGTACTGGGCGAACAGGCCGCGGTCGAGCTCCAGTCGCTCCCGGCATTCGGCCAGCAGTTCCTCGGTGGCGCCGGTGCCAACCGACAGGAAACAGGGATCGCTCGGCAGCAGGCTGAGCATCCAGTACGTGACGAACGTCACGACGAGCACCACGGCGGCCGTCTGCACCAACCTGCTCGCCAGCCGCCGCAGGAACGTCATTGTGGTCAGGTTCCCTCTCGGGGGATCTCCCCTGCCGCGGCGCCGGTCGATCTCACTGAGCCAGCCAGGTCTCGGTGAGGAACGTCCGCCCTTCCAGGATGTTCAGCACCGGGCGGCCGTCCGGGGGCGGCAGCGTGATCCAGCCCAGGTTCTGGACATCCTCGTGATGGGGGATCAGCCAGCGCACCCAGTGCAGCCAGATGTTGTGCACGCCGCCGGCGAGGGCGCGGTTGACCTCCTCGGCGATCCGTCGCAACTCGTCGCGGTCGTCGGTGAGCGTGGCGCGGGCGAGGGCGGCGTCGATTTCCGGGTTTTTGATGCGCCCCATGTTGATTGCAATGAACCCCGTGTACGAGGAGTCCCACCAGACGCGCTCGTTCTGCACCGTGGCGCCGTTGTGGTTCCGCCAGACGGCAGCCTGGAAGTTCCCCATGACGGCATTGAGGATCAGCGTTCCCTGATCGAGCTGCTGGATCTCGACGTCGATGCCGCAGTCCGCCCACATCTGGGCGAGCAGTTCCGCCCCGATCCGGTAGTGGGCGTCGGGCGTCGTGCCGAGGGTGATCGTGCCCGGATCTCCGATCTCGGCCCACAGCGCCCGACCCGCCTCGAGGTCGTAGTCCGGGAAGCCGTTGTCGGGGAGGTGACCGGGGGTGTTGGGGGCGAACGGACCGTTGGCGATGTCGAACTCGCCGGCGGTGCGCAGCAGGTTGTAGGTCTCGTGGTCGGTGCAGTGGGCCAGCGCCTGCCGGGCGCGGATGTCGTCGAACGGCGCCCTGGCGTTGTTGAGCATCACGTAGAGGGTCTGGAGGAGGCTCTGCTCCTCGATGGTCTTGAAGTTCTCCCGGTAGTGCTCGGAGTCCAGGCCGAGGTCGTAGTGCGTCACGGTGATGTCACCGGTCTCCAGCGCCAGCCTGCGGACGTCCGGCTCCACATACGGGCGGTACACGATGCGATCCAGGTAGGGCAGAGCGCGGCCCTCGGCGTCGGTCCGCCAGTAGTTCGGGTTGCGTTCCACGACGAGTTCGGCGTCGGGAATCCACGACTTGAACACGAAGGGCCCGGTGCCCACGGGATTGGCCGCCCCGTCGGGATCGTCGTGCTGGCTGGGGGCCGCGAGGTAGCCCATCTGACCGGTCATGCCGGCCGGCAGGCCGGCGAACGGGGCACTGCTGTGGAAGTCCAGGGTGAGGTCGTCGACCACCTCCCAACCCTGCGCTCGGTTGAACAGCTGCTGGGCGAGAGGATTCGACATGACTTGCTCGAAGTGCCGGGCCAGAGCATGAGCGTCGGCGGGTGTGCCGTCGTGGAACGAGATGCCCGGGCGCATCCTGAAGGTCCAGGTGGTGAAGTCCTCGTTGGCCTCGAAGGATTCCAGCAGGTAGGGCTGTGGCGCCCCGGTCTCGTCCTCGATGACCAGCGGATCGAAGACGGCCCGCATGACGGCATGGCACGACACGGCGCACTGGGTCGTCGCGGGATTCCAGCCGTCGGGGGTCTCGGCCTCGACGCCGAAGACGACTGTGCCGCCGTAGGCGGGTCCGCCGGTGGGCTCGGGTGCCGCGATCGGAGCGGGCGGCGGGGGAGGCGGGGGATCATCCGGTGGTGGCGGTGGGGCCTCGGGAGCGGGCGACGGCGCATCGGACGGGGCCGGCGCTGCGGCGGGGGCCGCCGGGGGCTCATCGGGCCCAGGCGGGGCATCGGGGGTGGCCGGGGGTGCCTCGGGTGCGGTGGCCGGACTGTCGGGAGGCGGTGGCGGCGCGTCAGGTTCCGGTGCAGGCGCCGGGTCTGCGCCTTCGGCGGCCTGTGGCGCGGCCGGCGCCGCCGGGGCGCCATCGTCGGTTCCGCCGCATGCTGCGGCAAGCATCAGGGCCGCTATCGCGGCCGCCAGAAGCCTGTGTGGTCGTTGCTTCCGCAAGGTCCGCGCCTTTCTCCTATTCGATCCAGGTTTCGGTGAGGAACGCCCTTCCTCGCAGGACGTTCAGCAGTTCTCGTCCGTCCGGCAGTGTGATCCTGGCGAGATTGTGCACGTTCTCGCGGTGAGGCAGGATCCATTTCACCCAGTACAACCACACGTTGTGGACGCCGGTGGCGAAGATCCGGTTGATGTCCTCGGCGATCTGTCGCAACTCGTCGCGGTCGGTGGTCACGGTTGCCGCGTCCAGGGCGGCGTCGAGGGAATCGTTGTGGATGCGCCCGAGGTTGAGGGCCAGTCCGGTGGTGAAGTTGGAATGCCACCACACGCGCTCAGCGGCCAGGCTGATGCCATCATGGTTTCGCCACAGGTTCAACTGAAAGTTCCCCATGACGGCATTGCGGATCATCGCCCCCTGGTCCAGCTGGTCGATCTGGATATCGAGACCGCAGACGTCCCACATCTGGGTGAGTAGTTCGGCGGAGGTCCGGTCGGCCGGCTCGCCCGTGGTTCCGAGCCTGATGGTGCCGGGATCGGGGAGCTGTGCCCAGAGAGCACGGCCCGCTTCGACGTCGTAAGCGGGGAATCCGTTATCAGTTAGGAAGCCGGGGGTGTTGGGCCCGAACGGGCCGTTGGCGATGTCGAAGGCATCGCCGGTGCGCAACAGGTTGAACGTCTCGCGATCGGTGCAGTGAGCGAGTGCTTGCCGGGCTCGGATGTCATCGAACGGGGGCCGGGCATTGTTCAACAGCAGGTGCCGGGTCTGCAGGAAGCTGCGCTCCTCGACGGTCTTGAAGTTCTCCCGGAAGTTCTCGAACGCAAGACCGTCGTCGGAGTGTGTGACGTGAATGTCCCCCAACTCCAGAGCGACTCCCCGTGAGTCGGCCTCGTAGATCGGGCGGAAGACGATCCCGTCCAGATACGGCAGGGCGCGGCCCTCGGCGTCGCTTCGCCAGTAGTCGGGGTTGCGTTCCACTACGAGTTCCGCCTCGGGGATCCACGACTTGAAGACGAAGGGCCCTGTTCCGACAGGGTTGGCGGCACCGTCGGGGTTGGCGTACTGGCTGGGGGCGGCCAGATAGCCCAACTGGCCGGTCAGGCCACCCGGAAGGCCGGCGAAGGAAACGCTGGAGTACAACTCCAGCGTCAGGTCGTCGATTACTTCCCAGCTATCCAACTGTCGCAGGGTCTGGCCCGCGAGCGCCCCGGACAGAAGGTTCCGGAAGTGGGTGGCGAGGGCGTTGGCGTCGGCGGGTGTGCCGTCGTGGAACTTGATGCCGGGGCGCATCCGGAACGTCCAGACGGTGAAGTCCTCGTTGGCTTCGAAGGATTCCAGCAGGTAGGGCTGCGGTACCCCGTTGGCGTCGTTGATGGTAAGCGGGTCGAAGATGGCGCGCATGACCGTATGGCACGACACGGCGCACTGCGTCGTGGCGGGATTCCAGCCGTCCTGGGTCTCGGCCTCGACGCCGAAGATCAGCGTCCCGCCGTAGACGGGATCGGACGTCGGCTCCGGAGCGGCGATCGGTGCGGGCGGCTCACTCGCCGGAGACGGTTCGGGGGTGGCGGACGGTTCCGGCGTGCCGGATTCGGTCGGGGATGCCGCGGGCTCCGGGGGTGCGTCGGGCCCCGTTGGGGGAGCCGCCGGCTCTTGGGGGGCTTCGGGTATTACCTGGGGAGCCGCCGGCTCCGGGGGTGCGTCGGGCCCCGTTGGGGGAGCCGCGGGCGCCTGCTGGTCAGCAGGGACCGTCGAGGCCGGCGGAGCGTCCCCGCCCCCGCAGGCGGCGGCGAGCAGCAAGACGATGAACACCGCGGCGAGCAGGCGCCGGCTTGCTTGTTTCGCAACAGGTGATCCCAATTGTCCACTCCGCCCAGGTGCCGGTGATGAATGATTGTCCCTCGAGCAGGCTCAGTATCCCACGTCCATCCGGCTGGGGGTGCCACGAGGCCCCGGCCGCTACTCGATCCAGGTCTCGGTGAGGAATGCCCGTCCCTCGATGAGGTTCAGGATCTCGCGCCCGTCGGGCAGTGTCAGCAGAGCCAGGTTCTGCACGTGGTCCTGGTGCGGGAGCATCCAGAGCGACCAGTTCAGCCACACGTTGTAGACGCCGGCGGCGAAGATCCGGTTGACTTCCTCGGCCAGTGACCGCAACTCGTCGGGGTCGGTGGTACGAGCGGCCGCATCCAGTGCCGCGTCGAGTGCAGGATCCACGATCCGGCCGAAGTTGACGGCCAGGCCGGCGGCGTACTCCGAGTGCCACCACGTGCGCTCCACCTCCAGGCTGGCAGCATTGTGGTTCCGCCACAGGAACGTCTGGAAGAGCCCGAAGACGGCGTTCGTGATGAGGGTTCCCTGGTCCACCTGGCTGATCGTGGTGTCGATTCCGCAGTCGTTCCACATCTGGGAAAGCAGTTCGGTGGATGTCCGGTTGAAGGAATCGTTCGTCGTGCCGAGTTCCACCACGCCCGGGCTGTCGAGTTGGCCCCAGAGGGCGCGTCCCGCCTCGGGGTCGTAGGCAGGGAATCCGGAGTCGGCCAGGTAGCCGGGCGTGTTCGGTCCGAACGGACCGTTGGCGGTGGGAACGTTGCCGCCCATCCGGAGCAGGTTGTAGGTCTCGTAGTCGGTGCAATGGGCCACCGCTTGGCGGGCTCGGATGTCGTCGAAGGGTGGTTGGGCGGCGTTGAGCATCATGTAGGTCGTCTGGAAGAAGCTGCCCTCCTCCACCACTTTGTAACTCTCCCTGTGCTCGTTCGCTTTGAGGGGAGAGTTGATGTGATGCGCGTCCAGGTCGCCCGATGAAAGAGCCAACTCGCGGGTGTCCTGATCGGGGATGGGTCGGAACACGACCCTGTCGAGATACGGGAGTTGGCGTCCTTCGGCGTCGGTCTTCCAGTAGTTGGGGTTGCGGTCCACGATCAGTTCCGCATCCGGTGTCCATGACGTGAAGACGAACGGGCCGGTGCCGACGGGCCGGATGGCTCCTTCGGGGTCGGCGTACTGGCTCGGAGCGGCGAGGTAGCCCAGTTGGCCGGTTAGCAGCGCGGGTAGGCCGGCGAGGGGACCGGTGGCCCGCACTTCCACGGTCAGGTCGTCGATCACCTCCCAGCTTTCCCAGCGACGCACGATCAGGCCTGTCAGCGTTCCCGCCTTCAGGTTGTCGAAGTGGGTGGCGAGGGCGGCGGCGTCCGCAGGCGTGCCGTCGTGGAAGGTGATGCCCGGCCGCATCCGCAGGGTCCAGGTCGTGAAGTCCTCGTTGGCTGTGAAGGACTCGAGCAGGTAGGGCTCCGGTGCGCCGGACGGGCCTTCGATCGTGAGCGTGTCGAAGATGGCCCGCATCACGGTGTGGCAGGCCACGGCGCACTGGGTGGTCGCCGGGTTCCAGCCCTGGCCGGTCTCGGCCTCGAGGCCGTACACCAGCGTCCCGCCGTAGACCGGTTCGGCGACGGGTTCCGGTGCGGCCACCGGTGCCGGTGGGGGTGGTGCCGGTTCTGCGGGTGCGGGTGGTGGTGCGGGCGGGTCGCCGGGTGCGGGTGGCGGTGCGGGCTCTGCGGGTGCGGGTGGTGGTGCGGGCGGGTCGCCGGGTGCGGGTGGCGGTGCGGGCTCTGCGGGTGCGGGTGGTGGTGCGGGCGGGTCGCCGGGTGCGGGTGGCGGTGCGGGCTCTGCGGGTGCGGGTGGTGGTGCGGGCGGGTCGCCGGGTGCGGGTGGCGGTGCAGGCGGGTCGCCGGGTGCGGGTGGCGGGGCGGGCACTCCGACAGGTGCGGCCACCGAGGGAGTGTCCCCGGCTGTGTCCCCGCCGCACGCAGCGGCCACCAGGAGAGCGGTCGTCACTACCGCCAGCAGATGTCGCGTGCGCAGGAGGCGAGTGGTTCGCAGCAGGGTGGTCGACATGATCCCCCCATTTCGGTTCGGCTGCGGCTAGTCCGCGCAAGATAGGTCGTTGAGCCTGCTGACCGCAGTGCGCCCGATGCTAGTGAGCAGCCTCGTGACGTGCCGGTCGTGCGAGTTCGACAGGACCGGAGTGGGCCGGCCTCACGATCCCTCGCCGCTGCCCGGAGCCGAGACTGCGCCGAGGCCCACGCCGCGTTCGACCAATTCGTTGCGCAGAATCTTGCCAGTGGCGTTGCGAGGGATCTCCTCGATGGCATGGAACCTCTTCGGGACCTTGTGGCCACTGAGTCGTCGCCGTGCCCAACTGCGCAGATCCGCTTCACTGAAGCCGCAGGCGGTGACAACGAAAGCGGTGACCTCCTCGCCCCAGCGCGTCGACGGGACTCCCACCACCGCCACGCCGTCGACGGCCGGGTGGGTGGCCAGGACGTCCTCCACTTCGGTGGGATGGACGTTCATCCCACCGGTGATGATGATGTCCTTGAGGCGTCCCGTGATGGTGACCTCCCCGGTGGTCGGATCCGAGCGAGCCTGATCGCCGGTGGCGAACCAGTCACCCGTGGCGAGGGGGGTCCGGCCCGCGTAGCCGCCGAAGAGTTGTGGACCGCGCACCGACAGTTCGCCGGTCGCGCCGTCGATCCTGGTCTCAACGCCGGGCAGCGGGAACCCAACGCCGCCGGGCCGGCGGGGCCCGTCGTAGAGGTTCGAGATGTTGAGCCCCGACTCGGTGGTTCCGTAGCGTTCCAGCGGCGGCATACCCAGGACGTCGTTGATCCGCTCGAACAGCCCGGCCGGCAGCGGCGCCGATCCCGAGATCGGCAGGCGGAGTCCGGGTGCGTCCACGGCCGTGTGGGTGGCGACGATGCGTTCCCACATGGCGGGGACGGCGAAGATGACCGAGGCTCGGCGCCGCCGCACCTCGACGATGAGCCGCTCGGGATCGAACTTGGAGAGGCAGTGCAGCGACGATCCGCTGAGCAGGGCGGCGTGCAGGGCGCTCAGCCCGTGCTGGTGGTACATCGGCAGGGCGTGAACCACGATGTCGTCGGGACGCCAGCGCCAGGCGATCATGGCGCTGCGGATGGAGGCCTGCGCGTCGCCGTGGCGCAGCGGGGTGAGTTTGGGCGCGCCGGTCGTGCCGGAGGTGAAGGCGAGGATCGCCACGTCCGTCGAACGCGGCAGCCGCCCCTGAGGCAGGCTGCCCGCGGCGTCGCCGAGATGCGTGAGGGGCCAGTGCGTTACCGGCCCGGTCGCCCCGGCGGTTCGCTCGAGTCCCGCCATCGGACGCGCCGCCGGTTGTGTCACGGTCCCTGCGGCCATCAGGTCGGCGACGGTGTCGACGGCCTGACCGCCTGTGAGGGCCACGCTGACGTCGGCCTGGGTCATCTGCGCGGCGAGTTCGGGAGCCGTGGCGCCGGGATTGGCCAGCACGACGGGGCAGCGCAACGCCAGGAGCGCCAGGTAGCACCTGATGAAGTCCAGCGACGGCGGGGCGGCCAGCAGTGCCGGGCGTCGGGCGTCGATCCCGAGCTCCCCGAGCCGCACGGCCAGGGCCTCGGTCTGCGCGTGGAGTTGGTGCAGGCTGACCTCCTCGCCGTCGACGCCGATAGTGGTTCGCCTGCCCCCGGTGAGCGCCCGCCGGCGCAGCGCCCTGGAGAGGGAGCCGGCGCGCAGCCGCCTGCTCAACTGTCCCAGGTCGGGATTCGCGGGGAGTGACGGGTCGTGCAGGCGCCAAGCCGCCACCGTGGTGGCCGCCACGCCGTTAGCGGCGGAGCCCTTCGATGCTGCCTGTCCAGTTCTCACGGTTCCCGGTCCGCTCGCGCTCCAGCGGTTCGTGGAGGTCGGCGTTAAGGAGTTGCTTCAGACGCTGCCGGGCCGCGGCATCGGTCCGGGTGATCTCGGCGAGCAGTTCCTCCCGCCAGGGCGTGGCGATCCCCAACCGGATGGCCTCCGGCGCGTCCACCCGGCGTGTCGTGAGGCACATGTCGGCCGCCGCGTGGCGCCCGGCGATCTTCTGCAGCGCCCACGCACCGACGGCCAAACCGTGCCCGGCGCCTGCGAAGCGGAACCAGGCGTCGGGCGTGGCCACGCAGACGTCGGCGGCGAGGCACAACTGGGCGCCCCCGCCCACCGCCGCGCCCGCGACCTCGGCGACGAAGATGACAGGCGATTCGAGCATTCGCTGGTACGCGGCGTAGAGCCGGTCGGACACGAGGGCCCGCTCGGCATCCGGCAGGGTGAGGTCGGCGCCGGAGCAGAACACCCCGTCGAGCGAGGAGCGGAACACGAGCGCCGCGTCGTGGCGTTCCTCGGCGCGATCGATGGCCTCGTGCAACCTCGCCAGGAAGGCATCGTTGACGGCGTTGCGGCGCTTCTCGTCGGACATCAGGAACTCGGCACAACCGTCGGGGATCGGTTGCCGGACCCCCGGGGCGGGTGCGGGCCGCGGCCCGGTCCGCTGTCGCCGCCGTGGCTTCCGAGGCGTCATCGGCTGCGACGTCCCCCAGACATAGTTTCGTACGTCAAAGGGTGCGCCCCAGTCGGGATTGCGTCGACCGATCACGTGGTTCACGATAGATGACCTGCCGGCGATGCCCGAGCTTGGAGGTGGTGGGAGTGGCGGCTGAAATGGAGACGTCGACGCAGACGGTTACGAGTGCCGACGGGGTGACGCTGCACAGCGAGTCGGTGGGGGACGGCGATCCGATCCTGTTCATCCATGAGTTCGCCGGCGACCATCGCACCTGGGAGCCGCAGATGCGGCGATTCTCGCGGAGCCATCGCTGCATCACCTACGGCGCCCGGGGCTATCCCCCGTCGGATGTACCCGCGGATCCCGCTGCGTACTCGCAGCAGCACGCCGTCGATGACGCCTTGGCGGTTCTCGACGCCCACTCGGTTGCGGACGCCCACGTCGTCGGGATCTCCATGGGCGGCTTCTGCGGTCTGCACCTCGCCATGCGGCATCCGGGGCGTGTCAGGTCGCTGGTGGCGGCCGGCACGGGTTACGGCGCCCGCCCCGCCGAAGTGGACCGCTTCCGCGGGGAGTGTGATGCGATCGCGGAGGTGATCGAGACGGCGGGCATCGCTGCGTTCGCCCGGCAGTACATGTCGGGGCCGTCGCGGGTGCAACTGCAGAACAAGGACCGCCGCGCCTGGCAGGAATACACCGGGTGGGTGAGCGAGCATTCGGCCGAAGGCTCGGCTGCCACGATGCGCGGCGTGCAGCGGGAACGGCCGTCGCTCTACGCCCTGGAGGCCGAACTCGCGGCGATCGCGGCCCCGGTGCTCGTTCTTGCCGGTGACGAGGACGACGGCTGCCTGGAGACGAGCGTGTGGCTGAAGCGGGTGATCCCCACTGCGGGACTCGCCGTCCTGGCGAAGTCGGGCCACACGCTGAACGTCGAGGAGCCGGACCTTGTGAACACGCTCATCGCGGACTTCCTGCACCGGGTCGAGGCCGGCGTCTGGGGACCGCGAGACCCGCGCGCCGATCCGGGAGCCATCACCGGATTCTCGTGAGGTCGTCCCACCGGCGGTGTGACATCATTTCGTGCGGGATGACAAGTCAGGGAGAATGCCCGTGGACCTACAACTGACCGACAAGGCCGCCATCATCACCGGCGGGAGCATGGGCATCGGCAAGGCCGTGGCCGAGGGCCTCACCGCCGAGGGTTGCGACGTAGCCATCGTGGCGAGGGGGCAGGAGTTGCTGGAGGAGGTGGCGGCGGAAATCGCCGCGGCCAGCGGCAGGCGCTGCATCCCGCTGGTGGGCGACATGAGCAGCACCGAAGACGCCAACCGGGTCGTGAACGCCGCAGCCGAGGCGTTCGGCGGCCTCGACATCTGCGTGCCCAACGCCGGCAGCTCGCCCGGCGGACTCCTCGAGGAGCTGACCGACGACCAGTGGAACGCCAGCCTGCAGCTCAAGTTCATGGGCCACGTGCGGACGGTGCGCGCCGCGGTGCCGCACCTGCGGGCGCGGGGCGGGGGCTCCATCGTCATGGTGGTCGGCAATGACGGCCTCAAGCCCTCCTACTGGGAGATGACCGCCGGTGTCGCCAATGCCGCCGACATCAACTTCGCCTCCTCGGTGGCGGAGCAGTACGGGCGCATCGGTATCCGCTGCAACACCGTGAATCCGGGCCCGGTGGCCACCACCCGCTGGGACTACCTGGAGGAGGCCATGGCCCGCGACAAGAAGATCAGCAGGGAGCGGGCGCATGAGATCACCATCGACAGCCTCCCCCTGGGCACGATCTGCACGGCCGAACAGGTGGCAGACGTGGTCGTCTTCCTGGCGTCGGATCGCGGCGGCTACATCAACGGCGCCCACATCCTCCTCGACGGAGGCCAGCGCAAGGCGCTGATGGACGTCTGAGGCGCCCGGCTCGGACTCCGAATCCGTCATCCCGGCGCAGGCCCCGTCATCCCGGCGCAGGCCCCGTCATCCCGGCGCAGGCCGGGATCCAGGCTTGTCGTCGGCTGGGTTCTTCCTCGAGGCGCCGAGACAGGAGCCACGCCCGCGACGGCTACGCCGATCGCTTGTTCCGTCGCGCCCAGATGCGGTCGATGTACGCCACCGCCTCGGGCGTCTTGCACGAAGTCTCGCCGTGGTCCACGACGACGGGGCCGATCCGCCGGGCGGCGGCGGTGGCGCGCTCCCGCAGCGCCTCGTTGCGGCCGCCGATGGCGATGAGGGCGCCGTTCATGCAGTGCCGCACCCGGTTGGCGGCCGTCGCGATGCCGGCCTCGATGCTCGCCAGCCGCAACTCGAAGTACTGGTCCTCCAGGTCGTTGTCACCGAGCGCCTGCTGAGCGACGAGGGTCCAGCCCGCCGACGCCATCCACTCACTGGTGTCATCGATCCAGTCCTCGGCACAGCCGTCCAGGAACGGTGTGCGGGCGACGAACGCGGCCATCTCGTCGATCAGGACGTAGTTGCCGAGGTCGGTGGCCCAGACTTCGATCTCGGAGCGACCGGACTGCGCCGGGTCGGCGACGGCGAGCGCCAGCACGCGGGCGTCGTGGTTCCCACTCGCCCACAGCGCCTGTGCCAGATCATGATCGGGCCGGAGCTTCTTCCCCAACTTGCGGAGGTGGGCAAAGCTGACGCCGAACATCGGCTCGTTCACGCCGTGGCGCGCGTAGACCTTCCGGTTCTGGGCGGTGCCCAGCGCCTCCAACTCCGCCAACACGCTGCTCGGATCACCCACGGCTCCACCCTACGGCGGCGCGTGCCGGACGATGGAGGTGGGGCGAGCCGACCTCAATCGCATACGGTGACGCGGGGGACGCAGAGGGCGGGCGGTTCGGACGGCGGGCTCGGCTCCTCGATTGTCTCGGTCGCCGGCGAAGCGGAGGTGGCGGCGCCCTCGGGAAGCCGCGGGCCGCGGTCATGAGGGTCGCCGGGACGCAGTTCGCCGCGGAACCAGGGGCCGAGGATGTAGGGGAACACGTCGGTGAAGCTGCCGTCGCCGTTCTGGATGCGGGTGATGTGGTAGTGGTAGCCCAACTCGCCGTGGGAATGGCCGTTGAAGGCGTCCAGGGCGTGCGGCGCCCCGTCGTCGAGGCCGATATCGAACCAGTAGTCCTCGAAGAACGCGCCGGCAGGCACCGCAGCGGTGTCGGGCCCCGGCTCGGGCGCCGGGACCGTGCCGGCGGCGGGATCCAGCGGATCGGCCAGGAGGCACGTCCGGCGGCCGGCTTCAGCGCACCCTGTCGCCGATCCGGCCGTGTCGTAGTCCCGGAGCCGCCAGGAGCTCCGGGCAGGCAGTTCCAGGTCGGCCCAGGGGCCGTGCACCGGGTAGCCGTCGGCGGCGAAGCCGTAGATGGGGGAATGGCGCCCGCTGTCGTCGCCGAGGTGCAGCGCCAGACACTCCGGGTAGACGTGCGGTGTCGACTCGTCGGCCGCCGGTCCGGCGCAGGAGAACCCGTCGTCGCCCACCGCGCCGGGTGCCAGCGTGCGCCACACGCCCTCGCCGCGGAAGGACCCACTGTCGCTCCAGTTGAAGAACGGGGCACCAGTCAGCCACAGCCCCACGGGCGCGTCACCGGTGGCGACCGGCCTCGCGGCGGGGGACGGTTCGACGGGGAACAACCCGGCCACCCGGTCCTGCTCGCCCGCCTGTCCCTTCACGTGCGCCGCCACGTAGTGCGCGCCGTCGAGGGTGAGCAATTCGACGGCGGTGACGTGAATCGCCACCGGCGTCGGCTCCGGCGGCTCGGGAACGCCCTCCAGCACGACGAAGTCGCCGGCATCGAGCGAGTTCAGCGTCTCGTCCAGTTCGAACCGATCGATCCGGTCGCCGGGGGCACCCCCCGCAACGCTCTCGGCGGGAGATTCCGCTGTCTCAGGAATCAGCCACGCATCGAGCAGGTCGATTGTCCCGTCGATCTCCGCGGCGCCGCGACCGGTGGCTGCCGCACATGCGGTGCCGAGCAGCAACCCGGCGACGGCGACCGCTCGCGTCAGACGGGCGCCGGAGTCACGAGACCGCAACAGGCACTTCCCGCGCCGCGGCGGGACGGGAACACAGCTTGCCGATGACCTCCGCCTGTTCGGCGCTGAGACTGTGGAGGTCGGGCGGGTAGCGGTAGTGCTGGCAGAGGTCCACCCTCCTCGCCGGTTCCTCGTAGAGCAACTCCAGGGCGGTGTGCGGGACCAGTGCCGGATGGGATACCCCGCAGGCATGGGCCAGCTGCAGCAGTTCGGCCCGCAGACTCATGATGTAGTTGGCGCAGCGCACCGACTTGAGGGACGGATCCAGGCCGCGCGTCAACCAGCGGCTGTGCGTGGTTATGCCGGTGGGGCAGCGCCCCGTGTGGCAGCGCTGGGTCTGGATGCAGCCGATCGCCAGCAGCGCCTCGCGCCCCACACTCAGGAGGTCGGCGCCCATGTTCATGGCCGCCAAACCCTCAGCGCCGAACCCCAGCTTGCCGCCGCCGACGAAAACCACCTTGTGATGCAGGTCGTGGCCGGCGAACGTGAGGTACACCCGGGCGAATCCCCGTCTGAAGGGCAGAGCCACGTTGTTCGTGAAGACCAGCGGCCCCGCGCCCGTGCCGCCCTCTCCACCGTCCACGTTCACGAAGTCGGGGCCCTCACCCCGCTCGGCCATGCGCCGCGCCAGTTCGTCCCAGAAGCGGGCGCCGCCGACGGCGGACTTGATGCCAACCGGCAGGCCGGTCGTGGTGGCGAGCAGCTCCGTGAAGTCGATGAGGCCGTCCACGTCGCCGAAGGCGCTGTGCGCGTTCGGGCTCTTGACCGTCTTGCCGACCGGCACGCCGCGTGCCGCGGCGATCTCCGGCGTGACCTTCACCCCGGGCAGCATGCCGCCGAGACCGGGCTTGGCCCCCTGGCTGAGCTTGACCTCTATGGCCCGGACCGGCGCCCCCTCGACCGTCTCCTGCAGTCTCGGCAGGCTGAAGGAGCCGTCGGGGTTGCGGCAGCCGAAGTATCCGGTGCCGATCTGGTAGATGAGCCCGCCGCCGTTGCGGTGGAACCTGGAGATGCCGCCCTCGCCGGTGTTCTGCAGGCAGCCGGCTAGCTCTGCGCCGACGTTCAGCGCTTCAACAGCCGGGCCGCTGAGCGATCCGTAGCTCATGCCCGAGATGTTCACCACCGATGCAGGCCGGAAGCGACCCGGCCGGTCCCGCCAGGCCCCCAACTCCTTGGCGCACGGCAGCGTGGCCGCCTCGTCGATCTCGTCGAGGCACGGGAAGGCCGAGTGCTTGATGATGAGATAGCCGGTCTGGTCGAGATCCTGATCTGTCCCGAAGCCGAAGTTGGGGTTCTGCCGCTTGGCCGAGGCGTAGACCCAGCGGCGCTGCGCCCGGTTGAAGGGTCGCTCCTCGTCGTTGCTTGTGACGATGTACTGGCGCAACTCGGGGCCGATGCTCTCCAGCAGGTAGCGGAAATGCCCGATGATCGGGAAGTTGGCCAGGATGGTGTGCCTGCGCTGCAGCACGTCGTAGAGGGCCACCGCCGCCAGGAATCCCCCGATGGCGATCACTGCGATGAGCCAGCCGGCCATGCTCTCACGCTAGTGAGCCGTTCCTCCACCTTGGCGCGCTCGTCGGTCTGGTCGGGTCGGGGGCCGGGGCGCCGTTCGCTCCTTCGACTTCGGAGGCGTCGCGAATCGGCCCCCCGGCACCCTCCCCCGGTTGTGTGGTCACTTCTGTCGGGGCGGCGGCTGGCGCCGATTCACGCGGCGCTGTGGGGCATCTACACTCGCCGCCGGCTGACCGGAGGGAGCGAGACGATGACCGACAACGCCCTGCCCGCGGATGAGCAGACCTTCAGTGAGGTGCGCGACGGCATGCGCGTCGACTGGGACGTGCCGATCCCCATGGACGATGGGCTCGTGCTGCGTGCCGACGTGTACCGGCCCGACGATGCCGGCCGCTACCCGGTCCTGCTGTCCTACGGCCCTTACGCCAAGGGTCTGGCTTTCCAGGAGGGTTATCCCAGTGCCTGGAACCGGATGGCCGAAGAGCATCCCGACGTGGTCGCCGGGTCCACGAACATGTATCAGAACTGGGAGGTCTGCGACCCCGAGAAGTGGGTGCCCGACGGCTACGTGTGCCTGCGGATCGATGCCAGGGGCTGCGGTCGCTCCCCCGGCTACATCGACCATTTCTCGCCGCGAGAGACCCAGGATCTCTACGACTCCATCGAGTGGGCGGCCGTCCAGCCCTGGAGCGACGGCAAGATCGGGCTCTCCGGCGTCTCCTACTACGCCATGAACCAGTGGTCCGTGGCTTCCCGCCAACCGCCGCACCTCGTGGCCATGATTCCCTGGGAGGGGGCGGCGGAGTGGTACCGGGACTCCACCCACCACGGCGGCATGGTCAGCACCTTCTGGGACAACTGGTACGACATGCAGGTCAAGACCGTGCAGCACGGCCTGGGGACCCGGGGCTCGACCAATCCGAACACGGGGGAGCTGACCTCGGGCCCGCACACGCTCAGCGAGGAGGAGTTGGCGGCCAACCGCTGCGCCTTCGGCGACGACATCGTGGCGCATCCCTTCGACGATCAGTACCACGCCGACCGGTCCCCGGTGTGGGACAAGGTGGTGGTGCCGTTCCTGTCCTCGGCCAACTGGGGCGGTCAGGGATTGCACCCCCGGGGCAACTTCGAGGCCTACACCCGCTCGGCCTCACCGGAGCGCTGGCTGGAGGTGCACGGCATCGAGCACTGGACCGAGTACTACACCGACTACGGGGTGAGGTTGCAGAAGCGCTTCTTCGGGCACTTCCTGAAGGGGGAGGACACCGGTTGGGACAGCCAGCCCCGGGTGTTGCTGCAGGTGCGCCACGTGGACCGGTTCGTGGAGCGGGCCGAGGAGGACTGGCCGATCCCGCGCACCGACTGGCAGTCGCTGCACCTGCACACCGACGGGGAGTTGCGGGCCTCTCCCTGCAGCCGGGAGGGGACGCTCAGCTACGAGGCCACAGGCGACGGGCTGACGTTCCTCACTGAGCCGACCACCGAGGAGTTGGAGATCACCGGCCCGCTGGCGGCGAAGCTGTTCGTGTCATCCTCCACGGCCGACGCCGACCTGTTCGTGGTGTTCCGGGTCTTCGACCCCGACGGCGACGAGGTGACCTTCATGGGGGCGATCGACCCGCACACGCCGATCGCCCAGGGCTGGCTGCGGGCCAGCCACCGCAAGCTCGATCCCGAGCTGTCGCTGCCGTGGCGCCCCTACCACACGCACCTCGAGGCCGATCACCAACCGCTGGAGCCCGGCGAGGTCTACGAGTTGGACATCGAGATCTGGCCGACGTGCATCGTGGTGCCCCCGGGTTACCGCATCGGCTTCAGCGTGCGCGGGCGCGACTACGAGTACGGCGGCGACACCTCGGGCCTGATGCTCTCCAACTTCAAGAACGAGCTGCGCGGCTGCGGGCCGTTCCTCCACAACGATCCCCGCGACCGCCCGCCGGAGATCTTCGAGAACAAGGTGACGCTGCACTTCGGACCCGAGAGCCCCAACTACGTCCTGGTCCCGGTCATCCCACCCGCCTGAGGGCGTCCGGCCCGGGCGGGACCCGCGCGGCCGCCGGGTTAGCCGCTCGCTTGCGTGCCGCCGTCGATGGGCACCACCGTGCCGGTCATGTAGGTGGCGTCGTCGCTGCAGAGGAACGCCGCCACTGCCGCCACCTCCTCCGGCCGGCAGTAGCGCGCCAGCGGCACCTTGGACACGATGACCTCTCGCACGCCCGACGGGTCATCGGGGTTGAAGCCCTCCTCGATGCTGCGGATCATGCGGGTGTCCACCGGTGCCGGCGCCACAGCGTTGACGCGCACGCCGAGTGGGGCGAACTCGAGGGCGGCCGTCCTCGTGAGGCCGATGACGGCGTGCTTGCTGGCGACGTAGGCGCCCATTTGCGCTATCCCGGAGAGCCCCAACATCGACGCCGTGTTGACGATCGCCCCGCCGCCTGAGGCCGCGATCGCCGGACCGGCGTGCTTGATGCCCAGCCAGACGCCGCGAACGTTGACGTCCATCACCCGCTCGAAGCCGTCGGCGGGACAGTCCACCAGCGAAGCGATCGGGCCCTCGATCCCGGCGTTGTTGAACAGCGCGTTCACCCTGCCGTGGGTGTCCAGAGTTGTGGCAACGTAGCCGGCCACATCGCTGTCGGAGGTGACGTCGGCGGAGACCGTTGTGATTCCTCCGCCCTCGGCCGTCACAGCGGCAGCCGTTCCGTCGAGGTCGCTGCCAGCCAGGTCCACCGCCACGACTTTGGCGCCCTCGGAGGCGAAACGCCGCGCCGCCGCCCGACCGATTCCCCCGGCGGCTCCGGTGACTATTACGACACGACCCTCGAGACGCCGAGGCTGACTCTCATTGCGCATGGACAGATGGTAGTGAGCCTGACACGTCATACCCAGCGGTGTCTTAGGATCCCGGCAAGCGAGTCGCATCCCGGGAGGTTGGACAGGTGTCGAACGAGGTACGCAAAGACAGTTATGCCGTCGGCATGGTGGTGATTCACCGCGCCAATGCAATCGGAATCGCCGCCGCGGGCACGATCAACGCCCTCGGCGCCGCGGCCCTGAGCCTGATCAGCGCGCTCGGCCTGGTCACCGTCGGCGGCGTGAACTCGATCGGCATCGTGGCGCTCGGCGGTGTGAACTCGATGGGATTGGTGGCGATCGGCGGTGTGAACTCGATCGGCATCGTCGCAATCGGCGGCTTGAACGCCACGGGCCTCGTCGCCATCGGCGGCGGCAACGTCACCAGCATGCTGTAGCCCGCCCGCCGGCCCCAGCCGGCCGGGCGATTCTCAGCCTTCGCCGAAGCGGGCCGCGAACCAGGCCTTGGCGCGCACCAACTCGGGGGCGCTGCTGCTGAGGCGCTCGGGCCAAGCCCCTTCCGGGCGCTGCACCGGCCCGGCGTCTGTGGCCACGCGGCAGCGCTCCTCCAGGTACCAGAGGCGTGTCGCGGCCTCCAGCAGGTCGGCTCCGATGGCCACACCGCCGTTGGCCAGCAGCAGCATCGACTTGTTGTCGCCCAGCGAAGCCGCCATGCGGTCACCCGATTCGAGCGTCGTGATGAGGGCGAGGTCGTGGTGGATGGGCACCGTCTCGCCGGCCAGCCCGCCCATGCCGTGTAGCAGCGGGACCGGCTCGCCCCGTACCCCCCAGGCCGCCATGGCGGCACCGTGGCCGCGGCAGATAGCACCCACGTCGGGGCGGGCCCGGTAGATGCCGGCGTGGATGATGATCTCCAGCGGCTTTCCGGCGGGGGCGTCGATGGCGTTGCCCTCGTCGTCCACGGTGAGGATCTCCTCGGCGGTGTGCGAGAGCAGCGGTGAGGTGGATGTCATCAGGAATCCGCCGCCATCCAGCCGCGCCGAGGCATGGCCGAACCCCTCCACCAGTCGGGCGGCCGCCATCATCCTGGCCGTCGCCGCCACCTCGGTCTTGATCTGGTCGATCTCGGTGGTCATCGCTCGCTCCCCGCTGCGCCGGACCGCCCGAGCATAGGCGGAGCGGCCTTCCGCCCTAGGCGGCCAGGTAGCGGGTGAGTTCGATCATGTTCCCCCACGGGTCGCGGAAGAAGATCTGGCGGTCGGCGGCCGGGGAGTTGGGCAACTCCCACCACTCCACGCCTGCCTCGGTGAGCTCCTCGGTCATCTCCTCGAGGTCGTCGACCAGGAACGCCAGATGCCCGTCGTTGGGTCGCAACTCGGGGTTGCCGCTCCGCGTGAAGCCGCCGGTCGTGAGATGCACCGGTGTGCCGCCCGCGTCGAACCAGGCGCCGGGGAACCCGAAGTCGGGCCGGGGCAGTGGCTCCAGTCCCAGCAGGTCGCCGTAGAACCACACCGCCTTGTCGATGTCGCCCACGCAGAGGC